>CALVYJ010000050.1 GCA_944372075.1 uncultured Clostridia bacterium | reverse complement strand
TTTATACTCGCCGTCAACCGCCCGAAACGGCGTCATTCACCGAGCAAACGCAATGCGTTTCGAGAACAAATGTCCTCCATCTCTTTTTCCGTAAGCTCCATCGATTGCAAATAGTGCAACGTATTGGCAGGCGTATCCCAAGGGCAATCCGAACCGAACAACACGCGCTCGCTCCCGAATGCCCGAATCACCTTCTTTCCTTGTTCCATCGGAACGGAAAGAGCCGCAAAACTCGTATCGATATAGACGCCGGTATCGAGCAAACTCTCTATTGCTTGCTCCGTCATATCCTGTCCGCCTAGATGCGCGGCGATAATTTTCGCCTGCGGAAAGGCTTTCCACACCCGACGAATTCGCTCCGGAGACGCCTTGACCGGCGTCGTAAATCCGCGATCGGCTCCTCCGTGATACAGCATGATGAATCCCATCTCCGCACACTTTTCGTAAATCGGATATGCCTTTTCGTCATCCGCATAAAAATTCTGGTATTCATGATGAAATTTGATGCCTTTGATCCCCGCTTCCTTTAACCGTTTCAGCTCTTCGAAGGCATGCTCCGAGTCCGTATGTACGGACCCGAACGGTATGATATTCGGGTTCTTGTACAGCGAAATCGCAAAATCATTGACGTGACGCTCCGTCCTGGGATTGACTGCAATATTCAAAACCACAAAACGATCTACGCCCTGCTCCCGCATGCAGCGCTCCGTTCCGGATACCGTTCCGTCCGTGAACGGCGTCAAATTCGCACGTTTCCCCAACGACGCGACGGCTCCGGCCGCCAATGCGTCCAAAAAGGCGTGTGCATGAAAATCGATGACCATATGTCTCCTCTCGTCCGCGTACTTCTTTTTTCTCGACCGCAAAGCAACTTCGGCGCGATCCGTCTTACCCGAATCCGCAGACATCTTTACGCCGCCGTCTCCCGCGCCGATCCCCTGTTCGCTCTTTTTTCGCTCTATTTGGCACGACGCATATTTGCCGATATTTTCTTTCCCTCGCGCAGACAGGAAAACACAGCGTACAACGTTCCGATCGCGTCAAAGACAACGATAAAAAGTAAATTCATGAAAAATTCTGTCCTGTATTCCTCGCTCTGTTCCAAGTTTCGCGCGATATATGCGAATCCTTCGCCGCCGGCTTCTACCATCAGACAGATAAAATAGGTCAGCAGCATCGCGCCCAACGTACAGAGCGCGACGCTTACAACCTTAAACGGAACGTTTCTCCCTCCGAATTTTCCGTACAGCCATCCGCCCAAAAATACCGCTACGGCAGCTCCGAACGCGGCGAATTTCCAGAGGAAAAACAACATCACAAATACCACGACGCCTACCAAAATCCCGCAAAACGCCCCCAGCAACCCGCTCGCTTTTCGCTTCGGGCTTGCCGCTGCAGCCGCCTCCTTTCGCTTGGCCTGCTCGTATGCGCGCTCATAACACGCTTCATGCGCCGCAAACGGTATGCCCGATTCGTAGATCTCGATCCCGTCCTCTCCCAGCGGTTGTCCGCAATAGGGACATACCGTGGCGTCCGGATAACGGTTTTTCTTGAGATATGCCACAATTTTATTCAAGACCGTCTCAATTTGATGGTAGACGTCCGTATAAAATTGCGGATTGACCATCAATCCGATTCCGACTACCCCGTATGCGTTCAGCTTCAATTCCCGCTTGTGTTTCTCCAAAAAACGCTCCAATTCGCCTTTCCGTTCGCCCGTATCCGTCACCACCGTTATCAGACAGGACGGATTTCCCAGCACCGAATACTGCACATGCACCCGATACCCTTCGTATGTGCCGTAACAACAGTTTTTGTTGACTTGCAGCGAATGCTTGCTCGCAAATTCCTGCATCGTATATCGCTGTTTTCCCATTTTTGCCTCCGTAATCTCTTTTTGAAAAACTCCGATCGCTCCGATTCCCCTCTATTCGTCCGTGGGTTCCTCTTCCCAGAGTCCTTCGTCCTGCGATGCGATCTCGCCGTCCACGCCTCCGGGTCGCACGAGCCGCTCCCCGCGGATATCCATTCTTCCCGCCGACGGATCCTCCAACATGATCCCTCTCTGCAATTTGGAATATCCATGCTTTTCGCGTATCTTCGCGACCGCCTCTTCCGCTCTCTCTTTCTTCGCATACGCACCGCCGCACACGTCAAAGGACAGTTGCTCGATCCCGTTATTAAACCCCGACACCGTTACGCCCAATCCGCGCACCGCGCGCCGCGCCACATAGCGTTCCCGAAACAGGGCAAACGCCGCTTCCGCAATTTCTCCGACCAATGCCGTGGGCCGAACCTTTTTCTGCCATCCGTACGTTTCCAGCTCTTTATCGCGCACCCAAAGATGCACGGTATCCGCTTTGCCCAATCCCGCATCTTTCATTCGCGCCGCGACGCTCTCGCTCAATACGTACAGCAGCCGCTTTATATCCTCCAGCTTGTAAATATCTTCGGGATACGTCAATGAATTTCCCACCGATTTCAGCTCCGCACGTTCATGCATGTCCCGCACGGGCGCATCGTCCAATCCCCGCGCGTACCGCGATAACGTGACGCCCCATTTCCCCAATACCGTATGCAAAAGCGACTCGTCTGCCGCCGCCAACGCGCCGATCGTCTTGATCCCCATTCGCCGCAACTTTTCCGCCGTCGCCTTGCCCACATACAGCAGATCGGTTACCGCCAGACCGTACAGCTTCTCTTGAAAATTCCCCCGATCTACAACCGTGACCGCGTCCGGCTTTTTCAGATCGCTCGCCAATTTCGCAAATACCTTATTGAAGCTGACGCCCACCGATACCGTTAAATTCAACTCTTCCTTGACCGCCCTGCGAATCGTTTCCGCGATCTCTTCTCCGCTTCCGAAAATTTTGCTGTGCGTCACATCCAGCCAACATTCGTCGATGCCGAACGGTTCGATCCGATCGGTAAATCGGGCATAGATATCGCGCACCATCCGCGACTGTCGGACATATTCCCGAAATCGCACGGGTCGTATGATCAACGACGGACACTTTCGCTTCGCCTCCCAGATCACGTCGCCCGTCTTGATACCGTACGCCTTCGCTTCCTCGCTCTTTGCCAATACGATGCCGTGCCGCGTTTCCTTGTCTCCGCATACGGCGATCGGTTTGCCCGCCAGATCCGGATACAACTTTCGCTCCACCGTAGCATAAAAATTGTTCAGATCCGAATGCAGGATCACCATTTCTTCCCCCACCGCTCTTATAACACCTTTCTTAAAATGTCTCCCGCTTGCAACGCATACGGGCAATGCAAACGCAGCGCCTGCATGACGTATTTCGCATCCTCTATGCGCTGCCCCGCTTCATCTGCCATCTCCTGCACGACAAACGTGCGATTAAACTGCTGCGAGGGCGATAAAATCTCCAAAACATCTCCCAGACGGAATCGATTGCGCATCTGCACCAACGGAATCGCGCCGCCCTCCAATACGTCCGCCACATATTCGCGCGTCCCGCTCTCCTGCGAGTCCGCATAGTTGACCGTCTGCGCATTGTCTCCGAACGCATACGCCGTCGTAAACGCACGATGCGCCACTTTGCACAATTCTTCCTGCGCCTGCTCGGTCGTCAAAGTATTGTCCATCGCGCGGCGATAGGCGTTGACGACCGTCGCCAAATAATACGCGCTCTTCATCCGCCCCTCTATTTTGAACGAACAGACCCCGCATTCTTCCATCGCGTGCAGCCAGGACAGCATATTCAGATCTTTGCTGTTCAACAGATATGTGCCCCGATCGTCCTCTTCCATTCGCAATTCGCCTTCGGACTCTTGCTCGGGCCGAACGGCACGCACGGCATACTTCCATCGGCATGCCTGCACGCACGCCCCGCGATTGGAATCTCGGTTCGCAAGATAATTGCTCAACAGACATCTTCCGCTGTACGAGATGCACATCGCGCCGTGTACAAACGCCTCCAACTGCAATGTGGGACAATATTCGTGGATCTGCGCTATTTCCTCCAACGAAAGCTCCCGCGCCAATACGACCCGCTCCGCCCCTTGCTCTTGCCAAAATTTCGCCGCATACTTGTTCGTCGTGTTTGCCTGCGTGGAAATATGCAGTTTCAGTTTCGGAGCGACCTTTTTCGCCATCGCCGCGACCCCGACGTCCGTCACCAGCGCGGAATCCGCTTCGATCTCCTGCAAAAAAACCAGATAGTCGCGCAAAGCGCCAAAATCGCCGTTCTTTGCAAATATGTTCACGGTCACATAGACTTTTTTCCCGCAAGAATGCGCATACCGAACGGCTTGCCGCATTTGCTCTGCCGTGAAATTTTCCGAAAAACTACGCAAAGAATAGTCCTTTCCGCCCAAATATACCGCGTCTGCACCAAAATAGATCGCCGTTTTCAGTTTATCAAAATTCCCTGCCGGTGCCAGCAGCTCAATCGATTTGTTCACCTTCCGTTCTCCCGCATGCAAGCCATCTCTTGCACTTTTCCAGTTTATCGCTTGACCGATAACGCTACGCCTTCCCCGATCTCCAGGATGGACGTCATCAAATCCTCGTCCTGCGTCACCGCGCGCAGATATTCGCGTATGTGCTCGATCAGCATCCTGCGCTTGTGCGGAACTTCTTCCCTTCCGTCGACCCATCCGTATAAAAGCACGTCGTCCGCAAACAATACCCCGTTTTTACTCAAAAGCCGCTTGCAATCGGGCAAATACCGTATATATTGTACCTTCGGCCCGTCCAAAAATATTAAGTCGAACCTCCCTTCCAACGACCGCAGAACCTCTCCCGCATCGCCCAGAATCGGATTCGCACGATCCGCTACGCAAAAATCCTTGAAATTTTGTTTCGCCCGCAAATAGCGCGCCTCGTCCGCCTCGATCGTGGTGAGCCGCGCCCCTTTACACTCGCATAACAGCGCGACGGAGGTCAATCCCTCCGCCGTGCCGATCTCCAAAATCCGCTCCGGCTGTCGCATCCGCGCCACACACAGCAAAAATTGCAGCGTTTCATCCTCCGTGGAGGGATCCCGCACCCCCTTTGCCTGCTCCCGCAACGACGCCAGCCGCGCATCTATATGCAACTGCATCCAGTCCTTCAATTTCTCCATCCGCCTCTATATCCGCACAATATTCGCCATGATCACCGGGTTTTGTTTGGTCTTCTTGTAAATAAAATTCTTGACAGACTTTTTGATCACTGCCGCATATTCCGTATTGTCTGTATCCCCCTGTATATCGACTTGTTGCGCACAGTTTACCACGATTTTTCGGATCTCTCCGATATAATCGGCATTCTCCGGCATTACAAATCCCCTGTTTACCACGATCGGATCGCTCAACAGATCCCCGCTGCGCTCCGATACGCAGGCCGTGATCACAAAAATGCCGTCCTCCGACAAATGCTTGCGATCTTTCATGACCGTGCTGTTTTCCCTGTCTTCCAGCGATCCGCCGTCTACCAGCCGCGAGCCGCTGGATACGCTCTCTCCGAATTGCATCGAATCGCGCGTCAGCTCCACACAATTTCCGATATCCGCGATCAGAATATTGTTTTCGCTCATGCCAAGCTCCATCGCCAACTGCGCGTGCCGCTTCAGATGCCGATACTCACCGTGTACCGGAATGAAGAATTGCGGCTTGATCAGATTGTGCAAGATCTTCAATTCCTCTTGACACGCGTGCCCCGATACGTGGATCTTCTCCAGCGATTCGTATACGACGTTCGCTCCCTTCCGGTATAAGTTGTTGATGACTTTGTACACCATCTTCTCGTTGCCGGGAATCGGACTTGCCGATATGATGATCGTATCGTTCGAACCGATGGTCACTTTGTTAAAATCGCCGCTCGCCATCCGCGTCAACGCACTCATCGGCTCTCCCTGACTGCCCGTCGATACGATCACGATCTCACGATCAAAGTAGTTTTTGATCTTTTCTACGTCGATCAGTACGCCTTCCGGAATGGTCAGCTCGCCGATCTTCGTCGCCGCATCGACGACGTTGAGCATGCTTCTGCCCGATAAAGCCACTTTCCTGCGATACTTTGCCGCAAGATCCACGATCTGCTGCAGACGGTGTACGTTCGACGCAAACGTCGCCACAATGATCCTGCGCGAAGCATGCTCCGCAAACAGATGATCCAACGTCGTGCCGACGACCGTTTCGCTCATCGTATATCCCTGCCGCTCAACGTTCGTAGACTCGCACAACAACAACTTGACCCCTTCTTGCCCGATCTCTGCCATGCGCTTCAAATCGATCGGCTGTCCCGCCACCGGCGTCAGGTCGATCTTAAAATCTCCGCTGTGTACGATCCGCCCCTGCGGCGTATCGATGCTCAACGCAACCGCGCCCGCAATCGAATGGTTGACATTGATAAACTCTACGCCAAAACATCCGAGCCGTACCTTATCCCCCGGCTTTACGCACACCATCTGCACGCGATTGAGACGATGCTCGCGCAGTTTGTTATCCGCTAACGCCAACGTCAGCTTCGTTCCGTATACCGGACAATTGATCTCCTTCAACAAATAGGGTATCCCGCCGACGTGGTCTTCATGGCCGTGCGTGATCAATACCCCTCGCACCTTTTGTTTGTTCTGCACCAAATAACTGATATCCGGTATCACCAGATCGATGCCCGGCAACTCTTCATCCGGAAAGGTAAGCCCGGCATCGATGATCAGTATGTCGTTGCCGCACTCGATCGCCGTCATGTTCTTTCCGATCTCGCCCACTCCGCCTAAAAACAGGATCTTTACCGGATTTTTTACCTTGCCGCGCTTGGGCATGCGCTTGCCGCGCTCCGCAGGCGCCGCCTGCTTTACTTGCTTTTCCGCATTGCTCGAGGCTGCCTTCGCACGATTGCCCTGCTTTCCGGGCGCACCGTTCTCTCCCGGCCGCTTTGTCCCTTCCTGCGAACCTTTTTTTGCCGCGCTCTTCGCGTTCCCGATAAACCGAGGCATCTCCGAATGCCCCCCCGGCAAAACTGTCTTGTCCTGTGTAAAATTTTTCTCTTTCCTTTCTTTCAAAATGCCCTCCTTCGCCGGTCTCTACGCAAACAAGGGGCTGAATCCCAAATCCAGCCCCTTCTTTTGTGTTTTACTGCATGTAATAAGACCCGGCCTGTCAATTCGTTCCTCTATCCTTTCCTTTGCTCCCAGGCAAAGTTTATTTCAATCTCGTCGCCGCTATCTTCTGCGCCAACTCCTGCACAATCTGTTTCGATAACGCGTCTTCACCCGTCGATACGTCTATCTTCCTATGCACGACCAGCAACGGCTGCCCTACCTTTTCCACCTTATTGTCCTTGGCCGTGATAGCCGGACGCAACTGCCGCTGTTTCTTGATCTGCGGCCCCGTTTTGGACTTGGGTAAACTTTCCATGCTCACCGCTGTCCTCTCTTCCGCCACCAACTCCGAACGCTCGTCCGCATTGCGGATCTTCGATATCGCCTCCAATATTTGCTGCGTATCGACGTTCGGCACAGACTCTTTCTCTTCGTACATCGCCGGCGTAAAATCAATAAAATACGTTAAATTGAAGGTCATCAGCTCCTTCTTTAACTGCGTCAAATCCTCGATCTCTTCTTTCGTCGCCTCTCTGCCCTGCATCCCCTGCCGCACTTGCAAAAATTCGGCATACGTATCCCGATCCAAAGCATCTTGCTCCGTATCGCAAAACATCGCGCGCTTGGTGCGCAACACTTCGTTCGTCACGTCATCCTCAACATACACCGACGCTTGCTCAAAATTCTTTACCGCTTCGCCGAATGCCGCAAACGCCGCTTCCGAATAGGTTATCGGCAAACCGTGCTCCCGTATCGCGTCCGTCACGACCGCAATCGCATCCGACCCCCATACGTTCACCCGCATCAGCCGCGCCTGCAGATCGGTCAGCATCGCTTCCCCGCGCAATACGTTTCCGCTGAGAATGTACCGGTTTGCCGCGTCCTTGATCTCATTTGCCGCCGTCAATAAATCGGGAATCGTATCATACGACATTGTCCGCAAATATTCGGAAATTAAAGCGTCCAGTTTTCGAAAATCAGCCATCTGCCGCGTATTCACTGTCCCGTCAAACGCAGCCTTGATCGCATCGATCTTCCGCTCCAATCCCGCCGTTTCTCCGCTCTTGCCCGCAACTTCCACTCTGTCGCTCGCCATGACCGCCACAATTCGCTCCGCCAGCCGATCATAGTCGATACCGTCCGACATCTTTTCCGCAACACGGGCGGCTATCGTATCGTAATCGGGCGCCTGCATCGCCTTGATCTTCTTCTCCAGCTCCGCTAACCCGCCCGACAATATCTCCGTACTCTCCAACGACTTGATCGTGTCCAATCGCGCGGATAAATCGTCGTAAATCGCGATATCTTGCTTATATGTGTATTTCATTTCCTGCAAAATATCGTTCCGCAGCTTCTCGATATCATAGGATAAACTCGTATACATGCTCTCCAGCACCAACGATATGTCTCCCTTCTGAAAATTGCTGACCGCATCCTCTTTCGCAATTTCCCCGTTCTCCGGCGACGACACTACCGCAGCGCCCTCTCCGCCTTCTTCCGCTATCTCCGCCAACAACGCCTCTTTCTGCTTTTCCAACTCGCGGATAAATTCTTCTACCGATGAACGGCGATATCCCCCAAATTCATCCGACGCCGCTTCGCCGCGCTGTTGCCGCAATACCGCTATTTCATCCATCGATGCCAAAATGCCGCGCATCTCCGTCAAATATTTATCCGTCGCCCGCAGCCGCTCTATTGCCGATAACCCGTTGCGATTTTGTCGCGTCGTTTCAGACATATCCTTCCCCTAGGGGCAAACCCCTTCCTTCCCTTGCTTTTTTAACTTTATCATTATTATTTTACTATATTTCCCAAAAAAAGTAAATACTTTTTCCGACTATTTTTTGACCCCTTCCTCATCTTTTTATACATGCCTTTCCCGTTTCAGGAAAAAATTTTCCAAAATGCTTTTATACCCCTCAAAGACTTGAAAAAACTCAATGTTTATTATATAATAACTATGTTGCACATAGTTGCACTTCAGCCGCCTTTCGGCTATTTGTAAAATTTCTAAGGAGAATCCATGATGAGAGTTTTTAACTTTTCCGCAGGCCCGTCCATGCTTCCTCTCGAAGTGCTGGAACAAGCTCAAAAAGAATTCCTCGATTTCGCCGGCACCGGTATGAGCGTTACCGAAATCAGCCACCGCGACAAAGCCTTCTCCGCTATCGTTGAAGAAGCGGAAGCAAATTTGCGCGAATTGATGAATATCCCCGATACGTATTGCGTTCTTTTCGTGCAGGGCGGCGCCAGCCAACAATTCGCTGCCGTTCCGCTCAACCTCATGAAACACGGAAAAGCCGATTACATCGTCACCGGAAACTTTGCTAAAAAAGCATGGCAGGAAGGTAAAATCTACGGCGATGCTCGCCTCGTTGCTTCCTCCGAAGACAAAACGTATACCTACATCCCCGACGTCGATCAGATCGCCTTCAACGACGACTCCGATTACGTCCATATAACCTCCAACAATACCATCTTCGGTACGCGTTATACGAAATTTCCGTCCACGAAAGCACCTCTCGTGTGCGATATGAGTTCGGAAATCCTGTCGCGCGAAATAGACGTAACAAAGTTCGGCGTTATCTACGCAGGCGCTCAAAAGAATCTCGCGCCTGCCGGCGTGACCATCGTCATCGCCCGCAGAGATCTTATCGAAGACCCTCTGCCCATTTGCCCCACTATGCTCAAATGGAAAACTCAGGCCGCCGACGGTTCGCTCTACAATACCCCGCCTTGCTTTTCAATCTATATGGCCAACCTCGTGTTGCGTCATCTCAAATCTTTGGGCGGCGTAAAAGAAATCAATAAAATCAACGAATATAAAGCGGGACTTTTGTACGACTTTATCGACAATTCTTCTTTCTACACAAACAACGTCGTCAAAGAATTCCGCTCCATCATGAACGTCCCCTTCGTCACCCCCTCTAAAGAACTCGATGAAAAATTCGTAAAAGAGGCAAAGAGTCAGGGACTTGTCACCTTAAAAGGTCACCGCCTCGTCGGCGGCATGCGTGCCTCCATCTACAACGCAATGCCCGTGGAAGGCGTCCGTAAACTCGTAGAGTTTATGAAAAAATTTGAACAGGAAAACGCTTGAGGTATCCGATATGGTCAAAATTCTTAAGTTAAATGAGATCAGCGAAGTCGCTGATAAGCACATTCCCGACAATTATGTTTTCTCTTCCGACGTACAAGACCCCGACGGAATTATGCTGCGCAGCTTCAATATGCACGATTATCCCCTCAACGAACACCTCCTCGCCATTGCCCGCGCCGGAGCCGGTACCAACAATATCCCTATCCCCGCTTGCACGGAAAAGGGAATCGTCGTCTTTAATACTCCCGGCGCCAACGCTAATGCCGTAAAAGAACTCGTCATTTGCGAATTGTTCTTGGGCGGAAGAAAAATTACCGACGCCATCGATTGGGTCAAAACCTTAAAAGGTTCCGACGCCATTTCCAAAACAGTCGAGAAAGGTAAATCTAAATTCGTCGGCCACGAAATCAACGGAAAAACTTTGGGCGTCATCGGATTGGGCGCTATCGGCGTTCTCGTCGCAAATACCGCTGCAAACCTCGGCATGAAAGTCATCGGCTACGATCCTTTCCTGTCCGTTCAAGCCGCTTTGCACCTGGATACTCGCGTTACAACCGCAGATTTGGATACGGTACTCAAAAATGCCGACTTCATTACCGTGCATGTGCCGTTGACCAATGCCACTTCCCAGATGTTTAATGCCGATGCGTTCGCTAAAATGAAGGACGGAAGCGTATTGATCAATAACTCGCGCGGCGAATTGGTCGACGAATCCGCTCTGCTCG
>CALVYJ010000049.1 GCA_944372075.1 uncultured Clostridia bacterium | reverse complement strand
ATTGCAATCTTGCGCATTATTCAACTGATTCTGAAAATTTTGATCAGTATTCGGAAAAAATAAATTATTTGGTCTATTCAGTTGAAGTTCATCTATGCAATTTGCGATGGGTTAGGAATGTCTCTAGAAGATTTTTTTCATTCGCCTTATTTTGAACGGGTTACTTTAATAGATTGAAATAAAAGATTATTTAAAAGTAAAGGGCACGGAAATTTCCGTGCCCTAAAATTATATAATGACGCTGTTTTTATTTGGTTTAATAGTAAAGGGAATTTTGTGGCTTTTACAGAATTCGATTTCAGCCTGACAACCTTTGCTGGAACGATAATCACCGCATACCCACATTTCATCGGCTCTTTCCAACAACCAAAGGCATTCGTTTAATCCGTCCGTATAATTTAAGACGTTATAAGCAAAGCCAAAACAATGAACGGGGGGTTTTGGGTTTGTCATAGTGATAGGGGATAATAGACAACGAACCTGGCACGAGGGAAGGATAAAGCATAACTCCGTATTTCTGCATTCCGGCGGTTATTTTTGCCTGAATCTCGTCTTCGGTGGTATATTTGTAATTGAACCCCGATTTGTTTTTTCGAAGAACTCCGGACACATCGGCGATCTTCAACAGTTTCTCATGAATATTCAGTTTTTTCTCCGGCATAAAAGCCCTCCTAAAATATATTTATTGCTGTTACTCGTTTCGGGTTTCCAGCAAATAGGTAGCCATAATATCTGCACAGTGCAGCAGAACTGCAAGTCTGCTCTTTTCAAAAATTTTGCCGATAAGAAAACTTCCGCCTTTTACGCAAGTATCGAATCCGCCCATGTGCGCGCGTATAGCAAATATTTCTTCGGGAGAAAGTTTCATATACTGTTGCAGATCCGCCCATGTGCGCGCGTATAGCAAATATTTCTTCGGGAGAAAGTTTCATATACTGTTGCAGAAGAATAATAGATTTATCAGCGTGTTCACCGCAGGGGAATTTCTCATCGATTTCCCAAAATTCTTTTGTAATCCAGCATCCGTTTTCATCTTTGATATTGCGAAATCCTTTTTTATAGAAATTCACTTTGCACAGATCATGAAAAAGGGATACAATGAATACGGATTCTCTGTTAAATGAGAGATTTTGCAATGTGCATAGGTCTGAAAGCATTTGTGCGACGTTCAGAGAATGTTTACAAAGTCCGCCCTCAAAGTTACCGTGGAATTTCGTGCTTGCAGGAGCGGTGAAAAAGTCAGACTTTTTTAACCAATCCGTTAAGTCTTGAATTCCATCTCTGTGGATTTCGGTTTTGCATAGATTTAAGAATGTTTCTTCGTCATTCATGTGGCTACTCCTTTACTGTCTAAATATTTTTTATACGGTAGTTTTTTGCTGTTTTTAGCGACAAATAGTGCCAAAATGTTGAAAAATAGGGTGAAAAGGAAGTCTCAAGGTTGCCCTTGCGGCAGCGGCAAAAAGTATAAGAATTGCTGCGGAAAAAATCAATAAATTCGCACGTTTTTAAGCGGCAGGGACGCGTACGCGTCCCTGCCGCTTTTCCTTTGAGGTGAATTATATTATTTCTTGCAACGCTAAAAAACTTTTCGGTGCAACGCTAAAAAACTTTTCGGTGCAACGCTAAAAAACTGTTCGGTGCAACGCTAAAAAACTGTTCGGTGCAACGCTTGGAAAAAGTCGAGTCCGCCCGTACGTCGGGCGTTTTTTACCGCTCTTTCATCGGGACAGGTGTCTTTCAAAATGTCCGATCCATGGCATAAAACGGCGCAGGCAAGCATAGGCATAGGGAAAAGGAGAATGTCTATGAAACGGATCATGGTATGTGTCATGGCGCTCGCACTGGCGGCGGGTTGCCTGCCGTTTTCCGCCTGTTCGGTGCAAAAACAGAGGAACATATATAAGATTTTTGCCGAATATGCGGATGGAGAGCTGCAAGCTGCGGTAGAGTTTTCGTTCTTTAACGATACGGAGGAGGCGTTCGACGAGCTGAAGTTCCAGTTATACGGAAACGCCTATCGCGAGGGCGCGCAAATGCCGCCGCTTTCCGCGGCGTTCGCGTCGGCGTATTACGAGGGCAAGAGTTACGGGCAGATGGAGATCGAGAGCGTTTCGCCCTCCGCGGGGTGGGAGTTGAGCGGCACGGACGGCACGCTCTTGTGCGTACGGCTGGAGGAGGAGGTATATCCGGACGAAAGCGTGACGCTGACCATCGAATACACGCTCACGTTGGCAAAGGTGAACCATCGCACGGGCATAGCGGAGCGCGCGGTCAATCTCGGAAATTTTTACCCGATTCTGTGCGCGTATGAGCGGGGAAAGGGATTCTATGAATGCGACTATGCGCAAAACGGCGATCCGTTTTACAGCGCGTGCGCCGACTATTTCGTGCAGCTGAAAGCGCCTGCGGAGTATGTGGCGGCGTCGTCGGGGCAAACGGTTTCCGCCTCCGCGGAGGGGGCTTCGAAGGTCAGCACGTTCGAATTGAAAAATGCGCGGGACTTTGCGATTGTCTTGAGCAAAGATTTTGAAGTTTTGCAGACGCAGGCGGGCGACACGCAGATCGCTTACTATTACTATTCGGACGAAGAGGCGGAGAAGACGCTTCGGCTGATCGCCGATTGCATCGCGTACTTCTCAAAGGAATACGGCGCGTATGCGTATGAAACGTACTCGCTCGTGCAGACGGGCTTTTGTTTCGGCGGCATGGAATATCCGGGGCTGACGTACGTATCCGACGCGCTTTCCTCGCAAGACAAACTGTACGCGGCGGCGCATGAAACGGCGCATCAGTGGTGGTATGCGGCGGTCGGAAACAACCAGGACGTGGACGCTTGGATGGACGAAGGCTTGGCCGAATATGCGTGCGTGCAGTTTTTCGCCGCGCGGGAGGAGTACGGCATCGACGCGGACGCGCGCATCCGCGCGGCGCGCACCGCCATGAACGCGCTTTGCAACGTCCAGACGCAGGTGTTCGGGCAGGCGGATACCTCGATGAACCGCCCCTTGCGCGAATACGGCGCCTATGAATACGTCGTCTTGGCGTACGATAAGGGCTTGCTGCTGTTCGAAACGCTGGAGGACGCGTTGGGCGCTTCCGCCGTTTCGGCAGGTCTCAAACGCTATTACGCCGATTTTTCGGGAAAAACGGCAACCCCGGCAGACCTCGCGGCATCCTTTCGGCGCGCAGGCGCTCTCTCGATCGTGCAGTCGTTTGTGGACGGTACCGCCGTGTTATGATCGGACAATACCGCCGTATTGCGGTCGGGCGACGGCAATGAAAAGGCGCGCGGCAGAAGCCGCGCGCCGGATATTTGTCGCCACGATAGATTTTTTCGATTCTTTACGGACGTTTGTCGCCGATGGGTTTCGTCCGTTCATTCCGCGCGCTTATCCGCGAACGGGCAGATCACAGGCATCTCACGCAATCGCGGGCATGTTTTGCCGTTTGCGGGAGTCGCAAGGGTCATCGAAATCTTTGCCGTTTGCGGGAGTCGCAAGGGTCATCGAAATGCTTTGCCGTTTGCGGGGGTATAAGCGCCGAAAGTGAGGGCGGGGGAGCGAGGGGTCAATGGCAACCGCCGCACGTCTTGCAGTTTCCCGCGCATTTTTTTGCGGGTTTTCCGGTAGCGGAATAAACCGTGCCGTTCCAATCGCGCCGAGCGAGCTGATTGCAGGCGGGGCAATGAACGGGATCGTCGAATTTTTGAACCAATTCTTCGAATTTTTTTCCGCAGGCGGGGCATTGGTACTGTAAAATAGGCATATGGATCACTCCTTATAGTCTGTTGAAGGGGGCGTATCGGCGGAGGGAGAAGGTTTTTTCGAGCTGAAATCTTTTTTCAGATAGCCGATCAACAGGGATTTTTTGCTGATTGTATGAGCGAGGTATTGCAGGGCGAAGATCGCCGCGCCGACAAGGTTGCAGAGGATATCCTGCATGGTATCGTCCACGGAGGTAACGGAGGAGCCGTCCGGCAGGACGATCGGGATTCCCTGTGCAAAATTTCCGAAGAGTCTGTCGCCGGCGAACTCAAAGATTTCCCAGAGCGCTTCGAGGGTCATCGACAAGCAAAAGCAGACGAGCAAGACAAAGGCGGGTCGCAGTCGAAACACGTCGGAGAGTTTAGCGACGCAGAACAGGCCGAAATAGCAAGCCAAGTACCCGAAGAGGGTGTGCATGGCGACGTCGTACCACCAAAAGCGGGTATAAAAGTTGAGAACGGAACCGAGAAAAGACGCAAAGAAGCAGAACAGTTCGGCAACGGCAAAGGCACCGTCTCCGACGTGCGCGTGCAGCCGCGGAATCAGAAACAGCGGGCAGATCCATAGGAGCGTGTTGCACAGCAGAACGGCGGCTCTGTCCCAAAATTTGTCGAAGCGGATATACAGTCCGATCACGGCGAGCATGGCGATCGTCATCGCGATCGAGGCGGCGTAGAGGATACGCCGCAAAAGGGGGGTAGATTGAGCAGATGTCTTGAATGAATGCATGCGACCTCGCAGATCCCTCGCGAAGGGCGAGGGAGAACATATCTATCCATCAGTATGCATAAATTATAGCAAATGATACAAAAAAAGGCAAGCAAATGGGTTGTCGGCGGGCAGAGCGCACTTTTTAGACGGAGCGAAAACTCTTTGCCGCGGCACTGCAAAATCGGGAGGAGGAGAGATGCGGTTGTTTGAAGAGGCGCTGGGCGCGTTGGGGATATCGCAGGACGTGGTCAACGGCGGCGCGAAGGTGGTCGTGATGACGGGCGTATGCGCGTGTCTGGAAAACGTAAAGGGGATCACGCTGCTTACCGCGGAGCAAGTCAACGTCAAAACGCGGGGCGGCGAGGTGCGCATATACGGGAAAGGCCTGGTGGTGGCGCGATACGGACTGGGCGATCTTTGGCTGACGGGAAAGATCGACAAGGTAGAATTGGGGGAGGTTGCGCAATGAAACCTCTCTTTTTTGACGTATTCGAGATCCGTGCGAGCGTGCCGCTTCGCGCCTTGGATAAGTTGGTAGCGGCGGGCGTTACGGTGCATTCGGTGGAAAAATGTGCCGCCGGATGTCTGAAAATACGGGTAAAATCGAAAGAAAGTAAAAAAATTTTTGCAATTTTTCGCGGTTCGTGTTATACTGTAAAGAGAATAGGCAGCGGCGGATGGAAGCGGAGAGCGGAAAGACTGCTGCATCGCCCGGCGCTGGCGATCGGCTTGTTGGCGTTTTTTCTGACGGCGGCGGCAGGCAATCTGTTCGTATTGCGCATCGACGTCGTGGGCAGCGGCGCGCGGTATCGGGAGCAGTCTTTGCAGCTGTTAAACGAGCAGGGGGTTCATACCTTTTCGCTCTACGACGCGCAGGCCGCCGAACGCGCGCGGGAACAAATGCTGTTGCTGGACGACGTCGTGTTTGTTTCGCTGGAAAAGTCGGGCAGCGTTCTGACGGTGACCATCGAACAGAGCGCGCAGATCCCGCTGCCGTCGCGCGAGACCGAGTTGGTCAGCCCTTGCGACGGGGTCGTGGAGGAGTTGACGGCGCTGCGCGGCACGCCTCTGGCGGCGGAGGGCGCGCACGTATCGGCGGGCGACGTGCTCGTCGGCGGCTGGCTGGAAACGCAGGCGGGCGAGAGGATCGATACCTTTGCCGTCGCGCGGGCAAGCATCCTCTGCGAGGGTACGTTTTCCTACGCCGCTTCGGAAGATAGCGACGCCGCACGGCAACGCGCGCGCATGGCGGCGATCTTTTCCTGCGGCGGCGAACCGCTGGAGTGCCGCTTGGAATGCGCGCCCCAACAACAGAGCGGCGTGCTCTATACGGTGCAGATCACCTATCGGGTGCGCGTCAGCGTCAACCTCGGCGAAAAAGCGGACGTACGATCCTGACGGCAAGCCGTTTCGATCGCAAACCTTCTCGCAAAGCGCGCCGAATGCGCGGGAAAACAGGCGGAATAAGTCCGTAATAAGGCGGAATAAGTCCGTAAAATGGCGGGACGAGCCTGTATAAACTTGCGGGGAGGAAGAGAGAGGGGCGATGGCTCGAAGAGGGAGCGATTGACCGAAAGAAAAAGGAAGTTGGTATGGAGCAGACAAAAATTTCCATCGATGCCGGCAATTTGGATACCATGCAAAAATTGCTCGGCACGTTTGACGAAAATCTGAATATTGTTACGCAGGAATTGGGCGTACAGGCTTCGGTGGAGGGAGTGCGGCTGAAGGTTTCGGGAGAGGAAGGGAGCGTCGTACTTGCGGCGCGCGTGCTGGAGGGCATTCTCAAGCTGATCCGAGCGGGCGAGAGCGTGGATAAATCGCGGATCGTGTACTGTATCGAACTTGCCAGGGAGGGAAATCTGGAAGGGATCGAGCAGGTGATGAGCGGGGTAGTGGCGATCACGTCGCGCGGGAAGCAGATCAAATGCAAGACGGTCGGGCAGAAAAAATACGTAGATGCGATCAAGAAGAACACGGTTGTATTCGGAGTGGGGCCTGCGGGAACGGGCAAGACGTATCTTGCGGTATGTCTTGCGGTGAGCGCGTTCAAGGGCAAGCAAGTGGAGAAGATCATTCTGACGCGTCCGGCGGTCGAAGCGGGGGAAAAGCTCGGTTTTCTGCCGGGGGATTTGCAGACGAAGGTAGATCCGTATCTGCGTCCGCTGTACGATGCGTTGCAGGAGATGTTCGGGCTGGAGACGTATGCGAAGCTGATGGAAAAGGGCAGTATCGAGATCGCGCCGTTGGCGTACATGCGCGGCAGGACGCTTTCGAACGCGTTTATCATTCTGGACGAAGCGCAGAATACGACGTGCGAGCAGATGAAGATGTTTCTCACGCGCATGGGCGACGGGAGCAAAATGGTGATCACGGGCGACGTGACGCAGATCGATCTTCCGGAGGGCAAGAAGAGCGGCTTAAAGCATGCCATATCCATCTTAAAGAATATCGAGGGGATCGAGACGGTCACGCTTACGGCAAAGGACGTCGTGCGGCATCCGCTCGTCATGCAGATCGTGCGCGCCTATGAACGGGAAAATATACGGCGCGAATCCGGGGGAGGGAAAAAATGAGACAAGCTGACCCTACCGAAACAAAAAAATTCGGAAAAGCCGCCTGCGTCAAGAGCGTATTGGTATTTTTGGCGAATTATCTGATCCTATTGTTGTTTTTGCTGTTGTTTTTATGGATGGGTACGCTCGAGCAGGAGGAGACGCTGAAGGAATACATCCTGAACAACTACAACATGGTCATCTATCTGTTGTCGAGCATCTTTCTGCTCTTTTTGACCATCTATTTCTACTATATTTTTGAAGACCGGTCGCTGTTGGCGACGGTCAAGAATATCTGGCTGATCTTTTTCCTGTTGGATTTTTGCATTCTGGTCTGTTATTTCTTCGGATATTTTTTCAATATTTATTCGCGCCCGGTGGCGCTGTTGGCGCTGCTCGTATTGATGCTGCTGGGGCGGCGTGACGCGATCTTTTTGAATATCATCTTTGCGTTGATGCTCTTTTCCATCGATCGCTTTTCGAATTTTTCTTCGCTGGCCGAAATGGATCAGTATCAGGCGGCGATCGACTGTTCGCCGCTGCTCACGTTTTCCGCGGGCATGGTGGCGATCTTTGTGGGGAGCAAGGTCAAAACGCGCCTGCGCTCCTTCCTTACGGGGTTTGCCGTCTGCATTCCCATGCTGGTCATGATCGCCTGTTTGGAGTATAACCGCGGGGTGGGAACGGTCTATTTGCTGTTGTACGGAGTGGAAGCGGGGGTACTTTCCGCGGTCTTGTTTATGGCGTTTTTGCCGGTGTTTGAGGTGTGTTTCAACTGCATAACCGACTACCGTCTGCGCGAATTGACCGATCACGACGCGCCGCTGATGCGGGAGCTGAAGGAGAAGGCAATCGGGACGTTCAATCATTCGATCGTTGTGGCGCACTTGGCGGAAGCGTGTGCGATCGCGCTGGGCGAAGATACGGCGCTGGCGCGTGCGGCGGCGTACTATCACGACGTAGGCAAACTTCGCCAGCCGGAATATTTTACGGAAAACCAGACGGGCTACAATCCGCACAGCGAGCTATCCCCCGAACTTTCGGTGGACATCATCCGTTCGCATGCCAAGGACGGGTATGAGCTGATCCTCGGCAGAAGGCTGCCGAAGATCCTTGCCGACGTTGCCGTACAGCATCACGGAACGATGCCGATCAAGTATTTTTATGCGCGCGCGCTGAAGATGAGCGACGGGGCGCTGAACATTGAAGATTTTTCCTACAGCGGCCCGAAACCGCAGACGAAGATCGCGGCGATCATCATGGTCGCGGATGCGAGCGAGGCGATTTCCCGCACGATTTCCGATCGATCGCCGGAAAAGGTGGAGGACGCCGTCCGCGAGATCATCGAGGAGCGCATGGATCTGGATCAGTTTGACGAATGCGATTTGACCATGCGCGATCTGACGACCATCAAAGAGACGATCGTGAGCTGTCTTACGGGCGTGTATCATCACAGGGTGTTGTACCCGAAGCTCAAACTCAAGAGAAAGGAAGAGGAAGCCAAGAACGATGCGTAAGTTGAAGATCGAGTGTGAAGAGGAGTTGTTGGATCGCTCGGCGCTGGAAGCGTGCGCCATGCAGGACGTGGATACGGACGTCACGCTGGCGGTGGAGATCGTGTTTGTGAGCGAAGAGCAGATCCGTTCGCTCAATGCCGAAACGCGCGGGAAAGACGCCGTCACCGACGTGTTGAGCTATCCGAATCTGGACGGGATTTTGCTTGCGCCCATCCGCAAGAAAAATTTTCCCTTCGATTTGGACGAGGAGGGCGATCTGGTGTTGGGCAGCATCGTCATCTGCCGCGCGCGGGCGGCGCAGCAGGCGGAAGAATACGGGCATTCCCTGCAGAGGGAGGTGCATTATCTGGCGGTACACGGTTTGTGTCATCTGTTGGGATACGACCATGAAACGCCCGAACAAAAGGCGCAGATGCGCGCGCGGGAGGAAGCCGTTTTGTCGGCGATGGGCTATGTGCGTGAAGGGGATGCGCAACGGGAGAAGGACGTATGAAGAGTGGATTTGTCGCCGTGATCGGAAAGGCGAACGCAGGGAAAAGCACCCTTGTCAACGTATTGGTCGGGGAGAAGGTCGCCATCGTATCGCCCAAGCCGCAGACGACGCGCGATCGGATTTTGGGAGTGCTCAACGAGGAAAACGCGCAGATCGCCTTCGTGGATACGCCGGGAATCTACAGATCCAAGACGGCGCTCTCCGATCTGATGATGCGCACGGCAGAGCAATCGGCAAAGGACGTGGAGCTGATTTTGTACGTCCACGACGGGCATAAGGGACTGGAGGAATCGGATCTTTCGCTGATGCGGCACTATCTCTCCTTCGGCGTGCCGATGATGATCGCCTATACAAAGACGGATATCATGCCCGAGGACGCCATTCCCGGCGACGTTAAGAAACTGTACGATGCGGGCATCGACTGCGACGTCTTGCCGGTATCGGCGCGGCGGGGAAAAAACATCGCCAAACTCAAGGCGGCGATCGTAGAAAAATTGCCCGAAGGCGAACGGCTGTTCCCGGAGGACGTTCTGTCCGATAAGAGCGAAAAGTTTATGATCGCCGAGATCATGCGCGAAAAGATCTTGGTCAAATACGACAAGGAGATCCCGCACGGCGTCGCCATCCTGGTCAACACCTTCAAAAAGCGCGAGGACGGCAACCTGTACGACATCGATCTGGATATCATCTGCGAAAAGGCAAACCATAAAGCCATCCTGATCGGAAAACAGGGAAAGGCGCTCAAAGAGACGCTCTCCTACGCGCGCAAGAGCATGGAGGATTTTTTGGGCTGCAAGGTGTTTTTGACGGCGTACGTAAAAGTAAAAGACGACTGGCGCGATAAGGCAAATCTCTTAAAAGAATACGGCTACGGCGGCGAAGAGTTTTGATCGCCGCCGAGCAAACGAGAGGCGCTCTTTTAGACGAAACGCAGGGCAGACGAAACGTAGGTAAAATGAAGGCGGGTGAAACGAAGGCAGAGGAACGGGGAGCCGCCTCTCGCAAATTATTGCGAGAGGCGGCTCCCCGTTTTGAAAGGACAGAGATGTTTTTGCGCGGCGAGGCAAGAAGGCGCCCGGATCGCCTTCTTGCCTCGCCGCGCGGCCTTCAAAATAAAAAAAGCCGCAAACGCATGGTTGCGGCTTTTGATCGGCGCGGGCGGCCGGCGCGAAGCGCCGCGGCGACATCGCCGCAAAGATCGCTCTGCGCGCATTATTGTGCGCCTATCGTTCGAAGCGCGTTACTTTTCGCGTATCGTTCGAAGCGCGTTACTGTGCGCTTTGAGAGGGATCGGTTTGCGAAGGATCCGTCGGAACGGACTCTTTTTTGTCCGATTTGCGCGCGCTCGAAGAATAGCGTTCGATTTCCGAAAGGAAGGATTTGGAGGAGAGCACGAGCACGCCCACGACGATGACGATGATGATGTCGAGGGGGATGTAGGTAGCCTGGTAGATCAGGCTGAACAGCCAGACGGGCTGGATGCTTGCCGTCGAACCGAAGGCGAAGATCCCGGAAAGGAAATGCACCAAAAAGCGGAGAGCTCCGGCGACCAAAGCGCCGCAGGCAAAGCGCGTTTGCGGGTGTTTCAAGGCGGTACTGCGGGCGAACATGCCGGCAAGGCCGATGGCGGCGAAGGCGATGGGGTAATCGAGCAGGAACTGAGCGGGGTGCAGGATATAGGGATCCTGCAGGGCCTGCAACACGCCGTAGATCATGCCGGCGAAGACACCTTTCTTTGTGCCGAACATATACGAATAGAGCATCAGGGGGAGCAAACTGGCCACCGTTACGGCGCCGCCGTTCGCCATTTTCAGCAGGCGCAGGTAGGAGAGCGCAAAGCTCATTGCGATACAGAC
>CALVYJ010000048.1 GCA_944372075.1 uncultured Clostridia bacterium | reverse complement strand
GCGGGGATCGGGCCGAACGACATTCGGATCCGCGAGTTGTTGGAGCGAGTCGGAAGCGGGGAAGTGGAGGAAGTTATCCTTGCGACCAATCCGGACGTAGAAGGGGATGCTACGGCGCTGTATATTGCCAAGCTGGTAAAGCCGTTGGGGATCAAAGTGACCAGGCTTGCGCACGGGATTCCCATCGGCTCGGAGATCGAGTATGCGGACGACGTCACGTTGACGCGCGCGTTTGTAGAGCGCAAAGAAATTTAAGGAAAGGCAAAAACGGAGGAGAGCGATTTGGAAAAAATATCCGTATTGGGATGCGGCAGATGGGGTTCGTTTATTGCGTGGTATCTGTCCACAAAAAAGGGGAAGAAAGTTTATTCATGGGGGCCGGAGGGCGATTATTCTTACGAAGTTCTCAAAAACACCGGCAAGAACGAATATGTAGCGCTGGATGAGCGGATCGTATTGACGTGCGATTTGCAGGCGGCTGTGGATCGAGCGGAAATCATCATCATATCCATCAGTTCGCAGGGTGTGCGCGGTTTTATTCAAAAGATTTTGGCGTGCGGGGACGTTTCGGATAAAATTTTCGTGCTGTGCATGAAGGGGATCGACGTAGAGACGGGCGAACGGTTGTCGGAAATTTTGATCGACGCAGGTATCTCGAAGGACAAAATAGCCGTCTGGGTCGGTCCCGGGCATATTCAGGATTTTACGGCGGGGATACCGAATTGCATGGTGATCGACAGTTATTCGGTGGAGCTGAAGAAATTGCTGGCGGATGATTTTAAGAGCGATCTGATCCGATTCTATTACGGAAACGACATTATCGGCACGGAGATCGGCGCGGCGGCAAAGAACGTAATGGGGATAGCCGCCGGCGTATTGGACGGGGGCGGCATTTCGACGTTGAAGGGGCCGCTGATGTCGCGCGGCGCGCGCGAGGTGGCGCGGCTGATCAAGGCGCTCGGCGGAAACGAGTTATCGGCATATGGTCTGGCGCATCTGGGAGATTATGAAACGACGCTGTTTTCCAGACATTCGCACAATCGCATGTACGGAGAGATGTTGGTGCGCGGTCAGCGGTTTGAGAAGTTGGCGGAAGGAGTGATGACGGCGGCTGCGATGAAAAAGCTGGGAGAGCGGTACGGGGTAGAGCTTCCGATCACCGATGCGGTATACGATATTTGCTTTACGGATTCGCCGCTGAACAATGCAGACGGAAAGAACATGTGCATGGATATAATCTTAAAGTTGTTTTCGCGCGATACGAAGTTTGAGTTTTAAGAAGGTTTGTCATGCGTTTACTGTTTAAGCAGAGGATGTTTGCATGGTTCGACAGTTACGACATATACCGTGAAGACGGCAGTGTGGCATACACGGTAAAGGGCGAGCCGGCGTGGGGGCACAGTTTGCGCATATTTGACGCGCAAGGCAACGAAGCGGGGCAAGTAAAGCAGAAGATCTTTACGTTTCTGCCAAAATTTGACCTGTATTGTGCGGGCAGACAGATTGGCAAAGTCTGTAAGAAGTGGAGCTGGTTGCATCCGAAGTATTATTTTGAGAGCAACGGCTGGACGGTGGAAGGTACGTTTACGGAGTGGGACTACCAAATTTTGGATGCGAAGGGAGAATTGGTCGCCAAAGTCAGTAAGGAGCTGTGGAACTGGACGGACACGTATGTGTTGGACATACGGGAAGAGTCGAACGCGCTGTTGGTTTTGATGTTTACCCTTGCGATCGATGCGGAAAAATGCTCTCGAAATTGACGATGGAAGGATGAATTTCGGCTGTCGGGAGGGATAATTGACGCGAGAAGGCGAACCCGCGAGAGAAAAGGCGTAAAGGTGCGGCGGCATAGAAAGGCGGCGCCTTTGCGCCTTGTTTTTTTCAGGACGGCGAGCGAAAAAAGCGTGAAAGGGAAAGAAGTATTCCGAACGGAAAAGGTAAGAATATCCTATTTACAATTAGCCGAATCGGTGGTAAAATCGAGCCGACGCAGACGTTGACGAAACCCGAACGGTTTTCGGATGGGGGGAAGAAAAAAGGAGAGAATGATGGAACGACCGAACGTAATTTTGATCATGTGCGATCAACTGCGGGCAGATTGTATCGGAGCTTTGGGAAACGACGAAGTGCAGACTCCGAATTTGGATCGCCTGGTACGCAGGGGAATATCGTTCAGCCATGCGTATTCATCCTGTCCGGTCTGTGTGCCTGCGCGGTATACGATCCGAACGGGTTGCGAATCGTATCATACGGGATATTATGAAAACGGCGCGCCGCTGCGAGAGCAGGGGCATCGGGAAACGGTCAGGGAATTGTGCGGCGAATATATCGGGGAATACATGACGAAGCGGGGTTTTCGGACATTCGGGATCGGAAAATTCCATGCGCATCCGTATAACGAACCGATGGGGTATGAAGTGCAATATCCTACCGAGGAGATATGGGATGACGAAGCGAATAAGAATTGGGACAGCTATGCGAATTTTATCAAGACGGAGCATCCGGAATATCGTCATATCGAGCAGCTGCACGGCGAGAGAACGAACATGTATTACATGCCGCAGACCAGTCCGTTTCCGAAGGAGCTCACGGTAGAGGGGTATGTAGCGGATCTTGCCGCCGCGGAGATCGGAAAAGAGGACGGCAGGCCATATTTTGGGTTTGTGTCGTTTATCGGGCCGCATCCGCCGCTGGCGCCTCCGATCCCGTACAATCGGATGTACAATCCCGATCATCTGCGATCGCCGTACAGGGCGGGTAAAAAGATCGATACGATGGATGAAACGGTCAATAAGATGAACTACGACATTTGGGCGGAAGATCTGTCCGATGCGGTAGCGAGAAACGTGAAGGCGCATTATTACGGAGAGATTTCGTATATCGATGCGTGTTTGGGGAAAATATTGGATGCGGTGGAAGCGCGGAAGGATGCCGACAATACGATCCTGTGTTTTGTATCCGATCACGGCGATCATATGGGCGATCACGGGGCGTGGCAAAAGGAAAGTTTTTTCGAGCAATCGGTGAGGATCCCGTTTTTGCTCAGCTGGCCGCGCGTTTTGAAGCAGAATAAGACGAGTGAAGAGCTGGTGGGGTTGGCAGATATTTTTTCCGTGATATCGACAGCGAGCGGCGAGGTGCAGGTTCGCGACGGCGTGGATATCCTGCAGACGCTGCAAGCAGGAGGAAGGACGCGGGAATATCTCTTTTCCTTTTACGGGTTGCCCGGAACGAACCGATTTAAGATGATGGTGCGCGACAAAAATTTCAAATACGTTTATTTTGCCAACGGCGGGAAAGAGGCGCTGTTCGATATGCGCGGCGATGCGCGGGAGACGCGGCTTGTGAACCGTGTGTTTGCGAAGGATCTGAAACGATTGCGCGAGGCGGCGCTTGCAAAGTGCGCTGAAGAAGCGCAATTAAACCGCGCGTTGCGGGAGGATGGCAAATTTATAAAGTATCCGCATCAAACCTTTGCGCGTTCGCGCATCAAACAATTTGATCTGGCAAGCGGCGTGCAAGATTTCAGCCGATAAGAGAACGTAACGATAAAAACAATAAAAGAGGGACGAGAAAAGGGAAATGTGCAGCATTTCAGGGGAGGAAGTATGCTATCACAAGAAATCAAACAGCGGTTCACGGAATGGTGGGCGCGGGAGAACACGTCGCGCCCGTTGGTGCGGTTGATCAGCTATGATCCGAGTTATTGTACGGAAACGTTGCCGGATATATCGGGGATGGGCAAAACGCCGGAAGACTACCATATGAGTCCGGAATTCAGGATCGCAGCCATGGACAATTTTGTAAAAGCCTATAAATTTTGGTGCGAAGCCTTTCCGTATATCGATTTGAATATCGGGCCGGGATCGATGGCGACCTATCTCGGCAGCGAACCGGGATTTTCATTCGATACGATCTGGTACAATGAGATCAAAGCGGAATCCTTGTCGGATATAGAAATCCATTACGATGAAAATGCTCCCTGGTGGGTCAAGCACAAGGAGTTGCTGAAGAAGGCGGTTCGGCTTTCGGACGGTCGGTATCCGATCGCCATTCCGGACATTCAAGAAAATTTAGATATTTTATCGGCGCTTCGGGGCGCGCAAAACCTGTGTTTTGACTTATACGATGATCCGGAAGCGGTAAAGCGCCTGCAAAAGGTGATAGACGATGCCTTTTTCCGGTATTACGACACATGTTACGACATTGTCAAATTGTCGGACGAATCGAGCGTATTCACGGCGTTCAGCATTTGGGGCGAGAAGAAGACCGCAAAGATACAGTGTGATTTTTCGGCAATGATTTCGTGCGAGACGTTCGACGAATACGTACTTCCCGCGCTGGAGCGGCAGTGCAATTATTTGGACAATATTTTATATCATTTGGACGGTAAGGACGCAATACGGCATTTGCCCAGTCTGCTGAAGATCGAAAAGCTGAATGCGATCAACTGGACGCCCGGAGCGGGGCAGCCGGATGCGGGGTTCGAATGTTGGTATCCGTTATACGATCAAATCATCGATGCCGGGAAGGGTATATGGATCGGGATCGGAGACGGCGACGTCGACAGCTGGATCGATCGGGCGAAGAAGATCCTGAAGCGATACGGGAGCAGGGGCATATACTTTTTGTTTGGGGTGCCGGACGATGCCGGCGCCAAGAAGATCATCAAGGAACTGCACCTTTAAGAGAGCCGGGGAAGTTTTCGGGTCGTCGTTGAAAAGGCGCATACCGCAGCGCCGGTATGCCGAACGGATGGTTTTTGTGTATATATCAAAACAAAATCTCCAAAGGAATGAACCTTTGGAGATTTTGATATATAGGAGGAATTCGAATAAAAATCGATAGTTGTTATTGTAAAGAGGAGAGATATTTTTCGATTTCGTCTTGCGAGATATTTCCTTCCAGACTGCGTCTGCCGAAATGGCGAATCAGGTCGGCAATGGCTTTGAGCGTTTCGACGGGCGCTCCGAAGGGTACGGCGTCGCCGGTGGAAAGGATAATGCCGGATTTATCTGGGATTTGATTGATGATCTGGAAAACGTTTCTCAAGATTGTGTCGCGCGGTTGCAAGACGAGGGAAGGCGGCTCGATCCCGCCGATCAAAATTTTTGAAGGAAAGGCCTTTTGCGCATCGGGCAGAGCCAGATCTCCCGTTGTGGGAGGGCAAACGGAGTCGATGCCGTCGGCGAGCACGTCTGCTATTTCCGTTTTGAATCCGGAAAGTTTCCCGCACATATGGGTAATGTACGTTTTGCCTGCGGCATGGAGGATATTTGCGTAATCGTTCAGCGCAGGAATGGCGTATTCTGTCAGCCAATATTTGCTCATGATCGTGGTGGAGGTGTCTTCATAGGAAAAAGCGGCGGGGAAATTCAGATCGCACAGGATCCGGCAAACCTTTTTGTTTCGTTCATGCAGGGCGTTGAACATGGCTTCCATGATTTCCGGTTCATCGACCATAAAGAAGGAAGTGTTTTCGAGGCCGCACAGAACCTGCAAGGTGTCCATCAAGGGGGAACAGGGCACGTCCGGAGTCCAGATGCCGAAATCGCCCAAATTTTTTTCGCTTTCATAAAAGGCGTCGAAGGTCGGGGTGAAATCGGTATTTTCTGCTACGTATGTCATAATTTTGACGTCTTCGATGGTTTCAAGCAGATGTTTTTGCATGAACATCGTACCGTTTTCGAAATAGAATCGATTATAAATTTCGCCGACGGGAGTTTTGTAGTGCGTTTCGAATTTTTCTTCCTTTTCGATGGTATCGACCGAAACGGAGTGCTTATAGACGGGCAAATAGGCGGGGCCGTGGCGCAACATGATATCACAGCCGATGTATTTGAGCGCTTCGACCAGGTCATATTTGAAGCCCTGTTTCGGCAGGGAAGCGGCGAAGTAATTATCGGCTAAAGGCGCATAGGGCAGCCGATCGGTTTCTTTGCGTTGCAGCGCAAGTAAAAGGCGTTCTTTGGAAGTCATAAATTTACCTCGAAATAGTTTGGTCATTCTTATTTGCGAGCAGTATAGCATAGGTTTGCACCTGCGTCAATAGGGAATTCAAACCAAACAATGAAGTCATGATTCACCATTGTTATTTGGAAGAATGATGCTATAATGACAGTAAAAGTAAGAGGGAGCGGATGTATGAAGGATTGTGATGTTCAAAGGCTGCGAAGATTGGCGGCGCAGTACAAAGAAATTGCAATTTTGGATGCGCAAAGAGAAAATTTGAAGCTATGGTACAATTTGAACAATAAGACGCCGATCCGTCCGACTCTCATTTTCGGCGATATTCCGTGGCATGAAATGAATGTAGACGATGAGCTGACGCTGGAATGTGAAGGAGCGATCGCGCGGGGGATCGAGACCTTCTTGCGGCAAAAGATTTATCTTTGGAAGCATATGCCGGGCGACATGATTGTGCGCGACTATATCGATCTGCACGTGCCGGTCGTAGGCTGCGATTACGGAATTGATCAGAAGTTCGAGTACAAGCAAACGGATGAAAAGAACGTAATTGTGGGGAAGACGTACATAGACCAACTGCAGAGCGAGGAAGATCTGCAAAAGATCCGTGCGAGCGAAATCCGAGTAGACCAAGCGGCCTATGATCAGTTGGCAGAAGAATTTGAACAGGTATTTTCGGGGATATTGGACGTGCGCCATGTGGGGGTATATTTTAATTTCAACGCATGGGATTTATTGGAGTCGTGGCATGGTGTAGAGAACTGTCTGTTCGACATGATAGACCGACCGGAGTTTCTGCATATGGCAATGCGTCGGATCACGGACGTATCGCATCACATCATAGATTCTCTGGAAAAGATAAACATGTTGGCGCGGCATCAAGACGATATCATGTTTGCGCCGGCGGACTGCGATTGGGGGGAGCAAGGAACGGACAGCGGGTGCAGCGCCAAGAATGCGTGGGTATTTGGAACGGCGCAGATATTTTCCTCCGTATCCCTAGAAATGCATGAGGAATTTGAGCTGCCCTATGCGCAGGAGATATTTGCGCGATTCGGGAAAGGATATTATGGATGTTGCGAGCCGCTGCACGATCGCATTTCGATGGTAGATAAGATCCCGAACGTGCAAAAAGTATCCATCAGTCCGTTTGCGGACTCCGTAAAGGCGGCCGAAAACATAGGGAAGAAGTATATTATGAGCAACAAACCGAATCCGGCATTTGTTGCAACGGCCTCGATGGATTGGGGAATTGTGGAAAGAGATATCCGCAAAACGCTTCGGGCGTGCAGAGAAAGCGGAACGCCGGTTGAATTCATATTAAAGGATATCAGCACGGTAGCCTACCATCCTGAGCGGTTGTGGAAGTGGTCGGAAGTTGTAAAGAACATAGTTTGCGAATAAAAAGGCGCTCAAAAGCAGTGCTTTTGGATAATAAGGAGAAAAGCGATGAATGTAACGATTTGGAATGAATTTCGGCATGAAAAGTTGGATGAAAGGGTGGCGAAGGTATATCCGGATGGGATTCATAGCGTCTTGGCCGGTATTTTTGATGGCGAAGAGGACGTATGCGTCCGTACGGCTACGCTCGACGAGCCGTCTTGCGGATTGACGGACGAAGTTTTGAACGAAACGGATGTATTGATCTGGTGGGGGCACATGGCGCATGCTGAAGTGCCGGACGAGTTAGTAAAAAAGATCGTGCGTCGGGTCCATCTCGGCATGGGGATGATTCTTCTTCACAGCGCGCACGGCTCGAAAGTATTTACCGCATTGATGGGAACGCCGTGTTATCTGCGTTGGCGCGAAGCGGACGAGAGAGAGCGCCTTTGGGTCGTCAATCCCGCGCATCCGATAGCGGAAGGCATAGGGGAGTATTTTGAGCTTCCGCAGGATGAAATGTACGGGGAGCCTTTCTCGATCCCCGATCCGGACGATCTGGTATTTATCACCTGGTTCCAAGGCGGCGAGGTCATGCGTTCCGGGTGTTGCTGGCATCGCGGGTACGGCAAAGTATTTTATTTTCAGCCGGGGCATGAAACGTATCCGATTTATTATGATAAAACGGTTCGCAAGGTCATTTCTAATGCGGTGCGGTGGGCGTACAATCCCCAGAAAGTGCAATCGATCGGTTGTCCGAACGTTCCGCCCATCGAAAAAATAAAATAACAGGCGGGAAGAATAGGAAATTTTACAATCGACGCGATTATATGATAAAATAAGAAGGGAGGAAGACGATGGGAAAGAAAATCGTTTCATTGTTGCTGATCGGGATTCTGTTATTCGGACTGATAGGGTGCAATAAAGATACGACGATACCGGAGATAGACATGAAACCGATCGAATACGAACAGTCTACGACGGTAAAAGAGGAGAACGATACAATATCGTTGAGTTTGCCTGTATCTGCCATAGCGGGTGAGACGGTTATAGCCAACACGAGGATAGCGGAGCGCAATCCGGAAACGTATACGTACGTCATTACGGACTGGGGAGACGGTACTTGGAGTTATCTCGGGCCGGGGCAAGTGAGTTTAACGACGTCGACGACGTTTGCTTCGGAGCATACTTATTTAGAAGCGGGTCAGTACAGTGTGCGCAGTGCGGTTGCGGATATGCGGCAGGGTAGATTTTATGGATGGAGCGAGCCGGTTCTGATTCAGGTGCAGGAAAATTATGAACGCGATCATATGATCCGCAGGGTCAAAGCGATATCTTCCGAAGCGAAGGATGGCGACCATAAGGCGGAAAATATATCGGACAGCGATAACAATACTGCGTTTGTCAGCAAGGGCACGACGGTCATTGATCAGGAAGCGTACGTAGGGTATCTGTTTGATGATTATTATACGCTGGAAACGGTGGAAATCAAATTTCCGCAGAGCGAAGATCTGTTCCCTTCCAACATAGCGGTGGAATATACGATGGACGGCGGGGAGACGTGGCATCATTTCACGAAGTATTATTATCAGAACAAGTATGTAGAGGACGTATTTGTTCCGATGATGAATTTCCCGAATCCGAGCGGAGCCACGTTGAGTCTGAATTTAGACGGGATGGTTGCGAACGGGATCCGGTTCACGGCGAAGATGTTTTCCGTTGAAAAACCGCGCGACGAGAAGTTTCTTACGGTTTCCGAAATGCGGGTGTACGGGACGAAAGAAAAATTGTTCGAGTCGAGTTTAGGCGGGTCGTTTGACGCGGCGTTGAACAATATGTTTACGATTTACGGAACGGCAAAGAGCGAATGGCAATACGGAACGTCGCTGATCGGTGAAAATCCGTCCAAGGAATATTTCCGTACGGGCATCGCGATGATCGGTTCGACGGAATGGCTGGAATGGAACGGTATGAAGTTGATATGGACAGGGTATGACGAAGCGAAAGAGGCGTACTATTCCACGCTCAAAGGGACGATATACGGGGAAGACGGTTGGCAAGACGAATTGGACGGCTATATTTGGGCTACGGCGATGTTAAGTGAATCATGGTTGCCCGGCCAGCAGCATTTGGGATTGCAAAACCACTATACGTATAATGCAATTTATATTTGTGCGGTTCGGGATTTCCTGATGCAGATGAACTTGCCTTCCGCGTATGGAGAGAGTGCGACGGAGAATTTCCTGGAAGTAGAGAATTTGCTCGGTCAGTCGGTGATGAATATTTTGGAGACGGCAATGGAATACAACCTGAAGATCTTAAAGGGAGAAACGGGGTTGCTTACCATACTGGATCCTCGCAATGACGGCACGGAAAACGGCGTGTCTAGCAATTATTGGGATTATTACAATTTCTTCGGATACCAGTCGGCGTATGAAAACGTATTGTTCTATCGGTCGCTCGGAGCGATGGCGGATATTTACGGCATGATCGGGAATCAGGAGCGGGTCACGTATTATCAGGATTTGCAGGAAACGGCGAAACAAAAGTTCAACGAAACGTTCTGGGACGAAGAGAAGGGCAGGTATATAGCGTCGGTGGATATCAACGGACGGCGCAACGATTTCGGAATGACGTTTGTATCGTTTATGGCGTGCGAAGCCGGGCTTGCGAGCGAGGAACAGGCGGCGCTTATTTACGACTGGATCGACGGAAATCGAATTATTGAAGGCGATACGTCTACGGGAGAAGATATTTATTATTTCAAGTTTGCGGCGCGTTCCAATACGGTGGATATGAAAGTGGCGCCCGAATTATGTTGGACGCACGACGGGTTGTTGGATCCTTCGACGTCAACGGGACGTTACGGAAGCAACATCCAGCAGGGCGGAGCGATTTTCTACACGACGTATTACGACGTGATGGGCAGGCTGAAGACGTTGGGTGCGGATAATGCGTTCGAGCGGTTCAATGCCGTGATCGATGAGTTTTTGATTGACGAACTGCGTCGTTTTAATTACGGTACGACGGGCGCGGAAGGCATTATCGGCGAATTTCCGGAGAGCGGGTTGGTTCCCCTCGTATTTATGGACGGCTTTATCGGTATGTCGACGACGCATGAGGGATTGTACGTTAAACCGGCTCTTCCCAAGGGCATGACGATGGCGCGCGTGCGGGAATATTACTATAATAACGCGGTTTACGACATTACGGTTTCGAGCGAAATATCCAAACCTACGATCGAGCGCGAGGGCGATATCGTAACCGTTCGCTTGCCTGCCGATTCGGTTTGGCTGGTCTCCGGCGACACCGTTACGGAGGCGGCATAAAAAAACGGATGAATGGCTATAAACTCCATAATTATTGGTCTATTATGATTTCATCGATTTTCGGATAAAAACACCCCGAAAAATGTAAAACAAAAGAACGAAGGCGCTATTTTGTACGATATGATTTTTTTTATTAGATAAATTTCTACTTTTCACAAAAATTTTATTACTTCACAAAAAACGAAAAAAAGTTGCTTTTAGTTTATCGTTGTTTTCATTTTTTCAATAAAGTGCTGTCAATTTGAAAATGAGCAAAGGCCGATTTTTCCTTCGAAAAATCGGCCTTTGCTCGTTTCAACTTTAAGAGATAAATGGTCATTATTCACTATTGAAGTTTAGATTTTTGTCTGATACACTATAATAAAAATTAAGGGGTTCAGATCATTTAACTAGAAGAAAAAAGTCGTATTTTGAAGGAAAAGAAGCGAGGTGGCTATGCAA
>CALVYJ010000047.1 GCA_944372075.1 uncultured Clostridia bacterium | reverse complement strand
CATTGAAAGTGGTGCGGGCGTCGCCGTTTTGTTTGAACGGATCAAGGGCGGAGCGGAAAAGTCGCCGACGCGCAGAGACCAAGGTCAGCGGCTTTCGATTGCCCATTCCCGAAAGAGGGCATCCCATTGAGGAAATTTTCTGCGCAGAGAAACGGGTTTGCCGCTCTCGTCGATAAAGCAATGCGAGCTGCGGCACAGGGTGCGCAGGGCATCGGAATTCGCATCGCGGATCTCGTACTCTATGTCAAAGCGCACGCCGGTATAGCGCACCAGCTTTCCGTAAATTGCCACCACGTCCGGAAAGCGCGTCATGGATTTGTATTCGCAGGATACCGACAGCACGGGACTCAAAATGCCCGCGCGTTCCATGACGTCGTAGCCGAGTCCCATTTGGTCAAGCATGTCGCACCGCGCTTCCTCCATCCAGCGCACATAGTTGGAATGATGCACGATTTTCATGGTATCCGTTTCGTAATAGTGTGTCTTGTGCAGATAAGGAGTAAAGGTTGGCATACGCATCTCCGTGTTTCATAAAATTTCAAACGGCGCCGCGTTTTCGCAAGAAAAGCCCGTCGTTTATCGGTATGGCGGTCGTTCGTCAACGTTTTCGCAAGAAAAGTCCGTCGTTTATCGGCATGACGGTCGTTCGTCAACGTTTTCGCAAGAAAAGCCCGTCGTTTATCGGCTTGGCGGGGCCATTCATCGATAGTATACAAGAAATTTCAAAAAATGTGTAGTAAAATTTTACAAAAATCGGAAATTTCGGAAATTTGGCAGTACGCGCGATGTGAAGTTGCGCCTTTCGCCGCATCGGCATCGCAGTCGGGAAAACGCGATTGAGAGGATAGTCCTGGGCGGTTGCATTTTGCAAATCGAAGTTCGCGCGAAGGAAAAGCAAAAAGATAGCAGAAGGCAGGGCGGGGGGCGAAAAGGGGAGGAAAAGCGGGTTGGTGCAAACGAAAGCCGCGCGAAAGGGGAACTTTCGCGCGGCAAAGCCTGTACAGTTGAATTGGAAGGTTGCGCAATCTATTTCCGATAACCGCACTTGGGGCAAACGCCTTTTTCGTTTAAGGCGATGCCGCAAAGCGGGCAACGCTCGATCACGTTTTTGGTGGTAAACTCCTGCGACGCCGCATTTACGCCGCTGGTGAAGGTCAATTTTGCAATGTTCAGCTTGTCCTTGAGCAGTTCATACACGATCTTGATCATTCCCTCTACGGTCATCGTTTCCTTGGTCACGACCAAACGGCAATCGGGGTAGGCGGTAGCGAGTTCGGTTTTGAACGCGGCGCCTTTCATCTGGTTTTGCGGCGCTCCGTCTTTGATGCCCTGCTTTTCATATACGCTCAATACGGCGGGCAAGAGGGGATCGTCTTCGCGCAAAATCAGCGCGTGATCAAAATTTTTCAGTACGTCCCATGCCGTTTTTTGTATTTCGTTGCAGGGGAAGACCATGTTGACGCCTTCGTTGATCGTGTCCTCCACTTCGATCGTGAGCACGCCCGTGTGCCCGTGCAGATACTGCGCCTCGCCCTTGAATCCGTAAAATCTGTGGGCGTATTGTAGATCCAGTTTTGTGATGCTTCTCATACTATTTACCTCCGTTTATTTTATAATGTAATTTGAAAGCGTATACGCCTCAAATTATATACCGTCATTCTTTTCATGCGGTTTGTATCCGCATAACTTCCCTTTTCCCGCCTGTCTGTCTGCAAATCGAACTCTCCGCACTGGAAGCCGTAAACTTTCGACCGCAGCCTCTTTTTTCGCCTGTCTGCCTGCAAATCGAACCTTTCGCCCGATAGTCGCAAACTTTCGATCGTGCGAGCAAGATCCGTCCAAGCATTCCTCGCGTTTTGCGGTTTTTATTCTGCCGATCTGCACTTTCGGATTGCCGATCTTTACGTTTAATCCCGCTCGCGATATCGATATTTATTTCTTAATAATATATTATCACAATAAGGAATTATTGTCAATATATTTTTGAAAAAAATCAAAAATTTTTTCGGAATACTCAATTGCGTGGATGTGCGCAGTCAAAGATATCTGCAAAACGAAGAGCGCGAAGCCTTGCGGGAATACATGCGAAAAAACCGCCTGCGGGGAGGTCTAATAGAGCGGGTCGAGCGCAACGAAAGGATAGGGGCGGCAAGATTGGCGCGTTAACGGGGGGCGAACGGCATGAGCGGGCAGAAGGAAGGAGGATGTCGTTGACCTTTTCGGGCGGATGTGTTATACTGTAAAAAACGGACGAAGAAGGGGAGAAGGGAATGTACAGCGGCGTATCGACGGCATGTTTATTTATGCGGGAAATGAACGAAGATGCACTTACGATCTTGAGCGAACTGAACGTGAGAGGCACGGAGATCTTTTTGACGACGCACAGCGAATATACGGAAGAATTTGCGCGGCTGTTGAAGAGCCGATTGAACGGGATGGTTGTCAACTCGGTGCATTTATTGAACACGCAATTTGAGCCGCAGTTGTTTGGCGGGCATCCGAGGGCGCGGAAGGATGCGTACGAAATATTGGAAGGGGCGATGCGATCGGCGCAGATATTCGGGGCGGAGCGATACACGTTTCACGGGATAACGCGGCTGAAGAAGAATGCGGTGTCGCGCGATTACGGAAAGCTGAGCGAAGATTTCGGGCAGATTTTGTCTGTATGCGGGCGATACGGAATTCGGCTCTGTTTAGAGAACGTACATTGGGCGTTTTACAATGAACCCGGGATATTTCGGGAAATTGCGAAGCGATGTCCAAATCTTGGGGGCGTATTGGACGTCAAGCAAGCGCGGTTATCCTGTTATCCGTATCCGATGTATATACGGGACATGGAGGGGCGGATCTCGCACGTACATTTTTCGGACGTAGACGATCGCGGAAAAATTTGTTTGCCGGGAAAGGGGATTTTCGGCTTTGAAGAATGTTTGCGGCGGCTGAAAGATGCGGGGTTTGACGGAGCGGTGATCATAGAGGTATATGCCGGGGATTACGGCGGATACGAAGAGCTGAAGCAATCCTGCGAATATTTAGACGAACTGATCTATAAAATCGGCGGATAAAGGGTGAAGATTGGCGAGAAAGCGGTGAAAAATAGAGGTATTTGCCGCTGAACCGTTGACAGGGGCGGGAAATTGCTTTACAATATTGGTATGGCGTTTCGGCGGAGCGAGTGCGTGAAGGCGGAAGCGAGCAAAAAAGGTAGGATTGAGCGGAGGTTGAGTATGAATTTCAGGAATAAAGATTGGCGCAACAGCATGCGGCTGACGGTAGATTACAACTACATGATGCGTAAATTTATCGGCGGCGACGGATTCAAGGATTCCGAGATAAACGAGATGAAAGAGGCGGCTGCGGATGCGTTTGACTATGTAGCGGATCATCGCGGCACGGGGATGATGGGTTGGACGGAATTGCCGTACAATCAGAAGGAGATCGTAGAGGACATTCTCGTGACGGCGAAGGAGATACGGCGCAAGTTCAAATATTTTGTGGTATTGGGCATCGGCGGGAGCGCGCTCGGGCCGATCGCGGTATTCAATGCGCTGTGTCATTTGCATTACAACGATCTGGCGCCTTCGAAGCGGAAGGGGCCGAAGTTTTACGTAGAGGACAACGTAGATCCGGAGCGTATGGCTGCGTTGTTGGACGTCATTGAGCCGGAGAAGACCTGCTTTAACGTCATCACGAAATCGGGCGCTACGAGCGAGACGATGACGCAGTATCTGATCATTGAAAATATTTTGAAGAAGACGTTGGGCGACAAGGCGAAGGAGAACATCGTAGCGACGACCGATCAAAAGAAGGGAAATCTGATCAAACTTGCGATTCGCTGCGGATACAAGACGTTCTATATTCCGGACGGAGTCGGCGGCAGATTTTCGGAGCTTTGTCCGGTAGGATTATTGCCGGCTGCGGTATTGGGGCTGGACATCAAGGCGATGCTTGCGGGGGCGGCATACATGGACGGAATCTGCAACAAGCCGTCGGTGGCGAAGAACCCGGCGTTGGCGTGCGCGGTTTTGCAGTACATGGCTATGAAGCGCGGCAAGAATGTAGGCGTGATGATGCCGTATGCGGACAGCCTGAAATATATGTCCGACTGGTATTGCCAGTTATGGGCGGAGAGTTTGGGGAAGAACGTGACGCTGGACGGCAAGGCGTGCAACGTCGGGCAGACGCCTGTCAAGTCTTTGGGCGTAACCGACCAACATTCGCAGGTGCAGCTGTATACGGAAGGCCCGTTTGACAAAGTAGTGACGTTCTTGTCGGTCAATCAATATCGCAAGGAAGTCGTGATCCCGCACGGCTGTGAGGACATTCCGGACGTATCGTTCTTGGGCGGGCATACAATGAACGAGCTGATTCAGGCGGAGAACAAGGCGACGGCATATGCGTTGGCGAAAGCCGGCAGGCAGAACTATACGATCTATCTGCCCGAAGTGAACGAGTTTACGCTGGGCGAGCTGATGTATCTGTTCGAGTTGCAGACGGCGTATGCGGGCGCGATGTTCAACATCGACACGTTCAATCAGCCGGGAGTTGAAGCGGGCAAACAGGCTACGTATGCGCTTCTCGGAAAACCCGGATATGAAGCCAAGAAGAAGGAGTTGGACGAAGCGCCGCAGTCGGAAGAAAAATACATTGTTTAATCGGAATGCGGAAAAAGATCGAAGGAAGTTGAGGACGGACGCACGGGAATACGTGCGTCCGTTTTTGTATGGCTGTCGAGTGGCGGGCGAGAATGCAAATTGAATGAAGCGGTTGAATTTTTACAGAAAATATGCTAAAATGCTGTCAAAGACAACGTTCAAGGGGAATAAAATGAAAAAAGTTGCGGCTTGCTTTTTTGGTATACTGATCGTTTCCATAACGATGTTGATGGGCGGATGCACATTTTTCGACGAGTTGTTTGCGCCGTCCGACAACGAAGATGCGGACAACAAATTGCAGGCGTTCGTCGAATTTCTGAACAATGAAGACAGAGATGGGATAAAGGCTCTGTTTGCGCGGAATAAAATATCCGAAATATCGAATTTTGACGAAAGTGTGGAAGAGCTTTTTGCATATTACGACGGCGAGTATATCTCTGTCGAACGTCACTCGACAGGGGTGGAAGAGGACAAGGACGGCGGCGCAGAGCGTAAGTGGTACAATATGTCCTACGACGTGACGACGGATGCGGCAATATACCGAATGGCGTTTTATTGGTGCGCAAAGGATACGGGCGATAAGGGCAACGTGGGAATCGAATCGTTCTATATCATCAAAGCGACGGACGATCCGAACTATCCGCAATATTCTTACGGCGGCGACGGGTTGTGGACGAACGGTATAAACGTCGGCAAGGCGCATGAGCAAATTTGAATTGTATTTTTCCGGAAAGCAAAGCCGGGCGAGCAGAAAGGATGAAAAAAGTCTTGACAAAGGGATGAAAACTATGGTATTATCATAAAAAGGAAAGCAAACGCAAGGACGGGGAGGAGTACCCGCAGCATTGATCGAAGAGAGGGAACGGCCGGTGTAAGTTCCCGCAAGGCTGTGGCGGAAGGTAGCCCCTGAGCGGCAAACCGAAAGGGAATCGAGTAGGCTTTGACGGGATCCCACCGTTATCCGGGAACCGATATCGACGCATGCGGTGCGTCTGCATCGGGATGAGAGCGGAAAGGATATTTCCGAATTTCGGGTGGTAACGCGGTATTTTGATCGCCCCGAACGGCTGAAAGCGGCCGTTCGGGGCGATTTTTCAAAATACGAAAAAAGCAAGGAATTTTCAAAAGCTACGGTCAATACACGGGAGGGAACCGAAATGAAGATAAAAGGGACGCAGTTATTTGTAAAGGCGCTCATCGAAGAGGGAGTGGATACGTTGTTTGCCTATCCGGGCGGCATGGCGATCGACCTGTTTGACGCGCTGTACGGAGAGGAGGCGTTTCAAGTGATTTTGCCGCGGCACGAGCAGGGTCTGGTGCATGCGGCGGACGGGTATGCGCGCGCGACGGGAAAGACGGGCGTATGTCTGGTGACGAGCGGGCCGGGAGCGACCAATCTGGTCACGGGCATCGCTACGGCGAATTACGACAGCGTGCCGCTGGTATGTTTTACGGGGCAAGTACCCACCAATTTGATCGGGAACGACGCCTTTCAGGAAGTGGATATCGTCGGGATCTGCCGCAGCATCTGCAAATATGCGGTGACCGTCCGCAGGCGCGAGGATCTTGGCAGGATCATCAAAGAAGCGTTTTACATCGCGCGTACGGGCAAACCGGGGCCGGTGCTGGTGGATTTCCCGAAGGATATTCAGTTGGCGCTGGGTTCGGACGAGTATCCGAAGGAGGTCAACATCCGCGGGTATAAGCCTTCCACGGGCGTGCATATGGGTCAGTTGCGCAAAGCGGCGGACATGTTGACGGCGGCAAAGCGTCCGCTGTTCCTGTTGGGCGGCGGAGTCAATATATCGGGCGGCGGAGAGGCAATGACGCGTCTGGCGGAGCGGCTGAACATTCCTGTGATCACGACGATCATGGGCAAGGGATCGCTTCCGACCGATCATCCGCTGTATATCGGGAATATGGGCATGCACGGAAACGTAGCGGCGAACACGGCGGTGAGCGAGTGCGACGTATTGTTTTCGATCGGCACGCGGTTTAACGATCGGATCACGGGGAAGATCAGCGAATTTGCGAAGAATGCGAAGATCGTACACATCGACATCGACGCGGCGTCGATTTCGCGCAACATCGTGGTAGACGTACCCATTGTGGCGGATGCCAAAGAGGCGATCGAAAAGCTGTCGGAGATCATCGGGGAGCCGAAGAATACGGCGGAATGGGTCGCGCGGCTGCAAAGTCTGAAGAGCGAGAAGCCGATCCGCATGCAGACGGAGGGGCGCATGAATCCGCAGGACATCATCGAGGCGGTCAATGCGCATTTCCCGGAGGCGATCGTCACGACGGACGTGGGGCAAAACCAGATGTGGACGTCGCAGTTTTTGCAGCTGCGCGGCAGGAGCAAGCTCTTGACGTCGGGCGGACTGGGAACGATGGGATACGGTTTGCCTGCGGCGATCGGCGCCAAGCTGGGCAGACCGGATATGGCGGTGGTCAGCATATCTGGCGACGGCGGATTCCAAATGAACGAACAGGAACTGGCTACGGCGGTAAACGAAGAATTGCCGATCGTGATCTGCATTTTGAACAATTCCTATTTGGGGAACGTGCGGCAGTGGCAGGAAATGTTTTTCGGCGGCAGGTATTCCTGTACCTGCTTAAAAAAACGAAAGAGCTGTGCGCGCTGGTGTTCTTCGCCTGCGGCGAGCTGTCCTCCGTATATACCGGATTTTGTAAAGCTGGCGCAGAGCTACGGCATCGAGGGGATTCGCGTAACCGACCGCGATCAGATCGGCGCGGCGCTGGAGCGCGCCAAGCAGAATACGAAAGCGCCCACGCTGATCGAGTTTATTATCGACCGCGAGCTGGATATCTTGCCGATGGTACCCGGCGGGAACGCGCTTTCGGACATGGTCACGGAATACAAGAAGGAGGGAAAATAGATGCAGACGGGCGTAAAGAAGAGATGGGTTTCGCTGTACGTTGAAAACGACGTGGGCGTATTGGCGAAGATCGCGGGACTGTTTTCGGGAAAGTCCTACAATTTAAGCAGCCTTACGGTCGGCGAAACGGAAGATCCGACGGTCTCGCGCATGACGATCAGTCTCTACGGCGACGACAAGACCTTTGAGCAGATCAAAAAGCAGTTGAATCGCAGCGTAGAGGTCATCAAGGTGTTGGATTTTACCGATCTGGCCATCCATAAGAAGGAGATTTTATTTATTAAACTGCACTCGCTTCGCAAGGATGAGATCGAAGATATATTCCGTTCGGCGTCGGTATTCGGGATCAGCGTTTCGGATTATGATAAAAATTCTCTGATATTGGAGAGCGTCAAGACGGAATCGGAAAACGAGGACGTATTGAAATATTATAAAAAGTATTATTTGACGCGAATGGAAGCGATCCGCGGCGGAGCGGTGGCGATCGAATCGGTCAGCAAGAGCGAGCGTTGAGCGTTTGATGGCGCGAAGCGGTAAAAGTGCGGAAAAACGATCAAAAAAATGAAAAAAGCGCGGTGACGTACCGCGCTTTTTTATATATAAAAATTTCAATAGATATTGACAACTTTACCATTATTTGGTAAAATTAAGAAAAAAAATAGTACAAAATCCGACATAAAACGCGCGAGGGAAAAAGTGTCGAAACAAACGGACAAAAACGGCATGAATAAGATGCAAACAATCAACCGAAAACGGCCGCGAACGTATTTGGTCATCGGTTTTGCGGCGGCAATTTTGCTGGTTATCGTATCGGTTGGGATTTTTATGCTTGCGAAGAAAGATGCGGGCGAACCGCAAACGATCGATGCGGAAGGGTATGTGCAAGAATTGAATGAAACGTTGGCGCTGTTTGAGGATATGAACGGCGAGCCACCCGCGTCGTATGCGGAGTTGCAGTTTTTGTTGGCGCGATACGGATTTTGCGAGCAAGACAACGCCTTTTTGCTGAATATGCCGCAACCGAAAGAGGGTTTGACGCTGGTGTGGTATCCGAAGGAAAATCGAGTGCAGACGTATACGGAAAAGGAGCGCGAGCAGATAGAATATACGCCGTACGTCGGGCTTGGCAACGGCGTCGTCGGCTACGCCGATCGCGCTTCGGAACAAAAGAGCTTCGGATATCTATTGTGTACGAACGCATCGGAAGACGAGCGTTTGCTTGCGAAGATCCAGCTCGATTACTACGGAAAATCGGGAGCGGAGATGTCCTCGTTCGAAGAGCAATTCGGCTCCGTCTATCGCGACGTGGCAAAAAGGTTTGCCGATCGTACGCTCGGAGAAACACTCGAAAGTGCGTTTTCCTGTCAAAAGAGAGGGTACGTCTATTCTTTTTCTCTGGCGGAATCATTGGAAAGCCAGGTTGAATCCGAACAGGAGGAGATCGTTTTGCTCTCGGAAAGCGAGGGAGATTCGATCACGGGCGAAAAGGCGGCGCAGGCGTTGGCGACGTTGAGCCTGTATGCCGAACAGCCGTACAATGCCCGCCGAATGGCGGGGCGGAGCGTGCGCCTGTGCGCGGCGCAACCGGAGGGATTGATCGTCGAACTTTCGGGCGTAAAGCTCTGCCCGATCGCGCCGCAATACGCGCAAGAGGACTTGTCGCAGGGCGATGTTGCGGGCAGTTTTTCCATGGATTTTTGCGGCGCGGAAATCAGAAACGCGTCGTTGAGTGCGGGCAGCGTATGGAGAGATTCGAGCGACGTTCGCACGTCGGTCGGGTTGTTCGGCATTTTGATCGGGACGGAAACGGCTCCGATAACCGTATCCAACCTTACCGTGCGCGGGTTTGAAGCGGAAGAGAGCGCGGGCGCGGCAGGGGTGATCGCGGGATACGTATTCGGAAACGTTCGGTTTGAAGGGATCACGGTCGACGGCGCCGCGCCGCAAACTTACGGCGCGGCGAGCGAAGTGTCGGCGGGCGAAACGGCGGGCGCGATCGCAGGCTCGGCGGAGGGATTGCGCGGCGGCACGGAAAATAGCATTGCGGTGCTGCGCGATTGCCGCATCCTGAATCTGCAGGTGCGTTCCGATCGGTACGCGGGCGGATTGATCGGCGGATGGAAGGGCGGCGTGTCGATGCGAATGGAGCAGATCGAGTTGCGCGGCGTTTCGGTCATTTCCGAGAGCGGCTCGCCGCAGGAAACGGACGGCTCCGATCGCGGAGCGGGGTTGATCGCCGCCTATGCCGTTCAGAATGCGAATACGTCCTCCGTAATGGCGTCCGTGTTGCTGTCCGATTGCCATTGCGAGGATCGGTCAACGGAGGCGCAGTCGCAAAGCGGCTGGAACAAGCGCGGGACGTACGCGTTCGTAAAACCGAGTTCGGATCTGGCGCTTTTGACGGACGCCGATTGGGAAGAGTTGCATCGGTATAAGCTGTGGAGCGTCTGTTCCAATCTTCCGGGCGGAACACTTGTCCGCGAAGAACAGGTGATCGTGACCGACCTGTCGGTGAACGGGTATGCGGTCTTCGATCAGACGATCGCCGCGCAGACGGGTTATCTGTTTTTGAGCGGTACGCTCGAATGAGTTTTTTCGCGCATGCGGATAGGCATGCGCCGAAATTTTTATAAAGGGACGCCGGTTTATAACGGGGCGCTGACGCCGGGAGTAAATGGGTGCAGGCGGCATTGAAAGTGAAACGGGTAGTGCGTGGGGTATAGGACATAGTATCAGTTTGTGCCGACTCTGTTGAACGGTACAAAAAACATATGGAAGGAGGGAATACAAATGAACAAAGGCAAAAGGGCGTTTACGATTACGGAGCTGGTCGTCGTGATCGCGGTGATTGCGATTTTGGCGGCGGTGCTGATCCCCACGTTTGCGAATCTTGTAAAGGAAGCGAACGAGAGCGTAGCGCTGCAGGAAGCGCGTTCCGAATGGAGCAATTTTTCTGTGGAGGTAGCGGCGAACGACCCTGCGGACAACGATTATCTGCTTGTTCATTCGGATGGAAAAGAGACGCCGAGCAGAACCTGTTTCGCCGTGATCGACAATCAATTTCAGGTAGAGCCCGTTTCGCTGTCCGATCAAGGTGAAAGCGACGTGGAGGGCGGCGTCTATACGGGCGCAGTCTTTACGGTCGACGCCGTTTCCTATACGGTCGGCGATGTCGTCGTCATCGACGGGTATGTAACGACCAATCAAAACGTTACCATTTATAAATTGATCGCAAGCGGTTCGTAAGGGCGAGACCGGAAAATAGTGGGATACCGATCGGAAATAGCACGAGTGCGGAAAGTTGTGATTTCGGACGGGGAATCGAACAAATCGGCGATTCCCCGTTTTGACTATGCGGCGAAGCGGTGCGCGTTGCCGAAGAGTCGAGCGGGCGCAAAGCGATGCGCCGGTTCATAAAGAGCGCGTTGCGGGCAAGGCGTCTGAAAGGGCGAAAGATAAGCCCGACGTTCGATCGGCGTCTGAAAGGGCGAAAGACAAGCCCGACGTTCGATCGGTATCGGAGAGGGTATAAGGGGGCAGGCGGAGAGAGATGAAGCGAATAGCCGAACGGGAAGAGACGAAAGGAAAGTGCGGGGAGCGCGCCTTCACGCTCGTGGAACTGATGGTTGCGA
>CALVYJ010000046.1 GCA_944372075.1 uncultured Clostridia bacterium | reverse complement strand
GAAAGGAGTAGAATTTTTATGAGTAACAATGAAATACAAGGGGGGTTGCATAAAAGTGTAATCAACTGGTTTCCCGGTCACATGACCAAGGCGATGCGGATGATGGAGGAGAGCATAAAGCTTGTTGACGGCGTATTGGTCGTACTCGATGCGCGCGCGCCCATCGCCACGCGCAACGTACGATTGGAGAAAATTGCGGGCGGGAAACCGATCTTATATTTACTGAACAAGAGCGATCTGGCGGACGAAAAGAAGACGGACGCGTTTTTGACGGCGTTTGCGGGGCAGGGGGCGTTTGCGCTTGCCTGCAATGCGGCGCGGGCGGGCGCGGCGCAGAAGATAGCGGCAAAACTTTCCGCCGTATTGCGGGAAAAGCGTGCGCGGGACGAACAGAAGGGGATCGCGCGGCCCGATCGGCTGATGGTATGCGGGATACCGAACACGGGAAAGAGCACCGTCATCAATGCGCTGGCGTGTGAAAAGCGGGCCGTCACGGGCGACAAAGCGGGCATAACGCGCGGGAAACAATGGATACGTTGCGCCGGTTTTGAACTTTTGGATACGCCGGGTACGATGCCGCCCGCCTTTGAGAGTCAGGAGCTTGCGCGGCATCTTGCCTATATCGGAAGCATCAACGACGACATTTTGGACGTGCAGGACGTTGCGCTCGAACTTTTGCGCGAGGTAGCCGAGAGCTATCCCGCGTATTTGACGGAGCGCTACGGGATCGAAGATTTTTCCCTGCCTTTGGGGATGTACGAACAGGTATGCCGTCGGCGCGGGTTTATGCTGCGCGGCGGGGAATTCGATTACGAGCGCGGCGGGAAGGCGATTTTAGACGATTTCCGCAAAGGCAGGATGGGCAGGATCACATTGGAGGATGCGAGCGGATTGCAGCGGAACGGGCGCTGAAGGGGGGAGTATGCGGCGAAGGGAAGAGACGATCGACGCGCTGTTTTACGAGCGCGAGATGCTTTCGTTGGGCGCGCAGTACATTGCCGGGGTCGACGAAGTGGGCAGGGGTCCGCTGGCGGGGCCGGTGGTCTGTGCGGCGGTGATCTTGCCGCTGGGCAAGGGCGAGCGGATCGAAGGCGTCGGCGACAGTAAAAAGATCTGCGCGGCAGAGCGGGAGCGGCTGGCGGCGCTCATCCGCGAGCGGGCGATCGCGTACAAGATCTGCGAGATCGACAACCGTACGATCGACGCGATCAATATATTGCAGGCGACGAAGCGCTGCATGAAAGAGGCGGTGGAAGGGTTGAGCGTATGTCCGGACGTCGTCTTTTTGGACGGGAATTTTTCCATCGATATCGCATTGCCGCAGTATTCCATCGTGAAGGGGGATGCCCTCAGCTACAGCATCGGAGCGGCGAGCATATTGGCGAAGGTTTACCGCGACCGCTTGATGTGCGAATGGGACGCGGTGTATCCGCAATACGGATTTGCACAGCATAAAGGGTACGGAACGGAGAAGCATCGCAAGGCGATCGGGGAGTACGGGATATGCGAAATTCATCGCAAGACGTTCATAAAAAAGGATTGGGCAGGCGAGGGGAAAAACGAGCCGTAGCCTATCTTCGCGGGTGCGGGTATAGCATTCTCAAGACCAACTATAAAACGCCCTTCGGCGAGGCGGACATAGTCGCGCTCGACGGCGAAACGTTTGTGTTCTGCGAGGTCAAAACGCGCCAAAGCGAGCGGTTCGGCAGCGCGGCGGAAGCGGTAGACTGGCGCAAGCAGAGGCGGTATATCGACATCGCGCGATTTTTTATGATGCGCGCGGGCGAGCGGGCGGTGCGTTTCGACGTGTTGGAAGTGTACGACGAATCGGTGCGGCATATCGTCGCCGCGTTTGAGGCGTAATTTCCGTAAATATGAAAAAAATTGCCGATTTGCGCATAAAAACGGTTGCGCGGCGGCAAAAAATATGATAAAATAGCAAAAGACTTCGGGCGGTCCTCTGGCGAAATCGGCCATGAACGCTTTGTAATTATGGAGGTAAAGTCGATGAAAGGTTTGATCGAAGCGATCGAGAAAGAGAATCTGAAAGACAGCGTTCCCGATTTCAACGTAGGCGACACCGTAAAAGTAAGCGTAAAGGTCGTCGAGGGCACGCGCGAAAGATTGCAGGCGTTTGAAGGCGTCGTGATCGCGAAAAAGAACGGCGGCATCCGCGAAACGTTTACCGTTCGCAGATTGTCCTACGGCGTAGGAGTGGAGCGTACGTTCCCCGTACATTCCCCGAAAATCGCCAACATCACCGTCATCCGCAAAGGTAAGGTTCGCAGGGCGAAGCTGTATTATTTGCGCGGCAGAACGGGCAAAGCGGCGAAAATCAAAGAAGTTCGTTAATCAAAAAAATGCTCCGCACGTCTGCGGAGCATTTTTTTGCGTCAATTTTCGGCCGAGCTTAAACCTTTCGGACGCAAAGAGTTCTGCGCGGCAAGATCGCGTTGCGCTCGGCAGAAAACGAGAGGATTTTCGAGAGGGTCGGCAGCCGCATGAATTTGCGCGGTCGTCGCATAAGCCAGCGCGGTCGTCGCATGAATTTGCGCGGTCGCCGCAAGTTGCGGTCGATGCTTGACAAGTCGGCTGTTTTTTGGTAAGGTAGAGCAGCGCTCTGATCGGCGGAAAGAGGCGGCGGAGGGCGGACGAAGAGAGAGGTCGGCGGCATAGTGCCGTCGGGAAGAGCATGAGTCGGGTCGGTGAATTTTATAAATACGTATCGCTGAGCGTGCTGGGCATTTTGGGAGTATCCTGTTATATTCTGGCGGACACGTTTTTTGTGTCGTTGGGGCTGGGGTTAAACGGGCTGGCGGCGCTGAATCTTGCGATACCTGCGTACAATTTCATGTATGGGTCGGCGCTTTTATTGGGGATGGGCGGAGCGACCAAATATGCGGTGTACAAATCGCAGGGAGACGGCAGGAATGCCGACCGCGTCTTTACGAACACGGCGTTGTTGGCGGCGGGGTGTTCGGCGTTGTTGTTTGCATGCGGGGCGTTCGGAGCGGGCGGTTTGGCGCGGCTGTTGGGTGCGGACGCGCAGACGTACGAAATGACGGAGATCTATCTGCGGGTCTTGCTGATGTTTTCGCCCGCGTTCGTATTCAATACGGTGCTGGTGTGTTTTGTCCGAAACGACGGCGCGCCGCACACGGCGATGTTTGCCACGCTGTCGGGCAGTCTTGCGAACATTTTATTGGACTACGTCTTTATTTTCCCGCTCGGCATGGGAATGCTGGGCGCGGTATTGGCGACGGGCATTGCGCCCGTGATCGGGATCCTGTTCAGCGCAGGACATATCCTGCGCGGGAAAAACGGCTTTCATCTGCGCGTGCGGGATATGGCGCCGCGCCTGATGAAGTATAACGTCACGCTCGGGCTTCCCGCGTTTGTCGAGCAGATGTCGTCCGCCGTGGTCATCCTCACGTTCAACGCGCTGTTTTTGCGGATATGCGGGAACACGGGGGTGGCGGCATACGGGGTGATCGCCAACTTATCCCTGGTGGTGCTGGCGGTGTTCAACGGCATCTCGCAGGGTTCGCAGCCCTTGCTCAGCCGCGCCAGAGGCAGGCGGGACGAGAGGTCGCTGCGCGCGCTGCTCGGCTACAGCGTCGTTACGGCGCTGGTATTTTCGGCGGCGGCGTATCTTTGTCTGTACGTGTTTGCCGCGCCGATCACGCGGATCTTCAACAGCGAAAATTCTTTGCAGTTGCAGGAGATGGCGGAACGGGGGTTGCGGCTGTATTTTATTGCCACGCCGTTTGCCGGTCTGAATTTGCTGTTCTGTTCGTATTTTACGGCTACGGAGACGCCGATGCCCGCGCATCTTCTTTCGCTCGCGCGCGGGCTGGCGGTCATCTTGCCGGCGGCGTTGCTCCTTGCTTGGTTGTTTGAGGAAACGGGGATTTGGCTGGCGTTTCCCGTAACCGAATGCGCGGTATGCGTTGCGGCGATCGCCGTCTATTTCGTCTTGGCGCGAAGGCAGGCGCGGCGGTTTGGGACGGGGGCGCGGGATGCGCGGCCGGGCGGTCCGGCGATGCGCAGCCGCTCGCGGCGGGAGTTTTGCCGAGAGGGCGCCGATGCGAGAACTTTGGCGGCAGAAAAAAGTGTGCGATAAATTTTCGGGGAAAGGTGCAAAAGGGTTTACAGAATGCCCGATTTAAGGTATAATAGAATATAGCTTGTACCGATATTCGGCGAGCACATCAAAGGATGCAGGTGACAAATTATGCAGATCGAACAATCCGCCCGCAAGCTGCAATGGAAAAAGTGGCTGAACGGGCTCAATGTATTCAGCAAAGCGGCGATCGTACTGGTTTTCGTATTTTTGGTGATCAGTCTGTGTACGATCGGCGGCTTTAGCGGCGGCGGAGATTCCTATTATGCCGCGAAGGACAGCCAAGTCGTATTTTATTTGGATTATATGAGCGATGCGGCGGGTACGGATGCAAAGCTGGAAAAGATATATGTAAACGTCGGAACGGTATACGACGAAGTCGGAAAAGATTTTCAGATCGAGTTTCGCCGTGCCACGACGAGCGGAAGCTATTCGTACGACAAATTCACGCCCAGCTCGTTGGGAACGGTGACGTTGGGCAACGTCTATGCGGCGGAGGGCGGCAAGGCGACGGGCACCAATTACAACTGGGTGAAGGTATTTGATTTTTCGGAATCGTCGGCGAGCATATCCACGAGCTACACGCTGATTCGCGCGACGTTCAAGACGGAAATGGTTGTCAACGAGATCGTATTTGTGGATACGGAAGGTCGGGTGATACCGGCGTACGTGATGCAAAAGGACGTGCAGTCGTTTTTCACGGATACATACTGGCCGAGCTATCGCGAACTGTTTGCGAGCGAGAAAAAGAATACGGACGCATGTAAACTTTTGGATGCGCAGGATAATTACACGGACGGCGACACCGTCTATTCGCGGTTCACGTCGGATGAGATGTACACGCTCATGCAGATCGACAACATACGTCTGGGCGGGCGCGTGGTAGAGGGGGTGTTCCACTCGAGCACGGATTTCGGCCCGTTTGCGGTGTTGTTCCCGCTTCTGGGCACGCTGGTGTTCGGCGTCAATCCTTTCGGGTTGCGCATTTTCCCCGTATTGTTTTCTGCGGGGCTGATCGTGATCGCCTATTTGTTGGGCAGACGGCTGTTCAAGCACAGCGGCTTCGGTTTTCTGTTTGCCTTGCTCGTTGCGATGGGCGGGCTTGTGCTCACCGTCGGCAGATTGGGACTGGCGTACTCCATGCTCGCCTTCTTTATTCTGGCGGCATACTACTTCATGTTCCGCTTTTTTGAAGACGGAATTTCCGACGAGCGTCCCGTCAAATCGGCGATGAATATTCTCGTATCGGGATTGTTGTTCGCCTTTGCGTTTGCGACCGATCCCAAATGTATCTTTGCGCTGCTCGGTTTAGGCGCGCTGTTTATAGCCGGATGGGTTCGGCAGAGCAAGCGTTACCGGCAGGAGCGCGCGGCGGTACGCGCAGAGGCGCTGGATAAAAATGCGAAGGAAAGTTCGGAAGAGACCATGCTTTTGAATTTGGCGGAGAGCGATCGCCGCGAGCGCATTTTGCGCACCGAGCACGGGTATGTGGCGCGCATCGTGTGGCTGTTCTTCATCGTATCGTTCCTGGTGGCGAGCCTGTTGATCACCATTCTTTCGCTGCTGCCTTCCTATTTTACCTATCTGAAGCTGTATGAAACGAATCCTTCCGATCCGACGATGGGCATTTTCGGTCTGGTCTGGGCGGCGATCAAAGACAGCTTTACTCTGGCCGGCACCACGGCGTTTACCCAAGCGAATGCGATAACGCCTTTCGCGTGGTTCCTCTCGCTCAAGGGCGCGACGCTCTTTTCCGCGTCGACGGAGACGTCGCACGTCGTACTCAACGCGCAGCTGAATCTGGGCATGGCGATCACGGCGCTGATCGGGTTCTTGTTCATGACCATCTATGCGGTCGTCTATTTCGCAACGGGAAAACAAAACGGCGCGTACGCTTCCAAACATTCGCAGTCGATCCTGCGCGCGTACTTCCTGTTGACGGCGGGATTGATCACGTCGCTTCTGCAATATCTGTTCTCCGGCAGTTCGAGCGCGGCGCAGAGCTTGCTCTTCTCCGTCTTCTATGTCGGCTTCATCGCCTTGCTGTTCTATACGGCGTTTGTGCACGATTCCGGTAAATTTGTCCGCGTCTGCGGCGTTCGGCTCAATACGACGCTCAAAGTTCTCGTCGGCGTGTTTGCGGTCTATGCTTTGATCTTCTTGCTCTCCGTTCCGATGCTGTTCTGCATCCCGGTGGCGCCGCTTGCCGCAAGCATCTGCTACGGCTGGACAACTTTGCTCAACAACGGGTTCTATCGCCCGTAAAACGATCGGCGCCGCACGCGTGCGGCGCACAACAACCCAATACGATCGGGTCAGTCGTTATCCCGAAGTTGAAAAATCCGCGCCCGTATATGCGCGGTATTTTTCGCGCTTTAGCGGGTTTTCCGTGCCCGCCCCGCACAGGCGCGGCTCGCAGGATACGCGCATCGCCCCGCACAGGCGCGGCTCGCAGGATACGCGCATCGCCCCGCACAGGCGCGGCTCGCAGGATACGCGCACGATGTCCGCGGTTTGATCGGGCGGCGCACAAAAACTGGCGCGCACAAAAACTGGCGGCGCACAAAAAAAGCGGGCGGCGCACAAAAAAATCTGGCGGCGATGGTTGCAACGTTTGAACGATTATTTTGTTTTGCGCCGAGAGGGGCGATGAGAGGATTTCGGCGCGTTTGCGCCGCCGAACGGAAGGGGGCGTTGCGATCTGTTTCGAGGCGGCAGATCGAAAGCATTTGCAAAGGCGAAGAGAGGGGGAGAGGAATGTTATCGAAGGTGATGAGTTTTGCGCTGTCCGGGCTGGAGGGCGTACCGGTTGAAGTGGAGACGGACATCAACAACGGACTGCCTGCCTATGAGCTGGTGGGGCTTCCGGACGCGGCGGTGAAGGAGAGTCGGGAGCGGGTTCGGTCGGCGCTGAAAAACAGCGGCAGGAAGTTTCCGACGCAAAAGATAACGGTCAATTTAGCGCCTGCGGATCTGAAGAAAGAGGGGAGCTGTTTTGATCTTGCGATCGCGGTGGGCATTTTGAAGGCGACGGAGCAGCTTATCGGCGTGGAGCTCGGCGGAATAGTTCTGTTGGGCGAACTGGCGCTGGACGGAGCATTGCGTCCGGTGGCGGGGATTTTGCCGCTGTTGATTTCGGCGAAGGCGCGCGGATTTAAGACGTTTATTTTGCCGGAAGGGAATGCGCGGGAGGCTTCGTACATTGAAGGACTTGCGATCTATGCGGCGAAGACGCTGACGCAGGTGATCGATCATCTGAGCGGGCTTGCGCGGCTGGCGCCGCTGGAGGCGGCGAAATACGAGCGCGTCCGAGGGCGCGCATCGCGGTACGATCTGTCGTACGTCAAGGGGCAGGCGTTGGCAAAGCGCGCGCTGGAGGTAGCGGTTTCGGGCGGGCACAACATTCTGTTGGTGGGTCCGCCGGGAGCGGGCAAGACGATGTTGGCGCGCTGTCTGCCGTCGATCATGCCGGAAATGAGCTTTGAAGAGGCGCTGGAGGTGACCAAGATCCATTCGGTGGCGGGCGTACTGGGCGGCGAGGGGATCGTGACGGAGCGTCCCTTCCGCACGCCGCACCATACCGCCACGACCGTTTCGCTCTGCGGCGGCGGTACGCGGACGGTAAAGCCCGGGGAGATCAGTCTTGCGCACAACGGCGTGCTGTTTTTGGACGAATTGCCCGAATATCACCGCTCGGCGCTGGAGGCGCTGCGGCAGCCGTTGGAGGACGGCTGCATCACGGTCACGCGCAGCGGCGGCGCCGTCACGTTTCCGGCGAATTTCATGCTCTGCGCGAGCATGAATCCCTGTCCGTGCGGGAATTACGGAAGCGCCAACGCTATCTGCACCTGTACGCCGGCGGCGATCCACAAGTATCGCTCGCGCCTGAGCGGGCCGCTGTTGGATCGCATCGATATTCAGGTTGAAGTGGATGCCGTCAAGTACGACGATCTGACTTCGAAAGCGGAGGAAGAGCCGTCGGCAGTCGTAAAGGAACGGGTCGAAGGTGCGCGCGAACGGCAGCGGCGGCGCTTTGACGGGTATGCCGACGTGCATACCAACGCCGATATGAGCGAACGGGAATTGCAGCAGTTTTGTCGGCTGTCGCGCGAATGCGACGAGATCCTTCGCCTCTCCTTTGAGCGGCTGAAGCTGTCTGCGCGAGCGCGCTCGCGCATCGTCAAGGTCGCCCGCACCATTGCCGATCTGGCAAACGAGCCGGAAATTCTGCCGCCGCATATCTTGGAGGCGATCTCCTATCGCAGTTACGATATCGAGCGTTAAAGCGCGCGAAGCGACACCGTTTACAGGATGCGGGGATCGACCGCGCGGCGGCGAGCGGAGGCGGAAAAGGGGCGAATCGGCGCGAAAATAGGGGCGAAGGGAGCAAAGGCGATGGCGTATACGCGGGAACAAAAGGCGGAAATCTGGCTGGACTCGTTCGGCCTGGATTATGCGATAAAGAGAAAGATCTATCGGTTGGCGACCACGGCGTACGGGCTCGTTTCGGAGTTTTTCAAGTATAAGCCCGCCGTCGCCGAGTATTCGGAAGAGGCTGCCTCCAGGATGGAAGCGTCGCTGCAAGACGGTGCGTATTTGAATAAAATCCTGGATACGTATGCGAAAAAACGCATAGAATGTATCGGAATGAGCGCGCCGCAATATCCGGAAGAATTGCGGCAGATGCCCGATCCTCCTTTTATGCTGTACTGTCGCGGGGATGTTGGCTTGCTGGGCAAGCGAAAATTTGCGATCGTGGGTTCGCGGCATACGACGGCGCCGGTCATGAAGCGCACGCAGGAGTTTGCGCGCGCGATCGCGAGATCGTTTGTCATCGTTACGGGTCTTGCAGACGGCGGCGACACGGCAGCCCTCACGGGCGCGCTGGAGGGCGGAAAGGCGATCGTCGTGCTTGCGTACGGTTTGGATCACGTTTATCCGGGCTGTAACCGCGCGCTGTTGAAACGGGCGGAGCAAAGCGGCCTTGTGATCAGCGAATATGCGCCGCACGAGCCGCCTGCCAAGTATCGGTTTCCGTGGCGGAATCGCATTCTGGCGGGTTTGAGCGAAGGGGTATTGGTCGTGAGCGGCGGAGAAAAGAGCGGCACGCGGATCACGGCGGAGCGCGCCTATGAATATGGAAAAGACGTCTTTGCCTTTCCGTATGAGCCGGGTGTTCCGTCGGGCGTCGGGTGCAACGCGCTGATCAAAGAATACGCAAAATTGACCGATAATTTAGTTGACATCGGCGACGCTTTTGGTATAAACTTGAGCGAAACGGAAGAAATCGTGTTGACGGGAGCGGAGCGTGCGGTATTTGAAATTCTGCGAGAGGGAGAGGCGCATGTAACGGAGATCGCGCAAAAGAGCGGCATGAAGCCGTACGAATTGCCGATCGTGTTGACCGCATTGGAGATGAAGAAGCTGATCGTAAATTGCGGCGGCAATCGGTGGGCGGCAGTCCGATGAGCGGGGCGCGGGGGAACGGACGGCGAAAAAAAGAGAGAGACGTTTGAGGCAGCGTCGCGCAAGCCGAGGTAAGGCGCAGGGCGATGCGGCATTGGGTGTAAAGGAGTCGAGCATGGATCTGATCATTGTCGAGTCGCCTTCGAAGGCGAAAACGATATCGAAATATCTGAAGGGGAAGTATCGCGTGGACGCGTCGGGCGGACATGTGCGCGATCTTCCGGAAAAGCGGTTGGGGGTGAACATCGACAAAAATTTTGAACCGACCTATGTGGACAATCCCGATAAAAAGGCGGTGATCAAGCGGCTGGCGGACGAAGCGGCAAAGGCGGAACACGTCTATCTTGCGACCGACCCGGACCGCGAAGGCGAAGCGATCTCCTGGCACTTAAAGACGGTATTGAAGCTGAAAGAGGGAAAAAACCGCATCGAATTCAACGAGATCTCGCCGACGGCGGTGACCAAGGCGCTGCAAAACCCGCGCGAGATCGATTACAATTTAGTCGATGCGCAGCAGGCGCGCCGCGTGCTGGATCGGCTGGTCGGATACAAGCTGTCGCCGCTGCTTTGCAAGCGCATCAAGTCCGGGCTTTCGGCAGGGCGCGTGCAGTCGGTGGCGTTGCGCCTGATCGTAGACCGCGAGCGGGAGATCCGCGCGTTCGTACCCGAAGAATATTGGAACGTCAATGCGGAATTGCAGGATCAACCGGCGAAGTATGCGCCGTTCAAGGCGCTTTTGTGCGAGAAGAACGGAAAAAAATATCTTCCTTCCTGTGCGGAAGAGAACGAGAAGGTACGTGCGGAGCTGGAAGGCGGGGAGTATCGGGTGCATGAGATCAAAAGGAACGTGACGCGTTCGCATGCTCCGGCGCCGTTTACGACCTCCACATTGCAGCAAGACGCCTCCAATAAATTCGGCATGACCTCGCCGGACGTGATGCTGGTGGCGCAGCATCTGTACGAGGGCATCGACACCGAATCGGAGGGGCATATCGCGCTGGTGACGTATATCCGTACCGACTCCGTACGCGTTTCCGCGGAGGCGCAGGCGGCGGCGCGGCAATTTATTCAGGAGAAGTACGGCAAGGAATATGTGCCCGAAAAGCCCAATTTTTACGCGTCGAAAAAGGGTGCGCAGGACGCGCACGAGTGTATTCGCCCCATCGATCTCAAGCGCACGCCGGAGAGCATGAAGGGCACGCTGGATAAGAAGCATTACAACGTCTATAAATTGATCTACGACAGATTTTTGGCGTCGCAGATGAGCGAAGCGCTGTATAACAGCGTTCAGATCAAGATCCGCAACGGGATCTACGGGTTTAAGGCGAGCGGCAAGACGATGCAGTTTGCCGGATATTGAGCGGCGTACCAGGAGGTCAAAAAGGAGGACGAGGACGCGGAGAACGGCAAATTGTTGCCCAATCTCAACGAGGGCGAATTGCTCAACCTGCTCCGCCTGATCTCCGAGCAGAAATTTACCAAGCCGCCTCTGCGCTATACGGACGCCTCGCTGGTCAAGGCGATGGAGGACAAGGGGATCGGCAGGCCGTCTACCTATGCGAGCATCATCTCCGTACTCAACAAGCGCAAATACGTCACCAAGGACGGAAAATACATGGTTCCCACCGAAGTGGCGTTTGAGATCACCGCTCTTTTGG
>CALVYJ010000045.1 GCA_944372075.1 uncultured Clostridia bacterium | reverse complement strand
GCCCGCACAAAGCAGAAAAAGCCTCCGCGCGAAGAGAGGGAACGCCCGCACAAAGCAGAAAAAGCCTCCGCGCGAAGCGAAGGAGCGCCCGCACAAAACAGAAAAAAGCACCCGCGCGAAACGGTTTGTGCCTGCAAAAGTTTACCGCTTTTGAGGGTCGTTTCGAATGCGGGTGCAAAATATTCAACCGATCGGTCGTCAATTTTTGGCTCTGCGCGTTCTTTTTGCGTGTTCAAGGCCGACTTTGCGCAAAGGGAGCGCGAAAAAGCCGACCGATTTTTTGTTGAAGGGTCAAAAGATTCCGCTGCCGTCGTCGATATCGCCTTCGGGGGCGAGGAGTTTGAGGTTTCCGTCCGCGTCCTCGGCGCACAAGATCATTCCCTCGCTCACGATCCCGCGCAATTTAGCGGGTTTGAGGTTGGTGATCATCACGACCTTTTTACCGACCATCTGTTCGGGGGTATAGAATTTCGCGATTCCGCTGACGACGGTGCGCGTTTCAGAACCGATCTGCACGGTCGATTTGAGGAGTTTATCGCTCTTTTCCACCTTTTCGCAGGCGACGACTTTGGCGATCTGCATGCGAACCTTTGCGAAATCCTCGATCGTGATCTCGGCGGGATAATCGGGCCGGTGGGATTTGGGGGCGGATTTTTGAGCGGGCGCATGTTCCGCGGAAGCGGCTGCCGTTTCGGCATGCGCGTGCAGTTGTTCGTACTGTGCCTCGACGTCTTTGTAGTTGCGTCGATCGAACAGATGCGTTTCGGCAGGGGAGACGGCGTTCCCGTTTTCGATCAAGCCGAACGTATTGAGCCGATCGTAGGGGCGCAGCTTCGTATTGAACAAAGCGGCGATCTTTTCCGCCGTTTCCGGCAGGAAGGGCTGCAAGAGGCTTGCGGCGATCACGATGCTTTCCGAAAGGTTATACAGCACGGTGGAGAGCCGATCGCGTTTGGTTTCGTCCTTTGCCAAGATCCAGGGAGCCGTTTCGTCGATATATTTGTTGCAACGGCGCAAGAAGGCGAAAATCTCGCCCAAGGCGTCGGAGATCTTGAAAGCGTCCATCTTTGCGGCGACTTTTTCATAGAGAGAGGTCGCCATGGAGCGGAGGTCGTCGTCCATCGGCTGTGTTACGCCCTTATCGCACAGAGTTCCGCCGAAATACTTGAGCGACATTGCCGCCGTGCGGGAGACGAGGTTTCCGAGGTTGTTGGCGAGGTCAGAGTTCACGCGTTCGGTGATCAATTCCCAGGTGATGTTGCCGTCGTTGTCGAAGGGCATGTCGTTGAGGACAAAATAGCGTACGGCGTCCACGCCGAAGATATGCACCAATTCATCGGCATAGATGACGTTCCCGCGCGACTTGCTCATTTTGCTTCCGTCCATGAGCAGCCAAGGGTGTCCGAACACCTGTTTAGGCAGAGGGAGGTCGAGCGCCATGAGGAAGATGGGCCAGTAGATGGTGTGGAAGCGGATGATATCCTTTCCGATCACGTGTACGTCGGCAGGCCAGTAGCGGCGGAACAAATCTGCGGAATTGCCGTCCGCGTCGTAGCCGAGTCCGGTGATGTAGTTGGTGAGCGCGTCCAGCCATACGTAGACGACGTGTCTGTCGTCGAAGTCGACGGGGATGCCCCATTTGAAGGAGGTGCGCGATACGCAAAGATCCTGCAATCCGGGCTTTAAGAAGTTGTTTACCATCTCGTTTTTCCGCGAAACGGGGGTAATGAACTCGGGATGATCTTCATAATACTGCATGAGTCTGTCCGCGTACTTGCTCATGCGGAAGAAATAAGCCTCTTCCTTTGCGGGTTTTACCTCTCTTCCGCAATCGGGGCATTTCCCGTCCTTGAGTTGCGAGGGCGTCCAAAACGCTTCGCAGGGGGTGCAGTACATGCCTTCGTAGGTACCCTTGTAAATATCGCCCTGCTCGTACAGTTTTTTGAAGATCTTTTGCACCTGTCTCTCATGATCGGCGTCGGTGGTGCGGATAAATTTGTCGTACGAGACGTTCATCAGATCCCAGATCGCGCGGATCTGCTCGGCGACGCTGTCTACGAATTGTTTGGGCGTTACATGGTTTGCCGCCGCCTTCTCTTCGATCTTTTGACCGTGTTCGTCCGTGCCGGTCTGAAAGCGCACGTCGTAGCCCTGGTTGCGTTTGAAGCGAGCGATCGCGTCCGTCAACACGATCTCGTACGTGTTTCCGATGTGCGGTTTGCCGGACGTATAGGCGATCGCCGTCGTGATATAATACGGTTTCTTGTCAGCCATTGTATCCTCCCGAAAAAACAGTCTGTTCCCGTGTATTATACCTTATTTTGCCGGGAAAGTAAAATTATTTTGAAAGTTTTTTCAATTTCCCCTGCGAACTTGCCCGCATTTTGCATACTGCGCGCCGCCTCCGCATACGATTAGCAGAGGAGTTGTGTCATGAACGTCGTATTTGTCTGTATTTTTATCCTCGCCTGTGTCCTTTTGATCGCGCGCGATCCATCGCTATTGCTGCCCGCATTGTTGGAAGGCGCAAAAAATGCCGTCGCGCTCGGTTTAACGCTCGCCGCCATCTATACCGTATGGCTCGGCTTTTTGCGCGTCGCGCAGGACGCGGGCATCCTGCGCGGCCTCTCGCGCGCCATGCGTCCGCTCACGTCGCGACTGTTCCGCACGCGCGATCCGCAAGTTTTGGAACATATCTCCGTCAATCTCGCCGCAAATTTTCTCGGTATGGGCGCCGCCGCGACGGGCGCCGGTATCTGCGCCATGCGCTTGCTCGGCGAACAAAAACAAAATTACGCCCGCGCCATGTTTTTTGTGGTGAATTGCGCGGGCTTACAGCTTTTGCCGACTACCGCTCTGTCCGTGCGCGTACAGGCCGGTTCGCTTTCGCCCTATGACATCGTGCTGCCCGTCTTGGCCGCTTCGCTGTCTGCCCTTGTGATCGGCGCTTTGCTCGTACGCATAGTCTTTGCAAAGAGCGGGCGAAAGGGATGAACGCCGCCGCCTATCTGCTGCCCGCCGTGTGCGTCGCGATCGTTTTGATCGCCGCGATCCGCCGCGTGCGCGTTTATGACAGCTTCGCAAAGGGCGCGGCAGGCGCGCTCGAGCTCGTACGCTCCCTCTTTCCCTACATCGCCGCCATCCTCATCCTGTCCGAATTGTTTGAAGCAAGCGGCCTCTCGTCTGCCTTCGCACAGGCGCTCGCACCGCTGTTCTCCGCTCTCGGCATTCCGTCGGAAATTGCGCCCCTCGTCCTCGTAAAACCCTTTTCGGGCAGCGGCTCCTTGGCCGTCCTCTCCGAAATTTGCGCAAAGTTCGGCGCCGATTCGTACGTCGCCCGCTGCGCTTGCGTCGTCTATGCCTCCGGCGAGACGGTGTTCTATCTTTCCGCTCTCTATTTCGCCGGGCAAAAACAGGGCGTCGCCCTTCCGCTCGCCCTCGCAACCGCGGCAAATCTTTGCGCGGCTATCCTCGGCTGTCTGTTTTGCAGGATCGTTTGACCTGCCTTCGTTCTTTGGTCGCTGGAACTTGCATTGCCGTTCGCTTTTCGCCCGCCTTGCTTAAACCGCTCGCGTCTTGCCTATCTTTTACTCAAACCGTTCGCATCTTGCCCGCCTTGCTTAAACCGTTCGCATCTTGTCCGCCTTCGGATTTGCAAATTTGCAGGTCTTGTTCATTTTCAGCGATTTTGTTTTCTGTCGTTTCTGCCGTCTGATTGAAGTTTCGGAACGTAGAGCCGTACGGTTTCGGCTTTTGTCGGTTTGCCGAAGGGGGCTAGGATCTGCTCGTTTGCAAACGGGGAGAAAGCGTTTCAGGGGATGTGCTTGTATTCGAACGGGATCGTCGCGTGGGGCGAGCGGCGGCTGTTTGCAGCAGGGGAAAGCGGGCGTTGCAAAGCTGTCTGTCGCGCAAGATGGCGAAGTGTGAAAAATGAAAAATTTGCGAGAAAATTTTTCCAGTTTTGATAATATTGTTATTTATTAACGATGTTAATAAGCGATTCGACGTAATTCGAGCGGTTTTGATAAAAATAAACAAAAAATGATAAGTTAAAAAATTTCAAAAAATTTTTCAAAAATAAAAAAAAATGCTTTACAAATTTTTATTATAGAGCTATAATATGCGTGTAATCAAACGAAACGCGCAACGCTTTCGCTTGGTTACCTAAGAAAGCTCATCATTTTCCCCCTTATCATATATGGATTGACCGCATTACCGCAAGGCAGTGCGGTCGATTCATTTTTACGAAAAATGATTCGGAAGACGCGCGTGGTTAGGCTTTGCGAAAAATTCTGCAAAGCGGGCGGCGAACGATTTTTCAAAGATGTTGAAGGAATTGAGCGGAAGGACATGGGGGGAGAAGGGAAAGGAGGGTACGGAGATGCGATTTCGTGCGGTGCATGAAAATTACAATGTGCGGGATCTGGAGAGATCCTTGCGCTTTTATGCGGAGGCATTGGGACTGCGGGAAGTGCGAAGGCAGGAGGCGCCGGAGTACACCATTGTCTTTTTGAAGAACGGAGAGAGCGAGTTTGAGCTGGAGCTGACGTGGCTGAAGGGGCATGCGGAGGCATACGATCTGGGAGAATGTGAATTTCATCTGGCGTTTAAGACGGATGATTACGAGGGTGCGCACAAAAAGCATTCCGAAATGGGATGTATTTGTTTCGAAAACGAGCAGATGGGCATCTATTTTATTCAAGATCCGGACGGGTATTGGATCGAGATCATACCCGAGCGGCGCGGATAAAGGATTTTGCGAGCGAAGGGGCGTCGGAAGGGGTGGAAAAAAGTCAAGGCGATTCGGCGGCTGAAAGGCCGGGACCTGTATAAAGGGAAAGAGCGCCCGCATCCGAGAAAGGGATGCGGGCGCTCTGTTTCGAAAAAGTGAAATCGGTTTCGGGATGTGAAAAAACCGAAAGATAAATAAAGCGCGCGGCAAAGCGAGAGGCTTTGCCGCGCGTCGGTTATTGACTTCGGCGCATGAGCGCATAGTCGATGGAATCGGTGAGAGCCAGCCAGCTCGCTTCGATGATGTCTTCGGAAACGCCGACGGTAGTCCAGCTGTCGCTGCTGTTCGCCGACGTGATCAAGACGCGAACTTTTGCGGCGGTCGCCTTATCCGAGTCCAGAACGCGCACCTTAAAGTCGGTGAGGGCGACGCGCGCGACTTCGGGATAAAACTCCGAAAGGGCGGAGCGCAGAGCCAAGTCCATCGCATGTACGGGGCCTTCGCCGTCGGAGGCGGCAATTTTGGTCACGCCGTTTACGCGGACTTTGATGATGGCGGAGGCGACTTTGCCTTCGATGGCGGGCTGTTCGTTGATGACTTTGAAATTGATCAAGTCGAAGGACGATTTATATTTGCCGAGGATTTTTTCGACGAGCAACACGAAGCTGGCTTCGGCGGCCTCGTATTGGTAGCCGGAAAGGGCCCGCTCTTTGAGGGCGCCCACGATCTCTCCCATCTCTTTTCCGTTTTTGTCCAAATCGGGGAAATAGCTTTTCAGTTTATCGTAGATCGCGCTTTTCCCGGAAATTTCGGACAATAAAAATTTGCGTTTGTTGCCGATGACGGCAGGATTGATATGTTCGAACGAGGAGGAATACTTCAATACGCCGTCCGCATGCATGCCTGCCTTGTGGGCAAACGCGTTCATGCCTACGTACGGCTGGTTTGCGGGGATGGCCGCGTTCGCCGTTTCGGCGATGGTGGCGGCGCTTTCGTAGATCTGCGCGAGGTTTTCGGGCGGAATGCACTCGTAGCCGCGCTTGAGCTGCAGATTGCAGATGATGGTGGAGAGGTTTGCGTTTCCGCACCGTTCTCCGAACCCAAGGAAAGTGCCCTGCACTTGGCGCGCGCCCGCCTGTACGGCGGCGATGGAATCGGCAACGGCCAGCCCGCCGTCGTTATGGCAGTGGATGGCGGTGATTACGTCCGAAAATCTCTCTATCACCTTTTCCGTGATCGAGTACGCTTCGTCGGGGAAAATTCCGCCGTTTGTGTCGCACAGGCACAGACAATACGCTCCCGCCTCGTATGCGCTTTGCAGGGCAGACATGGCGTATTCCGCATTTGCTTTATAGCCGTCGAAGAAATGCTCGGCGTCGAAAATGACCTTTTTCCCGTGCGATTTGAGAAATTGCACGCTCTCTCTGATCATCGCCAAGTTTTCCTCCGGCGTCGCCTTCAATACGTCGGTAACGTGGCGTATGTCGCTTTTTCCGAAGATCGCAACGTATTCGGTATTCGCCGCCAACAGCGACTTCAGATTGCTGTCCTCTTCCGCCGAAATCCCCTTTCGCCGCGTCGAACCGAATGCGACGATCTTCGAGTAACGCAGCTTTATGCCTTGAATCTTTTGAAAAAATTGCATTTCCGCCGGGTTGGAAAAGGGATTTCCCGCTTCGATAAAGTCGATGCCCAGTCTGTCAAGCGTCTGTATGACTTTTATTTTGTCATCTACGGAAAAGGATACGTTCGCTCCCTGTGCGCCGTCACGCAGCGTCGAATCAAAGATCTGTAGTTTTTTCTGTTCCATCTCGTTCCTCTCTGCGCGGCAGGTCTCGCTTGCCGTAAAGCCTCGGACTCTGCCGTCTGTTTGCTGAATTTGAATGTCGCCCGCACTGCGCGTGCCGAAATTAAAGTTTTCCGTCCCTTTTTTGCCGCTCGCCTTGCCGTCGGTCAATAATATGCGCCGCCCCGCATACGATTTTTTGCGCGCATCGGGCGAGGGCTTGTCGTCGGTCGACAATATGCGCCGCCCCGCATGTGATCGTATTGCGCGCATCGGGCGAGTGCTTGCCGTCGGTCGACAATATGCGCCGCCCCGCATACGATTGCTTTGCGCGCATCGGGCGCGGTTTTGTCGGCGGCGCAGACGTGCGCCGCTTCGCATACGATCGTATTGCGCGCATCGGGCGCGGTTTTGTCGGCGGCGCAGACGTGCGCCGCCCCGCATGCGATTGTTTTATATGGGGTTTACGGCGTGGGGCAGCGGATGTTGAAAAGCGAAGGATGTATTATTTTCTGAAGATGGCGCCGCGGCTGGCGGAGGTCACCTGCGCGCGGTAGCGTTTGAGGTAACCGTCCACCGGTTTTTCGATGGGGCGGAAGGCAGCCAAGCGTTCCTGCATTTCCTGTGCGGAGATGCGAAGGTCGATGGTACCCTTTTCGATATCGATATCGATGACATCCCCGTCGCGGACGATGCCGATGGGGCCGCCTGCGGCGGCTTCGGGGCAAACGTGACCGATGGCGGCGCCGCGAGTAGCGCCGGAGAAGCGGCCGTCGGTGATGAGCGCGACGTCGGCGCTTAGTCCTGCTCCCACGATAGCGGAAGTAGGGGAGAGCATTTCGCGCATACCGGGGCCGCCTTTCGGGCCTTCGTAGCGGATGACGACGACGTCTCCTTTAACGATTTTTCCGGTAGAGATTGCGTCCATAGCCGCTTCTTCGCTGTCAAAGACCTTTGCGGGGCCGCTATGGCGGAGCATGGCGGCATCGACGGCGCTCTTTTTCACCACAGCGCCCTCGGAAGCGAGGTTTCCTTTCAAGATCGCGAGTCCGCCGGTCGGGGAGTAGGGCGCATCGATGGGGCGGATGATTTCCGCATCGAGCACGCGCGCGTTTTTCACGCGATCGTGCTGGGAAATGCCGGATATTGTCAGGGCAGAGCCGTCGAACAGGCCGGCATCTTCCAGCTGGCGAATGACGGCGGAGATCCCGCCCGCTTCGTCGAGGTCTTCGATATAGTGTTTGCCGGCGGGGGCGAGTTTGCAGATATGCGGCACTTTGGCGCTTATTTCATTGAACGTATCCACGGAAAAGTCGGATTCGCTCATGCCGACCTCGTTGGCAACGGCGAGCAAGTGCAAAACGCTGTTGGAGGAAGCGCCGATGGCGTTATCGACGGCAACGGCATTGCGGATGGCTTTCGGCGTGATGATATCGGAAGGCCGCAAATGATTTTTGACGGCGTTCATGACGGCGGCGCCCGTCTCTTTCGCGAGCATGATGCGGCGGGAATAGACCATGGGGATGGTTCCGTTTCCGGGCAGTGCGATGCCGAGCGCCTCGGTGAGGCAGTTCAAGCTGTTTGCGGTGAACATTCCCGAGCAGGATCCGCAGGTAGGGCAAGCGGAGCATTCATAGTCGTGGAGTTCCTTATCGTCGATTTTGCCCGCGTTATAGGCGCCGACGGCTTCGAACATCGAGGAGAGGGAGAGCCGATCGCCGTGCATTTTACCTGCGAGCATGGGGCCTCCGGAAACGAAGGCGGCGGGCAGATCGAGCCGTACGGCAGCCATAAGCATGCCGGGGATGATCTTGTCGCAATTACCCACGAACACGAGGCCGGAGAAAGCGTGCGCGCGGGCGAGGATCTCTGCGCTGTCGGCGATGACTTCGCGCGAAGGCAGGGAGTAGCGCATGCCGGCATGTCCCATGGCGATGCCGTCGCAGACGCCGATCGAAGGCACTACGACGGGCTTTCCGCCCGCGGCGATGACGCCTTCTTTGACGGCTTCGGCAATACGATCGAGGTACATATGACCCGGGATGATGTCGCTTTGCGCGCAGATGATTCCGATGATCGGCTTTTTCATTTCGCTGTCTGTCCAGCCGAGTGCGCGCATGAGCGAGCGCTGGGAGGACATGGCGGTTCCTTCCGAAAAGATATTGTTCATACAGTCTCCTTTGCGGTCTGCAACGAGGCAGAGGGCGCTATTATTTTTCAAAATACGGGTTACGTATTGATAGTTTTATTAAATTTGCTCGTTATAATCGACGAGATCGTTCAGGCACCGATCGCCGCGCGAAAGGGCGGTCATGCCGGTGCGAGCCATTTCCAGGATGCCGTAAGGGCGTATAACGCTGATAAAGCCGTCCAATTTATTCGGTTCGCCCGTCAATTCCAAAATCAGGGTTTCGGGCGAGAGGTCGACGATCTTCGCCTTATAGACGTCTTTGATCTCGATCAATTCCGAGCGCTTTTGCGCGGGGGCGGAAACTTTTACGAGCAGCAATTCGCGGTAAACCGATTCGGCTTCGGCGGCAAGGGCGATCTTTTTCACGTCGATGAGCTTGTCGAGTTGTTTTGTCAGTTGCGCGAGGATGTATTCGTCTCCGCCGAGAACGATGGTTATACGCGAGAGATCTTCGTTTTCCGTCGTGCAGGCGCACAGGCTTTCGATGTTAAAGCCGCGCCGTGCAAATAATCCCGAAATGCGGGTCAACACGCCGCTTTTGTTGGAAACGAGTGCGGTGATCGTGTAGCGTTTCATAGATTCGGCTCCTTTAGTTGAGTTTGGTTATAATATCTTCAAAGGATTTTCCGGGTGCGATCATGGGCAGGACTTTATCGTCGATGCCGATTTTACAGTCGATCAGAACCGGGCCTTCCGCCGCGAAGGCGCGCTCAAAAACGGGCAGGATGTCCGCCTCGTCGGCAAGCAACATCCCCGTTGCGCCGAATGCCTGCGCAAGTTTTACATAGTCCGTCTTTCTGTCCAAAGTGGTCTGCGAATACCGCTTTTCGTAGAAGAGCGTCTGCCATTGCCGAACCATGCCCAGGCAATTGTTGTCCATCAGAAGGATGACGAGGGGAAGCCGATGCGAAACGGCAGTGCAAAGCTCGTTCAAATTCATGTGGAAGGAGCCGTCGCCCGTCACCAATACGGTTTTTTTGCCGCTGGCAATGCACGCTCCGATCGCGGCTCCCATCCCGAATCCCATCGTGCCGAGTCCGCCGCTGGAGATAAACGTCCGCGCCCGTTCAAACGGATAATATTGCGCCGTCCACATCTGATGCTGTCCGACGTCGGTGGCGATGCGGGTGTCGGCGTCCGTGAATTTGTGCAGCGCCGACAAAATTTTATAGGCGGGCAATTCCCGGTCAAAGTTGTTGCTTTCATACTCTTTGTATGCCGCCGTTTCTTTTAACCAGTCCTTTCGTTCCGTTTCGGGCAGCATCGGCACCAGCGTCGTCAAAATTTCCCGAATATCCGCCATGACCGATAGGTCGGTTTGAATGTTTTTGTCGATCTCGGCGGCGTCGATGTCAAACTGGAGGATGGTCTTTCCTTCGGCAAAGCGCAGTCGGTTTCCGGCAACGCGGTCGGAAAACCGCATGCCGCAGGCGATGATCGTATCCGCGCGGCGAAAAGCCTTCGCGGCGGCGTCGGTGCCGTGCATGCCGATCATCCCCAAAAAATGCTCGTTTGAAGCGGGATAGGCGCCCAGTCCCATCAAGGTAGCGCACACCGGCGCTTGCAGGCGCTCGGCAAAAGCGAACAGTTGCTCGGATGCATTGGAGCCGATGCAGCCTCCGCCTGCCAAGATAAGCGGCCGCTTTGCCCTTGCCAACGCTTGACAAACGGGCAGCAAGGCTTGCTCGGTCACTTTTTTGGGCTTGTACGATACCGCTTCGGCAGGGGAGAACTCACAGATCTCCGTCTGAATATTTTTGGGGATATCGATCAGAACCGGCCCTTTTCTTCCCGACGCTGCGATATAGAAAGCCTCGCGTACGGTAGCGGCGAGTTTGGAAATATCTTTTACGATATAATTGTGTTTTGTGATCGGCATCGTGATGCCGGCGATATCGACTTCCTGAAAGCTGTCGCGGCCGAGGTTGGCCACGGTAACGTTTCCGGTGATCGCAACGAGAGGGATGCTGTCCATATATGCCGTGGCGATCCCGGTCACCAGATTGGTCGCTCCGGGTCCGGAAGTGGCAATGCAGACGCCCGTTTTTCCGCTGGAACGCGCATAGCCGTCGGCGGCATGCGCCGCGCCTTGTTCATGAGCGGTAAGAATATGGCGGAGCGATCCGTCGCGATAAAGCGCATCGTATATGTCGAGTACGCATCCGCCCGGGTAACCGAACACCGTATCGACGCCCTGTTCTTTCAGACAATGTATGAGGATTTCAGCTCCGTTTCGTTTCATTGTATCACCTAAAAATTAAGAAATCTATACTATTATTTATTGTAAACGAAAAGGGGGAGATCTGTCAAGTGATTTGATTTTTGCAACATCGCGTAAAACAAAAACAGGCCGAAAAATCGACAGGAAAATAATTTTTTTTGGGAAAAACAATCAAAAAACAGTTGACAAACGAGGCGTAATACTATAAAATTAGAAAGCACTTTTGCGAAAAAGGGCAGCGATATCGCGGGGTGGAGCAGTTCGGTAGCTCGTCGGGCTCATAACCCGAAGGTCGCAGGTTCGAATCCTGCCCCCGC
>CALVYJ010000044.1 GCA_944372075.1 uncultured Clostridia bacterium | reverse complement strand
TCTTGACGGTACTGCTTGTAGAAGCGCACCGTATCCGAATAGTAGATGAGTTCGCCCACAACGCCCGACTGACAGCCATAGTGCAGCACGTCCGTGAAGATATACTTCTTGTCGTCGTAATCGCCCCAGCGGTCGATGACATAGTTGCAGACTCGTTTTGTGAGCGGGCTGTCCGACTTGCGTTTGAGTTCTTTGATGTTGGAAAGAGTAAGTTTCATCATGCAGCCTCCTCGAACTCGTCCAAATACACGCGCTCGAACATGACGCCGTACTCGAAGTAAAGCCTACCGTTCTTGTCCGTCATGAGGTCATACGTTACGACGCTGATTTTACCTCTGTCAGACACGGCGACCTGTACTTCATTGCGGTCAAGGTCGATGCCGACGATGTTGAAGGTGATGAACGCTTCGCCATCGTACAGTTCAAATTCAGAGAGATAATACGCTCTGAACTCGGTGAAATTGGAAACTTTGGTTTTCATAGAGTTTTACCTCCGAATTTTATTTTTGCCTTTCGGCAGGGGCGACAGGAGCATTGGGCGAGATATGCTCACGTTCATTCAAAAGAGGTAAATCGGAAGTCAACGACAAAGGACAAAATTATTGCATACGGATAACGGAAAAAATCTGCCGTAAACGCAAAAAAGCCGAGCAGGTCGAATTGACCTACTCGGCTTTCAGATGCTTGTATGATTGAGTTTTTCAGCGATAATTTTTCCCGTTGACTTCCGCGAGAACTGTGCTACGATAGCCACAACGAAGGGCAAAAAATTCGGAGAGTTATTCCTTCAGCGGCAATAAAAAAACTACCCGAACCCACTGTTCTGTAATAGTGGTGTTCGGATAGTTCCCGTTTGGTGGAGATAAACGGACTCGAACCGTCCACCTCTTGAATGCCATTCAAGCGCTCTACCAGATGAGCTATATCCCCGTTTTTTGCGGCGAACCGCAACGATTGCTCTTTGAAAAAGAACCGGCGCACCTTCGCTTCGCTCGATGCGCCGCTTTTTTCCCTTTCGCCCGAATTACTCTTCCGGCTTGATCGCGCCTACGGGGCATCCGTCTTCACATGCGCCGCAGTCGATGCATGCGTCCGCATCGATCACATATTGCGTGTCGCCCTGCGAAATTGCGCTTACCGGACACGTCTCCGCACATGCGCCGCAGCTGATGCATTCTTCCGAAATTTTATGTGCCATTTCTCTTTACCTCCATTTTGCTAACGTTGCCGTTTTTCTTATTATAGCATATTTTCTGCCGTTCGTAAAGTTTTCCGCAAAAAATTTTTTTGCTTTTTTTGTCCCTTTCTTCCCTTTCGACTCAATCTTCCAGCTCTTTCAGCTCCGGATCCAACTTTTCGCCCGCGTCCTTATCTTCTTTCTTGCTCTTGAATCGGATGCTCTCCAGCGGAAAATCTCTGTAAACCAGACTTCCGTCCTTTTCGATCTTGACGCGCACCGTCATTTTGAGCATGTTCTCCGATACCACCGTGCCGCGCCCTTCCGGCGTTCCCACCTCTGCGCCCACTTTCGGCATCTTTTTATAGGCTTCGCTGTAATATTCGTTCTCGTAACTCAGACAGCACATCAGCCGCCCGCACAGCCCGCTGATCTTGCCGGGATTGAGCGATAAACCCTGTACCTTCGCCATTTTGATCGAAACTTTGCGAAAATCCGACATCGCCCCCGCGCAACAGCATTCCCTGCCGCACGGCGCAATGCCGCCCAACAGACGCGTTTCGTCGCGTATGCCCACCTGCCGCAATTCGATGCGGATATGAAACGCCGCCGCCAGATCCTTGACCAGCTCCCGAAAATCTACCCTTCCGTCCGCGGAAAAATAGAAGATCACCTTGTTTCCGTCGAAGGAAAACTCGCAGTCGATCAGCTTCATGTCCAGCTTGTGCTTTTCGATCTTCTCTTGCGCGATCTTCATCGCCTGCGGCTTGCGCTCGATATTTTTACGTACCTGCTCGCGGTCTTTCTCCGTCGCGATGCGCACGATGGGCCTGAGCGGCTGGACGACTTCCGATTCCTCCACTTCCTTGGGCGGAAACGCTACGTACGCAAACTCCGTACCCTTGCTCGTTTCGACGACGACCTGCATGCCCTCTTCATACGTTTCCTTCTCCAACGGCGCAAAATAATACACCTTTCCGCCGTCCTTAAATTTGACTCCGATTACTTTCATCGTCCCTCCGTTATTTCAGCCAACAACACTTCCAATGCCACTGCCGCGTTGGCGTTAAATTTGATATTTTTTTCCGCTTGCGTGATCTTTTCCTGCGCGCGAACCAACGTTCCCACGTCAAACCGCTGCGCGATCCGCCGCATCGGTTCGGTGTCCGCGCCCGCCGCCCTGCCGAGTTTGAGCCGCAAAGCGTCGCGCAGCACCAGCCGCAACATCCCCAAAAGCCGCACCGTTTCTCCCTTTTCCGCGTACCGGCGCGCCGCCGCCGGGATCCCCGGCGGCGTGATCGTCAACAACAGCTGCACCGCTTCTGCGCCCGCCTCTCGAAGCGAACCGCCTTCCGCCAGTTCCTCCGCTCTGCCCAATATCCCGCCCGACATCGCCGCGATCTCCCTCGCATCCTCGCGCTGCGGATAGCGTTCCCGAATATATTGCTCCGTCTGCGCTGCTGTGAAACCCGCCGCCTCCAGCCGCTTCGCCCGCGACTTGATCGTAGAAAGTACCGGAAACTCGCTCAACGCCCCTAAAATAAAATACACGTTCCGCGGCGGCTCTTCCAGTACCTTGAGCAGCTTGTTCTGCGCCGACGCCAACATGTCCTGCACGTTGTCCAGCAAAAATACCTTTCGCTCGCCTTCCACCGGCTTGATATACACCTCTTCCAGCATCGCCTTCAGCTGCGCAACGCTCGCCTTTTCCCCGCGCGCCGGAAATACGATGCAGTCGCTGTATTGCTCTTCGTCGATCAGCCGCGCCGCGCGCGCATCCGCCTTCAGCACCGCCTTCGCCAGCTCCTTGAGCCAACTCCGCAGATTCCGCGCGTCCGGCGTCAATAACAAATACGCGTGCGAGATCCTCTCCGCCGAAACGTCTCGCTCCACGATCGTATATGCCATGCTGCTCTGAAACAGTTGCATCCTTCCCTCCGTTCCGACTTGCCCTCCGCGCGACAGTCCCCGTCTCGCTCCGCAAAAAATTCCTCTCCGCCTCCGAGACGCCCGCCGCTCGCTTCCCTTCCCGAAGGGTCGCCGCTCATTCAATAAAGCCGCCGCGACGCAGGATGGACAGGATCCTTTGACTCGTCTCCTGCTTCGTCCCCGAACAGTCTACCGCTATCAGTTTGTCCGGAAACGTGCGCAACAATTCCAAATATCCCTCGTATACCTTTCGGTGAAACGCCTCCCCCGCTTGCTCGATGCGATCGTTTTCGTCCGCACCATGCTTGCGCCGAAACGCGCTCGCCGGGGATATGTTCAAAAATAACGTGACGTCCGGCATGAACTTTTCCATCGCATAGGCATTGATGTCGCGCAAAAATTTCTCGCTCAGCCCGCGCCCGCTCCCCTGATAGGCAAACGACGAAAATATATACCGATCGCACAACACCGTCTTCCCTCTCTCCAGCGCGGGCGCGACCGTGTCCGCCAGATGCTGTACGCGTGCCGCCGCATATAACAGTGCTTCGCATTCGTCCGTCATCGCCGTAAACTTGCCGTTGAGTATGATCTTGCGGATCGCCTCCGAAATCTCTCCGCCGCCCGGCTCGCGCGTGATGACGTGCTCCACCCCCCGCGCCGTGAGATATTCCGAAAGCAGCCGCATCTGCGTGCTTTTTCCTGCTCCTTCGCAGCCTTCAAATGCTATAAAAATTCCTCGTTTTCCCATAGACGTGTCCCGTTTTTCTCCGCTTTGCCCCTTCCCGCTCCTTCTCCGCAAAACCCGAACTCCGCCTCTGCCGATTGTCCCCTCCGCCGCGCCCCCCCGCAAAGGGGAAAGACTGCCCACAAGAAAGGAGCGTCTGCCCCGCAAAGAGGGAGCGTCTGCCCCGCAAAGGGGAAAGGCTGCCCCGCAAAGGGGAAAGGCTGCCCCGCAAAGGGGGAAAGACTGCCCACAAAAAAGGAGAGGCTGCCCCGCAAGGGGGAAAGGCTGCCCCGCAAGGGGGGCGGCCGATTTTTGCCGTTTCGAAGGAAGGAGCTTATGTATTGCCGCCGATCTTCATGACCGCCACCGCGCCATCTTTGACGCCGAAGGTATGGGCGGCGTTTTGCAGAGCCTGCACCGCCTGTTCGGTGATCTGTTCGCCGGCCACCACGACGGGATAGCAGGGCGGCGTGACGCCCGCGCTGCGCGCCGCGATGCGGCCGACCGAGCGATTGAGCGGCACATATTCGCAGGCCAAGGTATGCGCCGTTAAAAAGCTGAATTTTTTTACGCCCGACACGAACGGCAGTCCTTCGCAGACGTCGCCGCGCAGGGCGCGCATGCGCCAGATCTTACAGAGGGCGCGTTCCAATTTACCCAACGCCGAAGGGGGCGTCATGGGCGAAAAGTAAAACAAGATATAGCGGCCGTCCTGCAATTCGGCAAAGATATTTCTGCGCTCCAACTGTCTTTGCGCCGCGCGCGCCTTGACGCCGGCGCCGCCGCAATCGACGGCGAGCACGAGCGTGCGGCTGTCCTCGTAGAAGGGGATCTTGCGGCGTTTGAGCCGCGCCTTCAAAAAGGTAAGTTGATTGCGCAGGGCGTCGATGTGTTCGGCGCCCTGTTTTGCCATATACTTGACGCCGTATTCTACCGACGCCATGATCGGGTAGGACGGACTGGTGGTGCGGAAGATCTGCAAGCCCTCCTCGACGGCCTCGGCATCGCCCGAGGCGCCGACGCTTACGATCGCGCCCTGCGTGAGGGTAGGCAGCGTTTTATGCGCGCCGTCCACCCAGACGTCGGCGAAGTTGCCGGCGTATTGGGATTCCAGCTCCCTGTCAAAGCGCATGAAAGCGCCGTGCGCGCCGTCGACGTACAGGCTTTTCCCGCAGCGATCGCACACCTTGCGGATGGCCGCAAGATCCGCCAGATTTCCGTAATAGTCGGGCGACGTGATCAGCACGCCGCCGACGGTGCGTTCCTTTTTGAACGCCTCTTCGACGTCTGCCGCCGTCGGCGGCAGCAACACCCCCGCGCGATCGTTGATCTTGAGGATGTACGGCTCTACGCCCAGCACCGCGCAGGCGTTGTAGACGCTCTTATGCGCGTTGCGCGCGATGGCGAGTTTGCCGCCGGCGCGCTTCGCCGCGAAGACCATCGCAAAGACGCCCGCCGTGGAGCCGTCGGTCAGAATATGACTGCGCCGCGCACCCAACAGCGCGGCGATGTCCCCTTCGGCGCGGGCGATGACCCCGTCCGGACTCTCCAGGCAATCCGAAAAGGAAAGCTCGGTGACGTCCAGCGCGCTGTCGCGAAAGAGCGCGGACATCCGCCTGTCCGCTTTGTGCCCGGGCATATGCAGGCGCAACGGCTTGCGTTTCTTATACTCGCGCAAAGCGCCGTAAATGTGCAATCGCATGGCTCGCCTCCTCTGTCGCTCGGCACTCCGCGCCGCCCTTTTTACGAATCAAAATTTTCCGCCAGATAGAGCAAAAAGGTAAACGGTTCGTACCGTAAATCTTCTTCGTTTCGGCTTCCCGTATCCAGCACGACCAGACTCATCCCCTCCGCTTTCGACGCGCCGCTCTCCGTGTTCCCCGCCAGCTCCGCGATCTTGCCGAGATTGCTCAGATCAAACGAATACTGCCATGCCACGCTCACTTCTGCGCCGTTGTCGTCCGTGCCCGTCATTTCGATGGGCTTGGTCAGCTCGATCGGATCGGTATCCGTATCGTTGTGCGTCCATTCGTAAATCGTCTTGAACGCCGTGCGCAGATTTTCCAGCCGCTCGTATTCCTTCTCCAGCCCCGCCAGGATCTGCGACTCCTTCTTGTAACGCTTGTCCTTCTTGATCCGCGCGCGGAACCGCTCCTCCGCTACCGATTTGTCCAGCGCGCCGTTTTCATAGTCGCCGCCGAAAAATCCGTTCAGATATTGCGCGCATTCGTCGAAATAGTTGGTCTCATATACCACTTGTCCGCCCTCGGAATACCCCTCTTCGCCCAGCCATACCGCGTTGGCACGATAGGACATCAGAAATTCCGTAAGCCCCGTATACGCCGTGATCGCGCCGTCTTCATCCTTCGTCGGCTCGGTGTTCGCCGCAAACAAAAGATCTCCCTGCCCCGCCGAAAAATGCGCCGACAAAATCATGTCTTCGTATCCGTTTTGATCCAGCCGGTATACGCTCATATCCAGAATATCGTTCGACAACGCTCCCTTCGCCTGCAAGTCCTCTAAACTGCCCAGCCGCGCATCGTTCATGCTCACGCCGAGATACGTGTAGATCTCAAACCGCTGCCCGTTGCTCGCACGCGTCGCCGTCGTCGTAAAGATCAGCGCCCAGATCAATATCGCCCCGACACAGATGCCAAGAATCTTGATCCAGTCGTACGATAACAATAACCCCAGCCTGCTTTTGGTGATTTTTGCGTCCATGTTGCGTAAAATTCCCCTTCCCGCGATCAGCGAATGTCGCGGATCTCCACTTGATAGTCAAATCCGTTGGGCGCATGTACCGTAACTTTGTCGCCCACGCGCGCGCCCTTCAATGCCTCGCCAAACGGCGAATCGATCGACACGATGTTCTTGTCCGGATCCGCTTCCGTGCTGCCCATGATCGTGTACGTCGCCAACTCCTCCAGATCATAATCGTAGACCGTGACCGTGTTCCCGAAATGCACTTTCGAATTATCCGTGCTCTCCTCCATGATCTTCGCGTTCTTGATCTTGTTCTCCAATTCCCGGATCTCACTCTCGTTGAGCGCCTCTTCGTTCTTCGCCGCATCGTACTCCGCATTCTCGCTCAGATCCCCGAACCCGCGCGCCGTTTTGATGCGCTCCGTGATCTCCTTCTTCTTCTCCGTTTGAAGATATTTCAGGCGCGCCACCGCCTCGTCATAACCCTTTTGCGTCATGATAAATTCTTCTGCCATTTTCAACACCTCTTCTATTCAAAAATGTACGGCTCGCGCCGTTTTCACCGTGAAAAGAGTGATTCCGCCCGTTCTGCGCGCGGAATCACCTCTCCTATGCGCCCATTATACTACATGCGCGCGCGATTGTCAAGCTATATTCGCCCCGCCTGCCCGCGCTTTTGCCGCCCGCTTTCCCGTTCTTTGTCGCTTTTTCGCGCTGCTTGCCTCTTGCCGTTTGCCGCCGTCTTTGCAAAAAAGACGGCGGCAAACCATAAAATTTCTATCGGGCGTATTGAATTTTTCCGTTATCGGATCGATCGGACATAGTCCGCGATGCGCGACGTTGCGGTATCCAGATTCGCCATGCTCGTGGCATAGGAACAGCGAACGTGGAATTTGCCGGCGTCGCCGAACGCGTCGCCCGGCACGACCGCCACTTTTTCAGCGCGCAAAAGTCCGTTTGCAAACGCTTCGCCCGTAACGCCGAGCGACTGCGTCGACGGGTACACGTAGAACGCGCCCCGCGGCTCGAAACAGGAGAGTCCCACCTCGTTGAAAAAGCTGGTCATGAACCGGCGCCGCTTGTCGTACTCCTCGCGCATCGATTCGACTACGGCGAAGCCGTCGGTAAAGCCGTCCTTGAGCCCTTCCAGCGCGGCGTACTGCGACGCGCTCGGCGCGCACATGATCGCGTACTGGTGGATCTTGAACAGCGCCTCGTCGATCGCCGGCGGAGAACAGACGTACCCGACTCGCCAGCCGGTCATGGCAAACGCCTTGGAAAAACCGTTGATGACCACCGTGCGCTCGCGCATGCCCTCCAGCGACGCGATCGAAACATGCTTTCCGCCGTAGGTCAATTCCGCATAGATCTCGTCCGAAATCACCAGCAGATCGTGCTTGATCAGCACGGGACGGATCGCCTCCAGCTGCTCGCGGGTCATGACCGCGCCCGTGGGGTTGTTCGGATAGGGAAGGATGAGCGCCTTCGTCTTTTTCGTGATCGCGCTTTCCAGCTGCGCGGGCGTGAGGATAAACCCGTTCTCCTTTGTGCAGGGCAGATGCACCGGCACGCCGCCCGCAAGCTGCACGCACGGCGCGTACGAGACGTAACAGGGATCGGGAATGAGGATCTCCTCCCCCGGCTCGCACACCGCCCGCATCACCAGGTCGATCCCCTCGCTCGCGCCCACCGTTACGATGATGTGCGAGGGATCGTAATCCACGCCGAAGCGCTCGCTCATGTAGCGCGCGATGTGCTCGCGCAGCGGCAAGAGCCCGCGATTGCTCGTGTACTGCGTGTAGCCCCGCTGTATCGATTTGACCGCCGCGTTCCGAATGTGCCACGGCGTTATAAAGTCCGGCTCGCCTACCCCCAGCGAAATGGCATCCTTCATCTCCGAGACGATGTCGAAAAATTTGCGGATCCCGCTGGGCTTCAGACTCGCCGACCGTTCGTTTACAAAATTTCTCATGCGTGTACCGATATCCTCGTTCGATTGTCGTCCTCTGCGTCCGTGATCGTCCCCTCGATCTTGTATTTCTTGAGTATGAAATGGGTCGCCGTGGACTGCACTTCGTCCAACGTCGAAAGCCGCTCGGACACAAACCGCGCTACGTCGCGCAGGTTCCTGCCCTCGATAAATACCGCCAGATCGTACCCGCCGCTCATCAGATAACAGCTCTTAACTTCGTCGAACCGATAGATCTCCTCCGCGATCGCGTCGAACCCGCTCGTCTTCTGCGGCGATACCTTGACCTCGATCAGCGCCTGCACTATGTCGTCCGACAGCCGCTCGTCGTTGACGATCGCCGTGTATTTCACGATCACTCCGCGCTCGCGCATCTCGTCGATCGTCCTTTTTACTTCCTCTTCCGTACGATTGAGCATGATCGCAATTTTCGCCGGCGTATACCGACAGTCCTCCTGCAATATCCCCAATATGTCCGCTTCCAGCTTCTTCATACTTCCTCCTCGTACAGCCGCGCGACCGCGCCCGCTTGCGCGCTCGCCGCGCTCTTTTTTCGCCGCTAGCCGACTCCTGACCCGTTCTTCCCGCCTCACGCTTCGCGGTTTCTTCCCTTTAGTATATAATTTTACGGAGATTCTGTCAATCCTATTTTCCTTTTTCATAAAATTTCATCGGATTTTCCAAAATCATTCTTCGCTCGCTCGGTCAAATCCTGTTTACTTTTTCGCAAAAATTCAGTATACTTTTAGAAAATACTCCGCGAGGTTTCGCTATGGTTAAAATTTGGGCAAAAGTCCTGCGCGACGGCAAAATTCAACGGCAATTCGTCTACGAACGCTCCGACGAAAAATTGACCTTCTCCCACTTCTTTTGCTACCTCTCCGATATCTGCAGCGCGCTCGATCTGCCTACCCCCGTCCTGCTCAAAGCGCATATCCTCAATTTCGCCAAGTTCAATCACGTCCGCTTCCTTCGCCGCGACTTCCTGGAAGAGGTGGACTTCGATTACCTCTTGCTCGAAAATATCGTCCTTTGACGCCGCCCGCCTTCCCCGTTCTTGCTCGGCGCGCCGCGCTGTCTTTTTTCCGTGATTTTGTTTAAGAGGGGGGCGTTCCCGCTGAAAAAGCGGGAACGCCCCCTGTTTTTTCGACTCCGCGCCGCGCGCTTTGCAACTTCGTGCTCGCCGTGCGGCGTCGGGTATCCCGACGCCGCACGGCGTTTTTTCTTTCCGTTTACGCCGCCGGCGCTCGCAGCGTCTTTGCGAGAGCCGACGGAAATTGCGGATTTGAAAGGACTGCCGCAAACGGCTGCCGCGCTCCCGCGCAGAAAGCAGCCGTTTGCGGCGGCTCGATTTCATGCGCCGACAAAAAGCGTTTAAGAGAGGAAAAAAACCCGCGCGAAGGGCAGAGACGTTTCCGATAAAAAGCGGCGTTTCCCCGCAAACGGGAGCCGGCTAGAGGGCGGAAAAAGCCGACCAAACCGCTGTTTCCGAATCGGCGCGGAAGGTGAACGTGCGCAGCGCCGTGAGCGTTTTGCCGCTCTGATCGGCAAAGGAGTATTCGACGACGACGGAGTAATCGCCCATCGCGTTCAAAGCCGAGCCGCACAGGTACGTCCTGCCGTTGTAGGCGTACAGCCGATAGGCTGACGGATCGTCCGGCGCGGACACCGCGCGCACTTGGACCGTTTCCGCCGATGCGGGCACGCGCTCCTGCGCGGCGCCCTCGTAAACGATCTCCGCCTGCCCGTAAACGTCCACGCAGAGGCGGAACGTAACCGCGATCATACTTCCCTGGCGCCCGTACAGGACCTCTCCCGTACCGAATTCCATGCGCGCGTCGGGCGGCGTCGCGTCCTCGACGTAGACCGTAAGACAGACAAAGCGCGGCGATGAAACGACCTTTCCCGAGGCGTCGTACGCGCTGTCCTGCGCCACGTATTCCACGATCAGCGTTCCCGTCATCGACAGATCCGCCCAAATCGCCTGCTCGATCGGCGCGCCGCCGATATACGCCGAAAAGGAGAGCGCCGCACCGCCCCTGCCGAGGACGGTGCATGCCAGAGGATCAAACAGGACGCGCTTGCCCTGCGACACGCCGATATGGACGGCGTTTTCGCCCTCCGCATAATAATAATACCGCCCCTCTTCGCTCCCGATCGGGATGTAACCGAAAGAATCGTCAAAGATAAGCCGCGCCGCTTCTCCCGCCTGCTTTGCGGGCGCGTATCCGCCGTAAACGTATTTGCCCGCGCTTGCGATCTCCCCGTCGCACGCCTGCGAACCCCGACTGTAAGCGTACAGCGTCATGCCCGCCGTTTCGCACGCGGCATAGCACACGCTCGACATATCCGTACGGATATCCGAAACCTCCGCCGATTCGCCCTGCAACAACAGCCCCGCCAAGAGGCGCGCCCGACCGTCGATCGTATGAAAAACGTGCGCAAACGCCTGCGAGCCGTACATGCCGACGATTGCCGCACGCATCGACGCGAACGCTTCGCTCGGCGTCACGTCGAGAAGGGCGGCATCCTCTTCGCTCAACCAGTTGTACTGTCTCCACTCTCCCGCCGCGATCAGGCGGCTGCCCGACGCTTCTTCCAAAAATACGACGCCCAAGCCGTCTCCGTACGTCGTTATGCCGCGCAAAACCGCCTGCGTTCGCCCCTGCACCGCCAAATCGACGCAGCTTGCCGCCATTGCCGTATCCTCGATGAAGATTTCCGACGCGCCCGTCGACCACACCGCGGCTTT
>CALVYJ010000043.1 GCA_944372075.1 uncultured Clostridia bacterium | reverse complement strand
CTGCTCATAACCGTCAATCAACTGCCCGATCCCGGGACGCATCCCCTTTTCCGTATAAATCACATCGTCACCCAACAAGATCGCAAACGGCTCATCGCCAGTGAACGCCTTTGCATACATGACGGCGTTCGCAAACCCGCACGGATGCTTTTGCCGCACATAGTACATGTTCACAAGTTTTTCCATTTTGCGCGATATCTCTAAAAACTCTTGCTTTCCTTCCTGTTCCAATAACGCGTCAAGCTCCGGCGTATAATCAAAAAAATCTTCCAGGATTTTTTTGTTGCGCCCCGTGATGACTAGTATATCTTCAATCCCCGCTGCGACTGCTTCCTCAACTATATATTGCAATGTGGGTTTGTCGACGATCGGCAACATCTCTTTGCACACCGCTTTCGTTACCGGCAAAAAACGCGTCCCAAACCCCGCCGCAGGTATCACCGCTTTGGTCACTCGCTTCATTCCTTTCTCCATCCTTTTGACGTTTCTATCCTGCAACCACAATCGGTCGCACTTACCTGGTTCTGTCAATTCATGCAAGCCCGCCCATAAACAGCCAGCCAACAACTATCGATCTCAACGATTATTTATAATATTTTTCTTCAATCTTCGAAATTTTATCCACACGACGCTCGTGCCGACCGCCGACCTCAAATTCAGTCGTAAGAAATATCTCCACGATCTCCAGCATCAATCCTTCGCCTATAATCTTTTGCCCGAACGCCAACATGTTCGCATTATTATGCATTCTTGTATATTTTGCACTGTACGTATCATGACAATGCGCACACCGAATCCCACGCACCTTATTGGCAACAATTGAAACGCCGATACCGGTACTGCAAATGACAATGCCGCGATCAAACTCGCCCGCCGCAACCGCCTCCGCAGCCGGCAGTATTATATCCGGATAATCGCACGACTCGCTTGTATACGAACCGAAATCCTTATACGCATATCCATGTTCTTCCAAATACTTCATCAGCACCTTCTTTAATTCCAGTCCGCCATGATCGCAGGCAACGGCAATTTTCATCTTAATACCTCTCTTCCTTTTTATTGTTCTGCTTCGCCATTTTCCCTTTTATACTTTCTATGCTTTCCGTCATCCGTTCGCGCCGTCTGCCGCCTCAAAATAGCGCGAAATAATGATTTTTACGGCAGCGTATATCTGCCTGGCCGTGCGTTCATACACTTCCATGTCTCCGCCATACGGATCCGATATTTCAAACCCGGTAATTTCCGATACGCTGTAAACATTCTCAAATCCGTTCAACAATTCCTTTTGACCATCCGTCATACAGATCACAAGATATGCTCGCTCAATCATCTGATGCTTCAACTGCCGCGGCTTAAATTTTGAATAATCAATTCCCAAATTCGTCAAACACTGCGCGCTGTGTTCACTGATACATTGACTTCCTTCCGCAAATATTCCGGCAGATGCCGTATCTACAAATTTGATCTTCCGCTTCTTTATTTCGTCCCGAAACATCGCTTCCGCCATCGGACTGCGGCACGTATTGCCGGTACACACAAACAATACTTTTTTACGTTTCATATCATTCACCCGCGCATGCCTTATTCAAACGGTTCATAACCCCCGCCATAACGCCATCCGTCCGATTCGGCCGTATCGCAACCATTGCGTCGGCAATCCGCTCCCCCTCTCGAAGCAAGCTGTAAAGCCGTGCCGCCATCTCTTCAGGCGTCTCGCCGAGGTCGAGCACCGGAACCGACGAAAATTGCGTCGCTATTGCAGATTCACATAAAACGCAGCAGCGCAACCCTCTCCGACGATACCCGTCCAACCGCTCCTTCGCCTCATCGATGCTGTTTACGATACACGTCTCACAGCGAGGAGAATAGTGCTTATATTTCATACCCGGAGAACGAACCTGCTCGCCCGCTTTCGGCACATAAACTCCACACTTGCCCGCAACACCCGCAATCATTTCCTGCGTAATCAGTCCCTGCCGCAAAATAACCGGAAAATCACCGGTTACGTCACACACAGTACTCTCAATACCGCCTGAACTCTCGCCTCCGTCCAATATTAAGGGGATTTTTCCGTTCAGATCTGCGTAAACGTGCTGTGCCGTTACGGGACTCACGTGCTTGGAAACATTAGCAGAAGGGGCCGCGATCGGTAAATCGACATAACGCAAAAACGCCTGCGCTCCCGGATGAGACGGGATCCGCACGGCCAGCGTATCCAACCCGCAGGAAACCTTTGAACTGACCCGCATGCGACTGCGATACACCAACGTCAACGGCCCCGGCAAAAACGCCTCGCGTAGCGCCTTTGCATATGAACAATCATCATATACAAGTTCGCTCAAATCGTAGTCACGATGTACGTGCACGATCAACGGATTATCTTGCGGCCTGCCTTTCACGGCATATATATTTTCAACCGCGGCATCCGAACGAGCATCCGCGCCCAATCCGTATACCGTCTCCGTCGGGAACGCCACCGCCCCGCCCCGCAGTATAATCTCCTTTGCTTGCTCCAGCGAACTCTGTGTTATTTCGCAAATATCTGTTTGCATCGCTTATACCCCATCCGGCGGAATATCATCCGGATCAAACGGCGGAAGCTCCTCATCCGTATAATCGTCCTCTCCATAGGAATCCGCTTCCTCGGTATACGCATCGGACTTTGAAAAGCTCTCCATCGCCTCGCCGTATTCGTCTTCCGCATCGCTTTCTCGCGCCGAAACCTCGCCCGGTTCATCCGGCAAAAATCCGGGAGGCGGATTGACATACCGCACCTGATCGCCTCGGAACCGCAGTTTTACCCTGCCGAGCTCTCCGTTACGATGCTTGGCTATGATCAGATCGGCCGCATCTTTGATGATCTTGCCGCTCTTGATCTCCTCCTCCGTCGCCGCTACGTCCGGCCTGTGTATAAACATGACGATGTCGGCGTCCTGCTCTATTGCTCCCGATTCACGCAAATCCGACAGCTGCGGCTCCTCTTTCGAGGAAATACGGCGCAACTGCGAAAGCGCCAACACAGGCACATCCAATTCCTTCGCCATGATTTTCAAATTTCGCGTTATCGCCGCAATCTCCTGCTGACGATTTTCCTCGATCCTGCGCCCGCCGCTGCTCATCAGCTGTATGTAATCGATCATGACCAGATCCAACCCCTCTCGGCGCGCCTTCAAGCGGCGGCATTTGGACAGAATTTCCGCCGGCGAAATCTTGGAGGAGTCATCAATATAGATCTTTGCTTTCTTTAAGTCGGCGCTTGCCTTCCATAATTTTTTCCAGTCCGTCTGCGTCAATTCACCCGCCAGCGCCTTGGACATGCTGACCCGCGCATAAGAACATAACAGCCTTTGCGCCAACTGTACGCGCGGCATTTCCAACGAAAAAACTGCACAGACCCGATTGTCGCACAGCGCCGCATGCTCGATGATGTTCATGCCGATTGTCGTCTTTCCCACGCCCGGACGCGCCGCCAACACGATAAAATCGGATTTTTGCAAGCCGTTCGTCATCTTGTCCAACTTCGTAAACCCCGTGTTGACGCCCCGAAGTGCATTTTTATCCGTCGATATCACTTCGAATTTATTTAATACTTTGTCGTAACTGTCATCTTCGCGCATATCTACGAGCGTAGATGTGTCGACCGTCCTCGAAATATCAAATACCTGCTTTTCGGCAAACGCGATACTATCCGCCGCATCTACCCCGCTCATCGATTCCTCTATGATCTTTTGCGATGCGCGTATCAATTTTCGATGAATGCTGTCGCGCTTTACAATCTCAAAATACGTCTTATAATTCGCTGCCGAGGGCGTGATCGTCGCCAAAAGCGTGATATAAGTTATACCGCCCGCCTTCTCCAACGCTTTGTCGTTTTCCAGCTGATCCGCCAGCGTAACGATATCGACCGGCTTGCGCGCATTGAACGTCGCACGCATCGACCCGATAATCAGTTGATGCGATTCCTGATAAAAATCTTCTTCCGACAATTTATCGAGAATTTCCGCCTGTATATCGTTGTCGATCAACAGACAACAGAGCAGCGCCTGCTCCGCCTCTAAATTGTTTGGTAAAATGTTCGTCTTCGCCATAGCTACCCTCTAAAACTACTCGAATTGCTTTGTCCGCGCATCCGACAACCGTTCCAAAACGTCGCCCGTTAAACCAAGAACAAGCGTCGCCTCTATGCCAAACAAAAAACGATCCATCCGTCACGGCAAACCGCGCTTTGCCGAAATAGAACACACATCGGGCAAAACATCTGCGTTTTGCCCGATCCTTGCCATGCAATTTCAACACATCGCCGTTTTACTGCGCTTTTTACGCACCCTGCGATCGTCTGCACGCCCTGCCATGCCCGCAATCTCTCATCGCTCTTTGGCAAAAGCGCACGAAATTATTTCATCAGCGATTCAAATTGTGAAAGCGTTTCGCGGAATTCACGCATCGCGGCGTCAAACGCATCGCGCTTTGTCAAATCGATGCCCGCCAGCTTCAATAATTCGACCGGACTGTCGCTGCCGCCCGACGATAAGAACGCCTTGTAATCGCGAACGGCGCTCTCGCCCTCTTTCAAAATACGATTTACGATGGATATGGCGCTGATGATGCCGGTTGCGTATTTGTAAACGTAAAAGGACGTATAAAAATGCGGTATGCGCGACCATTCATATGCGATCTGCGGATCATGCACGATCGCATCGCCGTAATATTGCTTGTTCAATCCCAGATACAATTCATTGAGATTTTCAACCGTAAGCGGCGTTCCCTTTTCTACGGTATCGTGCGCCAAAAATTCAAACTCCGCAAACATCGTCTGACGATGCAACGTCGTACGAACGGTATCCAGGAAGTAATTTAATAAAAACTTCTTCATGTTTACATCGTCGGTTTTTGACAATATATGCCGCTGCAACAACACTTCGTTCACCGTGCTGGCTACTTCCGCCACAAAAATGCGATAATCCGCCTTCGCATACGGCTGGTTCGCGTTGGAATAATACGTATGCAACGAATGCCCCATTTCGTGCGCGATCGTGAATATATCGTGCGTTCCCTGTTGATAATTCAGCAACACATAGGGATGCAGACCGAATATTCCCGTACTGTAAGCGCCGCTGCGCTTGCCCGTCGTCTCACATACGTCCACCCAGCCTTCCGAAAAGCCCTTGCGCAAAAGATCGCAATACTCCTGCCCGAGCGGCGCCAGCCCCTCCACGACCAAATCACACGCTTGCTCATACGTCAGCTTCAAATCCGCATCCGATACCAGCGGAACATATATATCGTACATGTGCTGTTCGCTTAAACCTAAAATTTCTTTGCGCAGAGCAATATAACGGTGCATGTCCGGCAAATTTTCATGCACTGCGTCGATCAAATTTTTGTAGACGCAGACATCGACGTCTTCCCCTTCCAGCGCGCGCTCCAAACAGGATGAATACCCGCGCGCATTGCTTAAATATACGTCTTTTTTTACGTTTCCGTAATACGTTGCGGCTATCGTATTGCACAACCCCATATAGGCGCTGTAATACGTCTCAAACGCGTCTTTGCGCAGCTTCCGATCGTCTCCATGCAACAACACGCCGTACATGCCATGCGTCAGAGCAATTTTCTCCCCCTGCGAATCTTCCACTTCGCCCAGTTTGAGATCTGCATTGTCGATCATTGAAAAAATACTTTGGAACTGCGAATAGACCTCCCCGCCCGCAGCCAACAATTTCTCTTCCGGAGCCGATAAAATGTGCTTCTTGCTCTTGATCAGCTGGCGCAGAAAATAATCGTAATCTTTCAGCCGTTCATCCTCACAGAACGATTGCAACGTCGCATCGTCGAGAGCGGTAAGCTCCGGCTCAACAAACGCGGTCGCCGACGAATACCGCACGTACAGCGACATGGCGCGCGATTGCATCGACGTGTACTTCGCTATGCGCGAATCCTCATCGTGCCGCATATGCGCGTACAGGTGCAGACGCTCGATCACACGAATCGTCTCTTCCGACTTCTTGTTGAATTGAGCCAGTCCATTTGCGGTGTGCAACGTCCCCTCAAAGGCACTAAAATCCAGCATCTTTTCCGCTTGCGCATAGGTCTCTTCCCACGCTTCGTCCGAAGGGAAAATATCTTCCACTTTCCATTTGTATTTGTTTTCAACTTCCTGTCTTTCCATTTTGTCACCTCATTCTCCGTCAATTCTTGTTGCTGTGAATCGGCGCGGGGATTCTCCCGCCCCGAAGGATAAACCGTGAACTGTCCGTCTCGTTGACCGGCATGATCGGCGCCCTACCCAACAAACCTCCAAACTCGACGCAATCCCCGACATCCTTGCCCGGTACCGGTATCACGCGCACCGCCGTCGTCTTGTTGTTGATCATACCGATCGCAGCCTCGTCCGCAATGATCGCGCTGATCGTCGTCGCCGGCGTCTTTCCGGGAATGGCAATCATGTCCAGCCCCACCGAACAAACCGCCGTCATTGCCTCCAGCTTATCGATATTCAGCCTGCCCTGCTCCGCGGCATGGATCATTCCGATGTCTTCGCTGACCGGAATAAACGCCCCCGACAGACCGCCCACATGCGAACTCGCCATTACGCCGCCCTTCTTGACCGCATCGTTGAGCATCGCCAATGCCGCCGTCGTTCCATGACCGCCGACACATTCCAATCCCAACTCTTCCAAAATATGCGCGACCGAATCCCCCATCACGGGCGTCGGCGCAAGCGATAAATCGACAATGCCGAATTCCGCATGCAGACGCTTCGCCGCTTCCTTTGCGATCAGCTGTCCCGCTCGCGTGATCTTGAACGCCGTGCGCTTGATCATTTCCGCCGCCTCGTTTAAGTTCGCCTGCGGTATATTTTCCAAAGCATGTTTGACGACGCCGGGCCCCGATACGCCTACGTTGATCACCGTATCGCTCTCGCCCACGCCGTGAAAAGCCCCCGCCATAAACGGATTGTCCTCTACCGCGTTCGCAAATACCACAAGCTTCGCGCAACCCAATCCGTCTTTATCCTTTGTCAGCTCCGCCGTCTGCTTGACGACCTCGCCCATCAGCTTTACGGCGTCCATGTTGATCCCGGATTTGCTCGATCCGATGTTTACCGACGAGCAGATCCGCTCCGTCGACGCAAGCAATTCCGGAATCCCTTCCATAAATATCTTTTCATAGTCCGCCGTTCCCTTGTGTACCAACGCAGAATATCCGCCTAAAAAATCGATCCCCAGCTCTTGCGCCGCCCTGTCCAGCGCCCTGCCGATCAATCCCGCCTTTTCCGGAAACGCCGCCGAAATCAAACTCACCGGCGTGACCGATACGCGCTTGTTTACGATCGGTATTCCGTATTCTCCCGACAGTTGCGTAGCGACCTTCACAATATCTTTCGCCTTCTTGCAGACGACATCGTAAACCCTTTGCGCCGTCTCTTCCGCCGTGGCCGCTATGCACGGCAAAAGCGATATCCCCATCGTGATCGTGCGAATATCCAAATGCTCCCGCTCGATCATGTCGATGGTTTCCAGTACTTCAAACTTGTTAAACATCTCTGTGCCCTTCTTATATGTTGTGCATCGCGTTGAAGATCGCTTCGTGTTGCATCCGGATCGACATTCCGATCTCCCTTCCCAATTCTTCACATTCTTTCGCAAGCTCGGATAACTCCGTCTTCAAATCGCTGATATCTACCAGCATGATCATCGCAAAATAGTCTTGCAGAATCGTCTGGCTGATATCTTCCACATTGATACCCTTCTCCGCCAAAAAACTGCTTACTTTCGCTATAATTCCCTTTTTATCCTTTCCCGTTACCGTAACCACTGCTCGCATCTTACTTGATTTCTCCTATTCTCAAAGGCTTTTTATTTGCGTCCTCTTTGTCCTTTTCCGCCGAAAAATTTTCGTCGTGCCCGATCACGGCATATTCTATGATCACATTCCCCTGCGTCAGATATTGTACGATATCTCCCTTTTCAAACGCGGGAAGCGGCTTCTCTTTGTCGCAATAGATCTTTCGATCCATATACTCCGATTTCTTCTTGTTCCACTCCGAAAACGTGAGTACATAAAAATCGACGCCCGCTCGCAACTCCGGTTGCTCATAGCGCAAAAATATGCTCTTATTTACTTGCTTCATCCCGACCGAGAAAAAGGAAATCAGCTTATAATACCGCCGCGCGCGATGATACTTGATCCCCATAAATACATACGAGAATATGATGTACACGCACGACGCCGCACATACGATGATTTGCGGGATAATTTGATTCGGATCTTCAAACGGCAGCGATATATAATAAATCAGCAGTCCTATGCACAACGCCGCAAACAGAAAGGTAACCGCCAAAAAAACGCGCAAAATCGTCCGCTGCTGCTTATATGCCGCCAGCAGATCTCCGTCATTGAAAACTATCGTCATATAAATGCCTCATCTTTGTATTTTTTTATTCGCTGATAAACAACACGCCCAGCGTATTTCTGCCGCAATGGCTCGTTATGATACTGCCGGCCGTCGTCTCCAGGATCTCGTCAAACGTGAACATCTCCCGCACCATTCCCTTCGCCAATTCCACCAGCTCCGGATCCGCATTGCTGTGCGTAACAAAACAGCGACGCCGATCGTACTTCGGATATTCTTCCTTCAGATCGTTGATATAATTCCGGATGCAGCGCGACATCTTCCCGATATATTTTTTCTTCGGGTACAGCTTACCGTCTTTCATATCGATCATCGGATGCACCGATAAAACTTTTGACCCGTAATAGGACAGCGTCGAACAGCGCCCGCCCTTATACAGATATAAGAGCGTATCCGGCACAAACGACGTGTTCACTTTGTCCCGCAATCCCGTAACCGTATCGACGATCTCCTGCGCCGTCTTTCCCTCCGCAAGAAGATCGCACGCCTTCAGCACCAGCAATGCCTGTCCCGTAGAAAGCGCATGCGTATCGACGACAAAGACCTTTCCGTCAAATTGCTGCGCCGCCGTAGCCGCAAAACCGTATGAGCCGCTCGCCTTCGAGGAAATATTAAAATGGATGACCGTCTTTCCGTCTTCCACAAACGACCGAAAATATTCCGCATACTCTTCTACGCTCGGCGCCGCCGTCTTCGGCAACTCGCCCGTCTCGTCAAAGTACCGAAAAATATCCGCCGGAACAATGTCTATTCCGTCCCTGTACGTCTTCGACCCCAACATCACGCTCAATGACATGATCCGGATACCGTACCGCTCAATCAATTCTTTGCTGAGATCGCACGTACTGTCCGACGTGATCACGATTTCACTCATTCCTTGTCCCTCCGTTTTTATCCTATTTCAAACCATCCTCGAATCCGATGGAGTACTTCAAATATTTCCGTCAAAACATCCTTGTGCCGCAACGACCAACCCGTAACGACCCCCACAACGCTCTTTAACGGTATCGAACCAAATTCTCGGCTATCCCTGCTCACGCTTCGATGATCCCCCAAAACGTACACTTCCCCTTCCGGTACCGTGTATTCTTCCAGCGTCTGCGTCCACGCTTCTCCCAAATACGGTTCCTCTACTTTCCGATAATCCGCTTCCCCGGCATGCTTCCGATATAATACCCCGTTTTCGGCATAAATCGTATCGCCCGGCAAACCGATCACACGTTTAATCAATTCGGAATTGTCGCTGATCTCGCTCGTGGCATGAAATACAATGATGTCGCCATAGTCCGGCGTCGCCAATGCGTTCACAAACAGATAATCTCCGCCGTAATATCGCCCGCTCGCAGTCATCTTCCCGCCGTACAACGTAGGCTCCATCGACGATCCGTTTACCTGCACCCCGATCAGAACGTTCGTAAATATGAATATAAACAGCGCAAAGATCGCAAACAAGATCACCAGAAACCGAGCGCTCGACATCAACTCCTTTCCCGGATATCGTCTGCTCTCTATGATTTGCGCATAGTCCGTCTTTTCAGCCATTCCCTTCCACCTTATTCTTGACCGCCCTCATAAATTCCGTTGCCGAAAGCATCACTACCCTGCCGCATTTCTCGCAGCAAATCTTATAATCCGCCCCCGTGCGCACTATCGTCCAAACATTGCCTCCGCACGGATGCTTCTTTTTCGTGATCACTTTATCTCCTATTGAGTATACCATATTTTTTCCCTTATAAAAAGTAATTTGTGTGAAATTTTTACAGCCACAACAAATTATTTATGCAAAATTCCCCCTCCGAATGAAAGGATATATACTTCGCGTCCGAAAATTGCGAAAGCGGCTTGTTTTCTTCCGTCTTGAAATCTTTTGCATACAAAACCCGATCCGCCCAACATTCTCCGCCTTCCACGCGCAAATTGCAATAGTATTTCTCGACGACGTTGTTCTTCTCCGCCGCTATGCAAAGACGAACTATGTTCGGCTTCGAACTATACAGATCCATCTTCAAAAGCGCGTTCGGCAGCGGTCGATATCTCTCGTCGCCAAACCGAAACAGCTTCAATCCGTACGCCGAATATATCCCCTGTATGTTGTGCGGCCCGTCGATCATCCGCACCGGCGGAATCCGACTGTCTAAAAAACAGTCGCCCAACGCCTTCCGATCCAAACAGTCCAATACGAAACTGTCGTATTTGTTGACGCTGCTGTATAAAATCCGGCACCGCTCGGTCATGTTGGCATATTGCTTTTCGATCCGCTTGACGGCTATCTTCGACGATACCGCAAACCCGCAACTGTAGCGCGCCTTCACAAACGCAAACACCCGCGCGCTTCCTCGGTACGCGTTGACGCGAAAAATCTGTTCGTCTTCGCCGGCGTCTCGCTTGTATTCGCATCGCGTCCAGTCGCGCGCCGATGAATCCGTACAATCTTCCGCCATGAAAACTTCGCAGTTCTGCGCTTCCCCGTTCGGATCGAACTTGACGCGCGCAACCAGCTCCCCGTCCTCTTCTTCCAATTGAATATCCGCCGGCGCAGGCAAAAATACTTCTCGGTTTTTCAGGTATTTGTCGATAAACAAATCCAGATCGTTCATGCCCGTATTCCCGACCCTGCCGTTGTAACGCACCGCAAAATAAAAGCTCTTTTCCTGTTCCGGATTGATCCGCGCAAAGGTGTCGAACGCCCTGTCCGCATCGAATTGTTCGTCGTTCGTAGAACACAGCATCAGCACGGGACACCGAACATACGGAGCGTACGCCTGCGAATCGACCCCCGCAAGAAACCGGTGCCGCTCGTCGTCCATCTTCAACTCCGTCGCTTCCCCGAACTTCCGTATCCCGCGATACGCCCTCCAACCTCCGGCACAGACCGGGATCACACACGCCAGCTCGCTCGTCGTTGCCGCCCACTGCCACGCTATTTCTCCGCCGGCCTTCAGACCGATCACGCCGAT
>CALVYJ010000042.1 GCA_944372075.1 uncultured Clostridia bacterium | reverse complement strand
AATTTCATGAGTCCAGTTCAATTCCGCTTATTACACTATCCCGTTTGAAAAAAGTCCAACTTTCTGGGTACAAATCATTACGGCCTCCCCGACATCAAAATCATTCCCCTTCTCGCCGAAGCGCTGCAAGTGGATGCCGATTACCTTCTGACGGGAAAATCTAAAATCCCCGCCGCCTTTTCCCTTGCGCAACCGAAAGAAAAACCTCCGGCGCCGGAGAGCGAATACGATCCGAAAGCATACCGATTGGCAATCTATCAGGTGACGCACAATCACCTGTCGGTATGGCTGCTGTTCATCAACGTCTTTACGGTCATCCTGGCACTGATCGGCAGCCCGATCGAGGTAAAAATGCTCAACAGCGACGACTTCTCTCCCTTCACCATCCTGACCGCCGTCTACCCGTCCTGGGGCAGCATGGGCAACAGCGGGCCGTGGGAAATCGCCATCGCACTTTTCTGGCTGCTCATGATCGCCTATATCCTCATCACGTCCTTTCTGTTCCTGCGCGCCACCTTGAACGGCACGAACGAATACTATCTGACCGTTTCCGGCGTACAGTTTGCAGGCGTGGCAGCCCTCTTTGTGCTGTCGTTTGTCGGCAGCGTTTTGACAAACCTTTACGGCGGAGAAATCCTTTTTCGCTTAAATCTTTCTTCGGTTTTGCTGCTGATGAGCACCTTCCTTCAGTTCTTGCTGGTGTTCTTGGTGTCAAGGCACGGAAAAGTTTTACATCGATTTAAGAGCTTTACCGCCATCGCCATTCTTATGCTGATCGCACTGTCCGCGGCAGGACTTACGGTGCCGCAAACGATCGTCGCCTCCGAATTGGATCCTTCTTCCGTTTCGTGCAGCGAAATTTCCTACGTCCTGGCAAAAAATCAAGTCGAATACGTCGACGTGACGGACACTTATTACAGCGGAGAAACCTTGCTCGCCGTTCGGGCAAACCGAAAAGTCGACGTATGTTTGATCCGCGATCTCGTCGTTTGGCTGGACGACCAAACGCCGCTCTATGCGCAGACAGACGCCGAGTTTCTGCGCACCTCCTATAAGAAGGGCGACTATTTGAATTTCTTTTCGATCGACTATCGGTTCGTCACCTTCTCGGAAAGTGCCATCGATCGCATCGAACTGTCTGTTCAATTCGACGGCGCTTCGCAAGAATTTTCCGTAAAGACCCGATCGATCCAAATTTACGAAGAGGCATCCCCCGATTACATCAAAACTTTGGGAACAAACAGCGGCAATCTCGATTGGGAAAACAAATTCTCCATCGAGGAAAGCTACGCCGTCTTTCAAGACATGACCATCACAGGCTACCGCTGCCTGAACGCCCAACAAATAGAGCTCTCTTGTGCCGTAGGAAAAGAGGACAACAACGTAATTCAGTACGAACCCTTTTATACGCTTCAAGAGAGCGGTGCAAACCAACCGATCGGTCCCTCCTCGGGAAACGGAAAACAGGGTTGGTTTGCCCTGGCGTTTTCTATCCGCCAAGTCAATAGCCTGACGCCCTTCGTCATTGTCGAGTTGCATACGACTGCCGGAAATTTTTGCCTGCGCTTTGCGCTCGATCACGATTTCATCATCCGCCAATACCTTGCCCATTGACACCCCCATTTTCTCCTTTCTTCCGCCCCTGTCCTCCTTCCCGTCTTTCTTCTTTCCTTATCTCGTTCCTGACTTTCTCTTTCCTTCTGCTCTGCCCTCCTTCGGCTTTCCGTTAGGCTTCCCGCGCCCTTTCGGTCTTTATCAAGATTTTTTACGGCCTTTCGGATTTTTGCAAAATTCTTTGCGGCAGGGCGCTCCGCAAAAGGACAGATCGAGGGCTCTATGCCCCTGCATACAAAAAAGCGCAAGGAACGCTTGCGCTTTTTTGTATGCTCTGTTTTCGCTGCCGCGCCCTCCGCACGGCAGCGCCGCTGCGACTGTACCGTGCAAAAAACTCGTATGCCCCCCTGCCCGAAACGGGCAGGATCGCCCGCCTTTGTATCCCCATCCGAGGCTTGACGGAGCGATCTCAAATGGAAGCGCCGCCTTGCGCTTTATCGGCAGAAAAACGAACCGAAGCTCCGCGCCCGCCCTGCGCTTTATCGGCAGGGCGGGCGCATTGACTTTCCGAAAAGACCTTTATTGCAGCAAGAGAAGCCCGAACACCAACGTAAACAGGGCGACCGTTTCCACGATACCGATGACGATGAAGTAGTTTGCGGTACCCTTGCCCGTTTCGCCAAGCGCGTCTGCCGCGGCGGCGGATACTTTGCCCTGGAACAGCGCCGAAAGTCCGATCGCAAGCCCTGCAAAGATCCCTACAAACATACAAAGCGTTGCGGAAGCACTGCCCGATTCAAAGGCACTGCGGATAAAATTCATCAAAAGAAATCCGTAGATCGTCTGCGTAAGAGGCGCGCCCGAAAAGGCGACCATCATAAAGGGCGCAGGTTTTCCGTTTGCGTAGCACTTTTTCCATGCTCCGACCGACGACATCGCCGCGTATCCCGCTCCGAATGCCGAACCGATTGCCGCCAATCCCAAAGCGCACGCCATACCGATAAACTGTATTTCCATAATTCCTCCAAAATGTCAATTATTTCTTACTTTTTTTAATTCGCGGAACGGGTCATATGCAGTACCCGACCATTCCATGCCGAGCTGTCCGGAAAATTCCAGAAGATTCAGCCGCACGCCGTGTACGACGACAGACAAGAATCCCATTACAATGTTGAGCGCATGTCCGATGACCATGATCACGATTCCGACGATCACGAGCGCGCCGCCAAAGCCGGACGCCATGTCGTTAAAGCTCTGCGCGATCGCAAGCGACGCCATGCCCACGGCAAACAGACGGATATAGCTCATCACGTTTCCGAACGCCGAGATGGTGTTCAGAAAGGTCGTAAACGCGTTGCCGAGTCCCGCTTTTATGCCGCGGGCGAAGCTCTTTTCGGGAGACATTCCGCCAAAGAGCACGACCAGCACGAACCCCGCCGCAATGACGGACGCGACCGCCGCCAGATTGATCGTTTCCCCGATGACCAGATACAGCACCATCAGATACAGCGCGCAGACCGAAAGCAGCCAACCCAGATCGGCCACCCAGGCGAGCGAACGCTGCCTGAATCTGCGGCGGATATTCATCACGCACGCAAGTGCCAACTGCACCACGCCGATCGAGAAGCAAAATTTCATCACGTTGTTCTGCGCCTGCGTCGCCGTGACGTCGAAATACTCGGGATAGTTTGCGATGCCCGGAATGACCAGCGCCTTAAAGAAGGGAACCTCCATCGCCCCTTCCAGGCCGAACCACGTGCCCGTCAACGCGCCCCACACGACGGTCGCCGCCGACAGTACATACAAAAGAAGGGTAACGTTCGTAAGTTTTTTCATCCTGACGTTGAGGATGATCGTGCCGATGAGAAACAGCGCCCCGTACCCCGCGTCTCCGATGATCATTGCAAAGAAGAGGGCGAAAAATGCCAGAAACCAAAACGATATATCGTATTCCCCGTACCCCGGCACGGTGCCCAAAATATCGAACACAGGCTTTATGAGCGACGTTACTTTGCTGTAACGTATCTTTGTCGGTACGTTCGGATCGTTTTCGTCCGCATCGTCCATCAGCCACGCCCAGCTGTTCGCCTTGGCTGCCTTTTCAAACGTTTCCGTCTGCGACGCGGGAAAATACCCCGTGATCCATACGATCTCGCTCTCGCGATTGAGCGACGCGTCCGCCGACGAATATTCCACCTCGTTCTGCATCTTCAGAAGCTGTTTCGCATAACTCTTCAGATACTTTGCCGCCTCGCGCAAGACCCGATCGCATTCCGAAATTTCCGCTTCGCAGTCCGCCGCTTCCCGCTCCAACTGCTTCAGTCCGCGCTCGGGAAGCTGAAATTCCGCGGCTTTGAGCGTTTCGTCCGGCTTGCCGATCAGGGCGATCGTTTCCGTCTTCCCGACGGGCTTGAGTCGGATAAAGCATAGGGTCTCATTTTTGCAGAGCGCGCGGTATTCCCGTTTATCCAAACGGTAAAAGTGCAGCTCCGCAACGGCGGAAAGCTCCCTGACCGCCCGCGGGTCGAAATCGCCCCACTCCCTGATCCGTTCCGTTTCCAATACCAGTCCGGACAGCCGCGCCCTGCTCGCCGCCTTCCGTTCCATCGCCGCCGACGCATCGCGGTACAGCGCTTCGAACTCCGCGTCCGTAAGCTCCCTTTCCGCTTTCTCCTTGCCCGCATAGTCTTTGAGCTCCTGCAAAAGACGGGAAAGCGCGGAAAAACGCTCCGTGACCTTCGAATCGGCAACCCGTTTTTCGGCAAGATGCAGGATCCCCAATTCCCGCAGAGAGAGGAGCAATTCGTCCTTTTTCGAAGTTTGCCCCGCGATGCAGACAACTTTCATCTTCTCGATCATGTCGCCGCCCCCTGCCGCTTTTTCTTGGCGATCTTGCCGCGCACGACGGCGCTCGTCTGCTGGTCGCCCAGGTAGATCTCAATTTTGCGGATATTCTCTTTCGCCTCCGGGATCTTGACCTTTTCAAACAGATTCACGCGCTGCGACGTGAGCCGAAGCTCGCGCGATAACAGCTCTATCTGCTTTCGGACGGTCTTCAACAGCGCATCGCAAGCGGAGATCTCCCGCATCCGCACCAGCGCCTCGTCCACCCACAGAGGATATTCCGCCACGTCGTATTCAATGTCGCAAAAGGTCAGCTCCTTGAACACGGGAACCGATACCCCCGCTATGTTTTCCCGAACGCACACGACTTTGTTTGGGATCACGAGCTTTTCGATCTTCTTCTCCTCCGCAAATGCGGCGTTTTCCGCAAACACCGCGACCCATTCGTCCAAACCGTCGACCATGGAGAAAAACCGCTCTTCGATCTTTTCCATCTCGCCGATCGAATTTCGGATGACCGTCTGCAACTGCTGTTTCTTCAGTTGCAGCGTCGGCAGATACCGCTCGAACTGCAACAGCTGATCCTTTTGCTTTCGCAAATCGTTCTTCGTTAATTTTACCGCTCCCATACCCTTCCTCCTTTAATCGAAGTTCAGGTCTTTGGGCCATCGTTCTCGGATCAGATTTGTCTTGAGCCCCGTCTCGTTGGGCTCGAAACATTCCGCAAGGATCTTCCAGCCGAGATCCAGCGCCTCTTCCAGCGAAATGTTCACGCGCAGATCCATCAACCCGTCCTCGAACAGCTCGCCGTATTTGAGCAGTTTTTCGTCCCATTCACTCATCAGAAAACCCATCGATTTCTTTTCCAGACTCTCTTTATACGCGCTGTACAGCTTGATCATGCAATCCATCAGCGCGCGGTGATCGCTGCGCGTTTTGCCGTTCACGTTCTGCTTGAGCCGCGAGAGCGAGCCGAACGGCTCGATCCTGCCGCCCTTCAGATAATACTGCCCTTCCGTGATGTAACCCGTATTGTCGGGTACGGGATGCGTGACGTCGTCGCCAGGCATGGTCGTAACACTGAGGATCGTCACCGAACCCAACCCCTCAAAATCCACCGCCTTTTCGTAGCGCGACGCCAGACAGCTGTACAGATCGCCCGGATACCCGCGGTTGGACGGCACCTGCTCCATCGTGATCGCCGTCTCCTTCTGCGCGTCCGCAAAGTTGGTCATGTCCGTGAGAAGAACCAAAACGCGCTTGCCGTCCAGCGCAAACCGCTCCGCTACCGCCAGCGAAAGATCGGGCACCAGCGTGCATTCGACCGTGGGGTCGGACGCCGTGTGGATAAACATCACCGTGTGTCCCATCGCGCCGCTCTTTTCGAGAACGTCTTTGAAAAAGAGAAAGTCGTCGTATTTGAGACCCATGCCGCCCAGGACGATCACGTCCACCTCCGCCTGCATCGCGATGCGCGCCAGCAGTTCGTTGTACGGCTCGCCCGAAACCGAAAAAATGGGAAGTTTCTGGCTTTCCACCAGCGTGTTGAACATGTCGATCATCGGAATACCCGTGCGGATCATCATTTTCGGGACGATCCTGCGCGTGGGATTGACCGAAGGCCCGCCGATGGGGATCATGTTTTCCGTGAGCGCGGGACCCTTGTCTTTGGGAACGCCCGAACCCGTAAAGATGCGCCCGAGAAGATGCTCGGAATAGGAGACCATCATCGGCCTGCCTAAAAATTTGACGGGATCGGTCGTGCCGACCCCCTGCGTACCCGCAAATACCTGCAAATAGACGAGGTCGTTGTCCAATTTTATGACGTTGGCGTAACTTTTGCCGACGAGCGCCAGATCGCCGTTGCGCACGCCCGAGGCGCGGACGGAAATGACGTTGCCGACGATCGATTCGATTTTCGTGTAGATCTTTTGCATATCAGACCGCCTGTTCCCAAGATTTTAGCTGGTAGAAGTTTCGGATCCGCTCTTCCTGCCGCTCGAATTGCTCCGTTTCGAATTCCATCGTGTGCCAGTCCAGAAGCAACTGCCGCAGCTGATTGAAAAAGGCGCGGATCTCGCTTTTGTCCTCCGTCGAATAGGTATGGGAGAGGATCTCGTCCATCACCGCGAACACCCGCTTTTGCCGCGCGGGACTGCAGGCGGCGTCGATCGGGTCGAAGGAATCCTGTTGCAGATACGCCGCGTCCAGCAGTTCGCCCTTTTGATACAGAATGTAATCCTCCGCCGAAACACCCTCTTCCCCCACGACCTTCATCATCTGGTTGATCTCCGTACTGCGCAGCAGGATCTCCCGCGCCTTTTCCACCTTGTCCTGCTCCGCGACGCCCCTGTATTTCGACCAGGAATCGATAGGATGAATGGCGGGATATTTTCTCGCGTCCGAACGCTCGCGGGATAAACCGTGGAACGCCCCCACGACTTTCAGCGTCGCCTGCGTGACGGGCTCTTCAAAGTTTCCGCCCGCCGGCGAGACCGTGCCGCCGATCGTGACGGAGGCGATCTTGCCGTTTTTCAGCTTCACTTTCCCCGCCCGTTCGTAAAAGGACGCGATGACCGATTCGAGATACGCGGGGAACGCCTCGTCGCCCGGGATCTCTTCCAGGCGCCCGCTCATCTCGCGCATCGCCTGCGCCCAGCGCGACGTCGAATCGGCGAGCATCAGCACCGAAAGCCCCATCTGCCGATAATATTCCGCAAGCGTGATCGCCGTATACACGGACGCCTCTCTCGCCGCCACGGGCATGGACGACGTGTTGCAGATGATGATCGTCCGCTCCATCAGCGATCTGCCCGTGCGCGGATCGGTCAGCTCGGGAAATTCTTTGAGTATCTCCACGACTTCGCCCGCGCGCTCGCCGCACGCGGCGACGATGACGATGTCCACGTCCGCATTCTTCGCTTCCATATGCTGAAGCACCGTTTTTCCTGCACCGAACGGCCCCGGCACGCAGAAGGTGCCGCCCTTGGCAATGGGCAAAAAGGTATCGATGCAGCGGATCTGCGTGATCAGCGTCTCGTCCGGACGCAGTCTCTGTTCATAGCACGTGATCGGCTTTTTGATCGGCCACGTGAAGACCATCGAAAGGGTCTTTTCCTCGCCCCTGCCGTTTTTGAGCGTCGCAATCTCTTCGCGAACGTTGTACGTCCCCTCGGGAACGATCCTCTCTACCGTCCAGTCCTCGTCCGAAAGATAAAAGGGGACCATGATGTGGTGGGTAAACAGCCCCTCAGGCACCGTTCCGATCGTATCCCCGGGTCGCACCGTCTCCCCTTCTTTGACTGCGGGCGTAAACGCCCAGTCTTTGTTCGGGATAGGGTCGAGGTATTCCCCGCGCTCCAGAAAAAAACCGCACTTTTCGGCAAGCTCGGGGAGCGGGTTCTGCAATCCGTCGTAGATCTGCGTCAATAGCCCGGGCCCGAGCGATACGCTCATCAGCTCGCCCGTGAATTCCACGGGATCGCCCACTTTGATGCCGTTTGTCATTTCATAGATCTGCATATCGGCAACGCCGCCGCCCACGCGGATGATCTCTCCCTTCAGATCCTTTCCGTCCACGAGAACGTACCCCACCTCGTTCTTGCGGATGGAACCGTCGATCCGCACCGACACCAGGTTCCCGTTTACTCCCGTCACGCTTCCTGTTATTCGTTCCATCGTTTTACTCCCGTTCCCCGATCAGAATCTTCTTTTGCAGGCCGTCCAAGATGCGATCCATCTCCTCTTTTCCCCTTTTCTGATCGAACATTGTTTTCCTTTCCAGCAATTTTAATTTCAGCGCATACCCGAACAGCGCATGATCGTCGAAATAATGCGTGCCGATCAGTTCGTCCAGTTTCTTGAATTCCAATCCGAGCAGAGCCTTTTCCGCCTCCAGCGGGTTCTTCCCGCCGACCGCCGCCGAGATCTCTTTGAATAACGTCTCGTCTCGCTGCCCCGCTTCCTGCGGCCGTTTGCCCATGCGCCGATTGCGGTAATCGACCAGCTCCCGCGCCAGCGACGCGTAAAACTTCGACCACTCCGCAAGCAGCGCGCCCTTGCCCGAAAAGAGCGTCAGACTTTCCAAAACGGCGTATTTGGCGTCGCTGACCGTCGCCTTGCATTTCTCTAAAAATTCCGCATACGTCAGCGGCAGCGCGCCCTCCGGCTTGAGCATCGGAAGGCTCGACAGCAAAAAATAATACGAAGCCATTTTCCCTTCCCCGTCAGATGACAAATTCCGAGAAATACGGCCGAAGCATCTCCGCGATCGCCTCGTCCGAACAATCGAAATACCCCGAACCGTCCTTCGCCGCCAGACGGAACCCGACCTTCACGTTCGGATTCGCCTTAATCGAAAGCCCACCGCGGATCTTTTCCGCAAGCTCCCCTTTCAATGCGTCCGTGACCTCCTTCACTTCCGCAGTGTAGCGGGCGGGATCTTCGCCGCCTACCGCGGCGAGAATCAACTTCGCAAGCAGCGACGCGTCCATCGATCTTGAAACGTCTGCCGAAAGTATCTTTTCAAATTCGTCCCGCACGGAATTTTGAAAGGACAGCATCGCGTCTCGCTTTGCATGCTCCGCCGCAACCCTTGCGCTCTCCTTGCGCAGCTCTGTCTCGCTCTCGCTCTTGGCGCGCATCTGCTCCGCCTCCGCCTTCGCGGCGGCAACGATTTCCGCCGCTTCCTTCCTTGCCTCGGCAACAATGCGCTCCGCTTCCGCCTGCGCCGCTTCCACTCCGTCCTTTTTGATCGCGCTGATCAAATCCCCGATCTGCATTTCCACGACCGAATTCTCCTTTTTGTCAACCTTACTTTTCTATCGCAGCCTTTTCTCTCGAAAAGCTCCATCTATCCCTGCTCGCCCGTGCCGCCTTCGCCAAACCTCGCGCTCCGTATGCCTGTCTGCGGGCGAGCGTCTGCCCCTTTCGCCGCCCGGCGCAATTTTCGGCACGCGTCCCCCTGCGCCGCAAAGGCGCTGCGGCTGAAAATCCGTTTTTCCTCTCCTTCCCTTTCCAAATCTGAAATAATATTTTTATGTGCATATAGTTTCATTTTATACGATCTATTTTACAACAAAAATTTCCGCCTGTAAATATTTATTTCAGATTTTTTGTTCTTCTTTGCGAAAAACAGCGATCGCAAGGGGCTAACCCTTGCGATCTCTGTTGAATTTTTAGGTTTTATCGCTCCGCCCTTTTGACCGATCCGCCTCCGCCGACCCGAAAACGGCGCTCCGCGCGGCATCGCCAGGCGGCAGGTTTTCGCGGCTTTTGTTCCGCGAGCGGCGCGCCGCTCGCGGGGGTGCGCCGCCGGGTGCGGATGCCGTTTCGCTCTGCGTTCTCCCGCGGCGATCGATTCGCCTGCGGCGACGAGCAGAAACTTTGTTCCGCTCGTACCCAGATCGATCCCGATGTATGTATTCATATTACGCAAAAGGATTCTCCGTCTTATATCGTATGCCCGCAGGCTGATTGTAGCCGATCTCCTCCACGAGTACGCCGACATACTTGAACACTTCGTACAGCGTCTTCCCGAAATGCCCGAACGCCACCGCCCCGTGGTGCGGGTAGTTCCCCTCGATCAGCACGTGCCGGTAAAACCGCTTCATCTCGGGAATCGCAAACACGCCGATGCTCCCGAAACTGTGCGTTTTCACGGGCAACACTTCGCCCTGCGCCACGTATGCACGCAGTTTGTTGTCCGACGTTGACTGCAAGCGGAAAAACGTGATATCACCCGGTGCAATATCCCCTTCCAGCGTGCCTTGCGTCACTTCCTCGGGCAAAGACCGCGCCATGATCAGCTGATACTTCATCTCGCAGAAGCAGAGCTTCCTGCTGCACGTGTTTCCGCAATGGAATCCCATGAACGTATCCGTCAATTTGTACGGGAATTTGCCTTCAATGTCCGCCCTGTACAGATCTTTCGGCACCGTGTTGTTGATATCCAGCAGCGTCACCGCGTCCTCGCTCACCACCGTGCCGATAAACTCGGAAAGCGCGCCGTAAATATCCACCTCGCAGGATACGGGAATCCCCTTCCCCGTCAGTCTGCTGTTTACATAGCAGGGAACAAACCCGAACTGCGTTTGGAACGCGGGCCAGCACTTGCCGGCGATCGCCACGTATTCGCGGCTCCCCTTGTGCGCTTCCGCCCAGTCTAAAAGGGTCAGCTCGTACTGCGCAAGTTTGGAGAGGATCTCCGGCTTTTTGTTGCCTTTGCCGAGCTCTTTTTCCATGTCCTTGACGACTTCGGGAATGCGCTTGTCCCCGTCGTGCTTGTGAAATGCCTCAAACAGGTCGAGCTCGGAATTTTCTTCGATCTCTACCCCTAAATTATACAACTGCTGAATGGGTGCGTTGCATGCGAGGAAATTCATGGGGCGAGGCCCGAAGGAGATGATTTTCAAATGCTTTAACGCATACACCGCACGCGCGATGGGCAAAAATTCGTGCAGCATGTCCGCGCACTCCTCCGCGTCCCCCACGGGGTATTCGGGAATATACGCCTTCACGCCGCGAAGTTTCAGATTATACGACGCGTTCAGCATTCCGCAATAGGCGTCGCCGCGCGAGGAGGCGAGCGTGGGAATATCCTCTTCCGCCGCCGCGAAGAACATCACCGCGCCCCCGACTTCCGCCGCAAACTCCTTGGCAAGCATGGTCTCCGAAATTTCCGGCCCGAAGTTGCCCAGGTACACCGCGAGCGCGTTGCAACCCGCCTCTTTTACGTCGGCGAGCGCCTGCTTCATATGAATTTCGCTCTCCACGATGCAAACGGGACATTCATAAATGCTATCGTTGCCGTATTTCTTTTCATACGCCGCAACGAGCGCCTTTCTGCGGTTTACCGACAGGCTTTCGGGAAAACAGTCGCGCGAAACCGCGACGATCCCCACTTTGATTTTAGGAACATTCTGCATTGTACTCAACTCCTCCTGCTTACAAATTGACAATCGCCGCCGCGCGGCGCGCCTTTTCTTCGATTTCCTGCGCAGTCCCCTTCATCATCCAGCTTCCGCCGCAGGCAAAAAC
>CALVYJ010000041.1 GCA_944372075.1 uncultured Clostridia bacterium | reverse complement strand
TCCGCCCGAAATGCAGGAATTTGTCAGCCGACAGCTTCCGCTCTCCAGAACGACCGCCCGCGCGATCGCCGCGTCTGCGCGCACGATCGCGTTGTCGATCGATGCGCCCTGCAGACGGATGCCGCCATTCCCCTCTTCGTCCCGCACGTCTATGCCGAACCCGTTTCCGTACAGAGCGCCGCCCGCATACACCGCGCTCCCGCGCAGGGTGACGTCGCACAGCAAAACGTCCGTTTCCCCCGCTCCGCCAAGCTCTTGCGCGTCGGTTACGTTCTGCCCGTTTATCACCTCCGCCAAAACGCGGGTGTTGCCCGTCTCCTCTCCGCCGCGCACGAGATATGCCTCGATCGCCGCGACGCCCTCGCCGCTAAACCGATATCGCGCCTGCAAGCCTTCCCCGCTCAAAAGCTCCGCCGAAAGAGAACCGCCCGCCTGCATCGGCTTTTGCGTTCCGCCCGTGCAGTCGTAAAAGCGCACGCCGATCCGCTCGTATTCGCCCGCATCGTCGCGCAGGGAAAACAGATCCGACACCGTAAAGGCATTGCCGTTGCCGATACGGTACAGATACCGATCCTGCCACACAAACAGCCGCTCGAACGCCTCCGCCTGCGGCAGTACGACGCGCACCGAAACCGATGCCCGCACGCTCGGATACGCCGCGAGCGAGACCTCGATCCGCACCAAACCTTCCGACTTCGGCAAAAGCCCGCCATCCTCCGAAACCTCCGCGATCTGCGGGTCGGAAGAGGTAAAAATCAATGACGTATCGCAGATTTCTTCCGCAAATACCCCGTCCGTATCATAGGTGAACCGCTCCGCCGTCAGGCGGTACTGCGCGTCGGTGTCGAGTCCCAGCGAGAGCGTTTCGCCCTCCTCGATCGCATACCCGTTCGCCGCAAGCGCCATGCCCGTAACGCGCACCAGGCACACTTCCACGTTCACGCTCGCCTCTCCCGCAAGCGCCTTTGCCGTCACTTCGATCATCTTGGCGGAGCAGTCTTGTTCCCATGTGAGCGCTCCGTCCTTTATTTGCACGCCCTCGATCGGCTCTGCCGTCCAGTCCAGCGCGTACGCGCCCTCCAAACGGTCTCCGCCCTCTCCGTAAAATTCTCCCGCCGTAAAGGTCACGCCGCCGCGGTCTGCCCCGACGTACATACGCTCCCCGACCGGCTCGCCCTCCGCAAACAGGGTAAACGAGCGGATGGGCACGCCGCCCAGTTGCGCTACCGCCTCCTCCCCGCAATACAGCGCGCTCCCGCGGATGGTATAGACGACGCCTCCCTGCTCCAGCCGCACGCCTTCCGTAGCGGCGTATGCCGCAAATACGTCGGCGATCGCAATATCGCTCGGAACATGCACCGTACACGCCGCCCCTTCGCCAAAATACAGACCGTTCGACGAGACCGCCTCTACCGTGCTCGGCAAATATGCCTCGCCGGTAAAATTCTCGATGATCGCATTCCGCCCGCCCAGCGGCAGGCTCTCTTGCTCGCCCGCGATCCACAGCTTCGCCGTCAACAGCCTCACGCCCGACGCAAACACCGGCCGCGTCGCTTCGCGCGTGCGAAATACGCCCGCATCGTTGACGATCGCCACCTCGTTAAGGCGCGCCTCCAAAATCGAAGCGAAAGCCTTATCGTGCGCGTCTTTTTCCAGTTCGGTTACCCGCAAAAGGGCGTCTGCATACGCCTGCCCCGACGTCATTTCCTCAAACGCCCTTACGATCGCGGCCAGTTCGCTCCCGCCGCGATCCAGAAAAATATACCCCTCGGCAAGCTCCTTTCGCAATCCGAACGACTCCGCAAACGCCGCGCTCCGTTCTTGCCCCTCTTCGCTCGCTTGCGCGCCGAGTACGCCCTCGCTCTGCAACAACTCGATCTCGCCTTTGCGTAAATTGTACCAGAAATGATAGCCGTCTTCCGCACTTACCGGCTCCAGCCGATCGTAGAATCCGGCCCCGTATACCCCGTCGATCGCCTCCCGCAAATCCGCTTCGCCGCTCAACTCCCCCTCTATGCGCCGCTGCGCGATCGCCACATTCATCAGCGAGACCGTCTGCTCGTCCGCGCTCGCGTTCGCCTTCTTCAACATGCCCGAAAATGTAGGAATCAGCACCGCCGCCAGTATCGCAATGACCGCGATCACAACGACCAGCTCTACAATCGTAAAAGCCTTTTTTCTCCCTCTCATCGTTCCGTTCGCCTTTTAACGATTTCCGCACTCTTTCCCCGCCTTTTTTCTCATTCCGTTCCCCGTTCAGTATATCATATCGCTTGCGCTATTTCTACATTTTTTCTTTTTTTTCACCAAATTTCCTCATTTTTCGTCCGCACTCCGCCTCGCTCGGCAAAAACGCGCAAACGACCGCTTCTCACGCCCCCTCCAAAAACACGCAAACGCCTCGCATCGTTTCGCGGCTTGCCCTAAATTGCTTGACTTTTTTCGCCGCGTTTGCTATCCTTATTCGCGGTAGGTTTTCGGAAAACACTACTTAAAAACAACCGAGGTAATTGAATATGAGAAGATTTACAACCAAGATGCTGTGCAGGGCAGGCATCATCGCCGCCCTGTATGCCGCTCTGACCTGGCCTTTGGGCAGCCTTGCTTACGGCGTGATGGGTTTCCAGATCCGCCCTGCCGAGGCGCTGACAATGCTCCCCCTGTTCTACGCGGAGAGCATTCCCGCCCTCTATGTGGGTTGCCTGCTCGCCAACTTGCTTTCCGGGTACGGCGCATGGGATATCGGCTTGGGCAGCCTCTGCAGCCTCGTCGCCGCGGCGCTCACCTTCCTTGCGGGAAAATTTATTAAAAATACCCCCGCGAAACTGGCGGTAGGCGGCCTGTTCCCCGTATTGGTCAACGCGTTCGTGCTTCCGTTCGTGTTCATGCTCGCCGGCAGTACAAGCGCAGGCTATTGGTTCAATTTTGCATCGCTCACCCTCACGCAGGGCGTTTGGGTCTACGGTTTGGGTATCCCCCTCTTCTTCGGCATCCGCGCTCTGCGGAAAAAGGGCGTTTCCGCTTTCTGCGACAACGTCAGCGGTCAGCCCCTCCGTCAGGATGCCGCCGCCCATAAAAATTGACGACACTCCTTTCGCCGCACAGATTCCGACTGTGCGGCTTTTTTTCTTGCCCGCCGAAGCGCGCTCGTTCCGCTTTTCCTTCGATCGCCCACACCGCCTAGTCGGACGCTTTCCCCTTGCGGCATACGACATTCGCCCGCGCATCGCCTTGCGGAAAATAACTTTTTGCTCGCGCGCATCGGCTTGCGGAAAACAACTTTTTGCTCGATTGGACAAACCCTTCGTCGCGACGGCGCCAAAAAAGGGCGGCAATTTTAAGAAATTGCCGCCCTTTTTTAAGATTTTCGCGCCCTGCCGACGCATTAAAACGTTCGCGCCGTGCCGAGGCATTAAATGTTCACGCCAACTTACTTAATTCGAGCTGTTGAAAAGTCCGCTGAAAAAGGCTAAACCGCCGCCGGCCACCGCAATGATCACGATGATCACGATTGCCAATACCAACACGCAAAAATAAGATCTTGCAAAATTTCTGCGATTGATGTTGCTGCTGCTGAGCGCAAACACGATCAGGCATATGAACCCGATCAACGGAATTGCAAACAAGATCTGATACCCGAAATACGCCCACGGGCTTAACGGTCTGTATTGCTCCGCTCCTTGATAATTATCTGCCATATTCCCTCCTCCGTTATAAAAATACTTAACAATATTTTATATCAAAACGCAATAATTGTCAATCGCTTTGCCGATTTTTGTCATATTTTTGCGAAATCTTTTCGGGCGGATCCGTTTTGGGTACAAGGAATTGACATTTTTGGCTTTTTGCGCTATTCTATTGGCAGAACTTGTTGCATATGCAACACGGAGGGCGTATGGAAGGAGTACACACATCACTTTTTGACGGAGTAAACGCGAGCGAGTATGCCGCCATGATGACCTGTTTCAAGACGACGCTCAAGCGTTACGGGAAGGGGGAAGAAGTTGAAATGCCGCGCGAGCGCGTGGGCGTTGTGCAGAGCGGGAGCATCAGTCTGATCAAGACGGATATCAACGGCGTTCGAACCATCTTCGAGCAGTTGCAGGAAGGGGGAGTTTTTGGCGACGTACTGGGGATTTCGTGGACGGACGCCAACTTTTTTCTGCAAGCGGAAGAGGAGAGCGAGATCCTGTTTATCGATTACGAGCACATTATAAAGCGCTGCGCGAATGCCTGCGCGCATCATTCGACGGTCGTTTCCAACCTGGTGCGGCTGATGGGCGAGAAGACGCAGGCGCTTTCTGCGCATCTGGAGATCTTGAGCCGAAGAACCATTCGGGAGAAGCTGACCGCCTATTTTACCATGCTGGCGGCCAAATCCAAGAGCGCCTACGTTACGCTGCCCTTTTCCCAGACGAGCTTGGCGGACTACATTTGCGTCGATCGCAGCGCGATGGTGCGCGAGTTAAAGAAGATGAGCGACGACGGCTGGATCGAATTGGATCGGCGGAACATAAAGCTGTGCGCGCCGTTTTGGAAAAAGAGGTGAGTTTATGGAGCTTTTTCAGCGGGAAATCGCCCTGATCGGCGAGAAAAACTTTCAAAAATTGGCGCGCGCGCACGTGGCGGTGTTCGGAATCGGAGGCGTAGGCTCTTACGCCGCCGAAGCGCTGGTGCGCGCGGGGATCGGCTCGCTTACGTTTGTCGACGGGGATACCGTAGCCCCCTCCAACTGCAATCGCCAGCTGATCGCTCTCAATTCTACCGTCGGACAAAATAAGGCCGCCGTCATGCGGCGGCGCGCCTTGGACATCTTTCCCGACGGAAACTTTACGGCGATCGAACGCTTTTTTCGGGAAGATTCGGCGCAGTCGTTCGATTTTTCGCGCTATTCTTACGTTGCCGATTGCATCGACTACGTCTCCGCAAAGGCCCTGCTGCTCTCCTGCGCGCGCAGAGCAGGCGTGCCCGTGATCTCCTGCATGGGTACGGGAAACAAATCGGGCACGGAGCCCTTTCTCGTTGCGCCCCTCGATAAGACCCGCGAATGTCCGCTCGCACGCATCATGCGCCGCGAAATGAAATCGCGCGGCATCACAGGCATAAAAGCCGTTTATTCCGAGGAACCGCCTCGCCTCCCCGATCGCTCCGCCGCCCCCTCGGGCGAACGATTCATCGGCAGCATGTCCTTTGTGCCCGGCGCGGCAGGCCTCTTGCTCGCCGGCGAGATCGTGCGCGATTTGATCGGCTCTTGACCCTCTCCCCCCGTCCTTTCAAACGGCGCGGCGCACCCGCCCCGCCGCATTGCAGAATTTGACCCGCAAAGCGATCCGATAAACCGAAAGCCGACCCGGAGCGGGCGCGCAAACTTGCGCGCCCGCTCCCTTTTCGCCCCTCTTTGCAAGCCAAACGGACGAGCCTCGTTGCAAGCAGGCGCGGCGCGATCCGCCTTATGCGTGCGCGCGAACAAAATCGCCCTGTAAACCCAAACGGACGAGTCTCGTTGCAAACAGGCGCAACGCAAAGCGGGTTTTTGCAATTTGCGCGGCTAAAGTGTTTATTTACGGCGGGCGTGTTTATTTGCGGCGGAATTTGCCGCGCGCAAAAAATTTTCAAATCCTGCGAAAAATTTTCAACGAGCTATTGAAATCGACGTGATTTTGTATTATAATAGTTTTATGGCAGGCTTTTTGAGAAAGCGATTTGCCGACGAAGCGGGCATTCAACCACAAAAATTCGACACCGCGCCCGCAGGTAAGGGAGTAAAAATATGAGCATCAAGAGCGCAGACATTCGCAACATTGCAGTGATCGGACACAGCGGCGAGGGCAAGACCTCGGTATGTGAAGCGATTTTGTTTAACGGAAAAGCGACCGATCGTTTGGGAAAAGTTACCGATGGAAACACGGTTACCGATTACGATGAACAGGAAATCGCACGGAAGATGTCGATTTCGCTGGCATTGGCATACACCATGTGGGAAGGGGTCAAGATCAACCTGCTGGACGTTCCCGGTTTTTACGATTTTGAGGGGGAAGAGAACGAGGCGTTGCGCGCCGCCGGCGGGGCGTTGATCGTCACCTCGGCGACGGGGACGGTGAGCGTCGGAGCGGAGAAGGCGATCGAAAAATGTCTGAAGGCGAAAAAGCCGATGGTGTTGTTCATCAACGGCATGGACAAAGAGAACGCGGACTATAAGGGGACGATCGCCGCGCTGCAAGAAAAATATGCGGGAAAGATCGCGCCCATTCAGATCCCGCTGATGGACGGGAACAAGATGGTCGGCTATATCAACGCGCTGACCGAAAAGGCATTCCGCTTCTCCGAGGAAGGGTTGAAAGAAATTCCCATTCCCGAAGAGATGAAGGCGACGCTCGAACAGATGCAGGCGAACCTGACGGAGACGGCTGCGGAAAACGACGACGCGCTGTTGGACAAATATTTCGGGGAAGGCGAGTTGAGCAAGGAGGAAGTGATCCACGGCATCCGCAAGGGAATTTACAGCGTGAACACCATTCCCGTGATGGCGGGTTCCGCCCTGCAAAACCGAGGCATCATCAATCTGATGGGCGAGATCGTAAAATACATGCCCAGCGCCGAAGAGCGCGGAGAGATCTTGGCGTCTGCCGTCGATAAGGACGAACTGACGGACATCACCTGCGAAGCGGACGCGCCCTTTGCCGCACAGGTATTTAAGACGATCGTCGATCCGTTCGTCGGCAAACTGAACATCATGAAGGTGTTTCGCGGCACGTTGAAATCGGGTGCGACCGTGTACAACGCCACCACCGGCAAGACCGAACGCATCAACCAGATCTATCTGCTGAAGGGCAAAAAACAGGAAGCGGTCAACGAGTTGACCGCGGGCGACATCGGCGCCGTAAACAAACTGACCGCCACCAATACGGGCGATACGCTGTGCGATGAATCCGCAAAAGTCAAGTTCGACCCCATCCATTTCCCGCGCGCCGTGCTTTCCATGGCGATCTACGCCGAGAAAAAGGGCGAAGAGGATAAGATCTTCCAGGGCTTGAACAAGCTCGCCGAGGAGGATTACACCTTCAGCGTTACAAAGAACGCCGAAACGGGCGAAATGCTGATCAGCGGCCAGGGCGAAACGCACCTGGACGTCATCAATAAAAAACTGAAAGCGAAATTCAACGTCACCGCCGTGCTGAAAACACCCAAGATCGCCTACCGCGAGACCATCCGCAAAAAGGTGGAGGCGGAAGGCAAACATAAAAAACAATCGGGCGGACACGGTCAGTACGGACACTGCAAAGTGCGCTTTGAACCCTTCGACGGCGAATTTGAGTTTGCCGAAGAGGTCGTCGGCGGCTCCGTTCCCAAACAGTATATCCCGGCTGTGGAAAAGGGCTTGATCGAATGCCTGCCCCACGGCGTTTTGGCAGGATACCCCGTGACGGGATTGCGCGCCGTGCTCTACGACGGAAGCTACCACGACGTGGATTCCTCGGAAATGGCGTTCAAACTTGCCGCCGCCATCGCCTTCAAAGAGGGACTCAAAAACGCTTCGCCCTGCCTGCTCGAACCGGTTATGAAGCTGAAAATCGCCATCCCCGAAGCCTTCCTCGGCGATATCATGGGCGATATGAATAAGCGCCGCGGCAGAATTTTGGGCATCGACATGCTGGAAGGCCTGCAGATCGTAAACGCCGAAGCCCCGCAGGCAGAGATCCAAAAATACGCCACCGACCTGCGCAGTATGACGCAGGGACGCGGTAAATTCATGGCGGAACTCGCCCGCTACGAAGAGGTGCCCGCAGCGGAAGCCGAAAAGATCATCAAGGCGCGCGCCGCCGAACAGGCTTGACCTGCTGCCCGCATCGAGCGACTTCCTTTCAAAAACAACCCGGCAATTTCTCGCTTCACGCGAGAAATTGCCGGGATTTTTTTACGCAAAACCGCCCCTTTCGACATCGCCCCGCTGCCGAATTTTTGCCCGTACCCGCTCTCGCAGCCCTGCTCTTACTCCTGTCTCCCCCGTCCTGCCCTGCCGCCTGCGCTTGACCCAGTCTCCCCGCGTCCTGCCCTGCCGCCTCGCGAACGCTCTTGCGCCGCGGTCAATATGTGCGGCAAAGAGGAAAAACGGGCGGCAAATGCGCAGAACTCGTCTCTTTTGTACGAGAAAAGTACGAGCGCCTTTTGCGGCGAAAAACGAAAACCGACAAAGTTTATCGGCGCGTTTCCCGTTTTATCGTCGCACCGATTTTTCTTCGGCGCTCGAATCTGTTTCGACGGGTAAATCTGTTGCGAGCGATAAATCTGTTTCGGCGGGACGGACGCTGCTCTGCTGTCGGGAAGCGGTCTCCCCAAAAGGGCGGCGAGGGGGTTGCGGGGCGGAGAGCAGCTCTTCGACGCGCGTCGTATCGTCGTGTTCGATTTTTTTCCACGTCACGTGCAGAAAGAGCGAAAGCACGGCAAGGGGCGAGCCGATCAGATCGAACCACGGAAACGCCAACACGTACAGCGCGAGTTTTCCCTTGCCGCAGCGGATCTTTTTGCGTTCGCGGATGACGACGAGCAGCGCCGTTGCGACGGCCTGCGCCCAAAACAGGGCGAGGGCGGTTGCCGCCGCGCGCAACAGCGAGAGCGTGACATACTGCTCCGCGACGCCCTGCCATCCCTGTGAAAGGGCGACGCCGATAAAGGACGCCGCAAAGGTGGCGATCGCCAGCAGTGCCGAACAAAGTCCTGCGGGAAACCCGTAAAAGATCATGTCGTAGCACGCCCATTTGTCGGTATTTTTTCGAAACATTCCGCCAAGCAGCTTATATCCGTACGCAAAGAAGGCGTACAGCCTCCCCTTCGCCCAGCGGATGCGCTGTTTGAACACGGTGCGAAGGCGCGTAGGCTGTTCGTCGTAAAATTCAGCCGCCTCGCAATAGCCGATCTTGCCGCCGCGCGAGATCACTTCGTAGGTAAACTGCGTGTCCTCGGTGAGGCAGACCCAATTCCAGCCGTCTTTGAGCCACTCGGCGCGGATGACAAACCCCGTTCCCGCCAGATGCGTGGACGTGTGCAGGCGTTGGCGCGGCCGATGATACGCCATCGAACTGCGGTAAAAATGAATGCCGTATGCCGCCGAAATAAAATTGCTCGCAAAATTCTTTGTGTTGCGATAGCCGCATACGACGTCATATTCGCCCGTGTCGAACGCCTCGTTGATGCGCGCCAGAAAATCCGGATGCAACAGGTTGTCCGCGTCGAACAGCAAAAATCCGTCCGCGCAGTCCGTTCCGTAATCGCAGCGGATTTGCGCAAACCCGAATTGCAGCGCCCATCCCTTGCGCGCTCGCTTCGGATCCGTCCGCTCGTACACGATCGCCCCCCTCTCTCGGCAGATTTGCGCCGTCCGATCGGTGCAGTTGTCCGCAATCACAAATACCTTCACCTTTTCCGAAGAATATCGCTGCGCCGCTATGCTGTCCAGCAAATTCCCGATCACCTTCTCTTCGTTGCGCGCACAGATGACGATCGCGTAGCTGTGCTGCTTTTTCGCTGCCGAAAACTTCCGCGCCCGCGCAAAAAATCCGATCGCTTTGTACACCGTCTTGTAGATCGTCAGCACCGATACCGCCGCCAACAGGATCTTTAATCCCGAAAAAATCGCCTCCAACACCGACATCTTGCTCCCTTCCTCCTTCGCGCCGGCGCTTTCGGCTGTTAAACCCTATATCTGTTTGCGAAGCAAACAGATATAGCCGGCTATATCTGTTTGCGAAGCAAACAGATATAGCCGGCTATAATTTTTGACTGATTGAATTGTACTGTAATGTAGCATATTTGTTGCCGTACGGCAACGGTTTTTCGGCGATTTTGGCGCTTTTTTACATCGCCGCCGTCTTGTAAAAGAAGAAATAGGCGTCGTCCTCTCCGCACGGACGCATTCCCGCCGCCTTCAGCGTATACGCCGACACGGTATTTTCCTTAAAGCACTTCGCCTCGATGCGCTCCAGATTCAGCTTCACAAACCCGTAATCCATCAGATGGATCAGCGCCTCGCGCGCGAACCCCCTGCCCCGGTACTCCGGCAATACGCGCATGCCGATCTCCGCCTCCGCACGATAGCCGAAATTGTGCAAAACGACCTCTCCGATCAGCTTGTCCTCCCAATAAATTCCCAGCGGCAATTCGTTCTTTTGTTTGAAATCCTTGCGTACGTCCTGCAAAAACCACATCGCGTCCGGCTCGGCTTCGGTCGCATTCTCCCGCCAGTCATACCCCCAGTATTTGTTGAGTTCGTCGTCCTTCGCAAGCCGCGCAAACGCCTCGGCATCCGCGTCCTCGATCTCCTTCAGCACCAGCCTGGGCGTGGTTATCTTCGGATAGGCGGATAACCCGTCAAACGAGCGATGTATGGCAAGGTTGTACTTGTCGACCAGCGCCAGCGGCAAATATTGCATCTTCGACTTGCGCAGTCCGGCGTCGCCCGAATCGTCTTCGCGGTTGATATAGACTACCCCTTCCGTACAGAATCGCTGCGCAAACAGCTGCGCCATCGCCGGGTACGCCCCCTGCACGCCGCGCTTCGCCTTTTCGATCTGCACGATCAGCATGTCCGCACAGATCTCCCCCGCCGCAAACGCCACGATCTCGCCCTTTGCCCGCAGTATCCCCCCGAACATCCCAAGCTCCTCAATTTTGGGAAGGATATCAAATACCCCGCGCATCTCTTCATCCGCCAACGCTTCGCCCTTCTCCGTCTGCGCCTGCGATATCTCCCGCAAAAACGACAGCACTTCCGCCTCAAGCTCGCTCGTGTACTCTTCAAACGCGTAGTCCGGATTGTTCTTCTTGAACTTGTTTACATGGTTGCGCTGCCCGCTGTATTTCCCGCCCGGATATAACTTGAAATCTTCCGCACGATACAGATAATCTCGCCACTTCCGTATGTTCGATACGTGTACGTCCGTTCCGTATCGCTCTATCAGCTGAGCAAGCCTCTCCCGCGGTATCGCCGTAAAATGCAGACGTATATAGTTCTCTCGGCAAAACGCCTCGATCTTTTCCGCCGCCCGCTTCTCCGCTTCTGCATCCCCTTCCGCCGAGATCGGCCAGTAAAAATATCGGTTGCCTACATACCGATCGCACAATATCAGACAGCCCTCCTCGATCGCATAGTGCGTCGATAAATATTTGCTCCACATGTACAAAACACCCGCCGAATAGTTCGATATGTGCGTTCTTTGATTTCGGAAAAACCGCAACAGCTGCGGTATGTCTTCCCTCTCTAACTTCTTTAATTGCATACTTTCCCTTTCTTTTTTCGATTCCGGATCGCTCTCCGTTTAGTATACCATATTCTTCCCGTTTTGCAAAGTAAAAATCCGCGCTGTTTTTTGCGCTTTTTTGTCTCTGCCGCTCTCCGAGCGAGCCTCTCTCCGTGCGAGCCGCCCGCTCGGGCGCAAGCGCCCGAGCGGGCGGCTGAAAT
>CALVYJ010000040.1 GCA_944372075.1 uncultured Clostridia bacterium | reverse complement strand
CTTGGAGCAAGAGACGGGAATCGAACCCGCGGGAACCAGCTTGGGAAGCTGGCGCCATACCATTAGGCGACTCTTGCGATTACAGATAACATTATACAATATCCCGCTGCATTTTGCAAACAAAAAGACGCTGAAAAATCAAATTTGTTTGGTTTTTTCTCATCGGGTGCAAGGCGGTCGCGCGTCGAAAAATTGTGAAGCGGCGGCTGAAGCGAAAAGGATCGGGTATTTTGCGGCGAACAAAGCGGGTAGAAATCGAGCGGCGCGTCTCTGCCGCGTTGGGGGCAGGGGCGCGCCGCTCGGTCGTAACGCCGTTTATGAAAGAGCAAGGGCGTCGCAGCGGACAGACGGCGGCGTCATTCGTTTAAGAGCAGGCGCATCAAGTCATACCCATGCTCGACAAAGAGTCCGGTCTTTGCTGCGCTGTCTTCGTCGTAGCGATCCGCGCCGCCCGAGCAGGGCGTTTGGCTGGCATACAGCAGGAAGGGAACGGGGTCGGCGACGTGCGTTCGAACGGAAATGGGGGTCGGGTGATCGGGGCAAATGAGCATGCGGAAGGGTTCGTGCGCGTCGAGTAAGCCCTGCACGAGCGGCTGAACGACGAGTTTGTCGATCTGTTCGATGGAAAAAATTTTATGGTCGATATCGCCCTGATGCCCGCACTCGTCGGGGGCTTCCATGTGGATGTAAACGAAGTCGGTACCGTTCAACAGGGCGCGCAGGGCGGCGTCTGCTTTTCCGGAGAAATTGGTGTCGTAATTTCCGGTCGCGCCTTTAACGTCGATGATCTGCATTCCGGCGAGGATGCCGATTCCCTTGACGAGGTCGACGGCGGAAATAACGGCGCCCTTCTTGCCGAATTTTGTCTGGAAATTTTCCAGGCGCGGTTTTGTTCCTTCTCCCCAAAACCAGACGGCGTTGGCGCAGTTTTTTCCGGCGGCTTTTCGGGCACGGTTGACGGGATGGTCGCGCAAAAGCGTTGCGGCGCGTTCCATCAAGGAAAGATAGAGTTGCGCGTTCGGGCCTTTCGGCAGAAAGTTGCGGATCGGTTTGCCGGTGATATCGTGCGGGGGCGTGAGGTCGTGTCCGATGGCTCCGTGATCGACTACGAGGCAGTGTCGATAGCTTACGCCGGCATACAAGGTCAGCGTGTCGTTGTCGAAATGTTCTTTCAAAAACTCGATCAACGTACGGGCCTCTTCGGTGGAAATTTCGCCGGCGCTGTAATCGAGCATGGTTTTGTCTTGAAAGTTCGCTTCGTCGGAAAGGGTCACGAGATTGCAGCGCAAGGTGACGTCGGTATCGCGCAGGCGGATGCCGATGGAAACGGCTTCCAGAGGAGAGCGCCCGGTGTAGCAGTCGTGGGGATCGTACCCCATGACGGAAAGATTGGCGACGTCGCTGCCCGGCTTAAAGCCGTCGGGGACGGTTTTGCAGAGTCCGACTTTTGAGAGGGGGGCTAGGCTGTCGATGCAAGGTTTATGGGCGACTTGCAGAGGAGTTTTGTCGTGAAGTTGCGGAAGTTTATAGTCGGCCATTCCGTCGCCGAGAACAACGATATATTTCATAAAGACCTCAAAAAAATAAAGGGAGTGAAAAATCAGTTATTTGGTCAGATCCCAGTCGACGGGAGAAACGCCATGTTCGACGAGATATTGATTTGCTTTGGAAAAATGTCTGCACCCGAAGAATCCGTTGTAGGCGGAGAGGGGAGACGGGTGTGCGCATTCGAGAATGCAGTGGCGGGAGGAGTCGATGAGAGATTTTTTCGACCGCGCGTTGCCGCCCCATAGGATAAACACGACGTGATCGCGCTGTTGTGAAATCCGTTGAATGACGTTGTCGGTAAACCAAGTCCAGCCGCAATTTTTATGGGAGTTTGCCATATGCGCGCGCACGGTAAGCGCGGTATTGAGCAAGAGGACGCCCTGCTTTGCCCATTTCGTCAGATTTCCGGATTTGGGGATCGGGCAACCCAGATCGTCGTGCAATTCCTTGTAGATATTGACTAAAGAGGGCGGAGCATCCACGCCGTCCTGTACCGAAAAGCAAAGCCCGTGCGCCTGCCCCTCGTTGTGGTAGGGATCTTGTCCCAAAAGCACAACTTTGACCTGATCGAAAGGGGTGAGTTTGAAACAGTTAAAGATATCGTACATATCGGGGTACACGATATGATGAGAATACTCTTGTTTCAAAAAGGAGCGTATTTTCTGATAATTTTCATCTTGAAACAAAGGGGACAGCACTTCGTCCCAACCGCCGCCGAGTTTGATCATAAGGCTGCCTCATAGAGTGCCTCTTGGCGGGCGATCTGCGCATCGGTCAAAGATTCCAGCAACTGCAAATACAGTTGAAGTTCGCGCTTTGCGCCGGGCAGGTCGTGACTTTTGTAATTGCCGCATTCGATTTTTTTCGCGCCGGGTACGGCGGGCATGAGCAGGGCAGCGCGAGCGGCTTCCTTCAGGCAGCGAAGCGCCTGTGCCGGAGGCAGATGAACGGTCAACAGATAAAATCCGGTGCGGCAGCCCATCGGCCCGAAATAGATAATGTTGTCTTTGGCAGAGCCGTTGCGGATGGCGGTTGCAATCATGTGCTCGATGCTGTGCGATACTGCGGGCGAGAGGTAGTCGCCGCAGTTGGGCTGTTTGAATCTTAAGTCAAAGGTAGCAACGCCCTGCTGGAGAGTAGAAAAATAAAAGCCGGGCAAAAGGGCGTTGTGATTTTTTTGGAAAGAGGGGATTTTATTCATAAAACACCTCGGTAAAGATTTCTTGCATGCGAGAACCCAAATTATCAAGAGCCGTTTGGCAGTTCCGGGAATAGTCGCGCACGCTCGTTTCGTTTGCGTTGTCGGAGATGGCCTTGAACATCGAACAGGGAACGTTTGCGCTCCAAGCGACGTGTGCGATGGCGGCGCCTTCCATTTCGCAGATCGAGGCGCCCAGCTGGGAAACGGCGGGAAGCTCGTCGGGGTCGCAGACGAATCGATCGGCGGAGGCGACGATACCCTTCTCGAAGGCATTGGCGCGGCACTGCAGGAAAAAGAAGGGCTGTTCGCGTTCGTTGTGCGTTCCGACTGCGGTGTGGTTGATGGCGCTCAAATCAAAATCCGCTTCGGCGGCCTTTTCGATTTGAAAGACGCAGCCGATTTTTTTATCGGGAGCGATCCCGCCGGCGACGCCGAAGTTCAAAATGCGCGTAGCTCCTTGCGAGAGGACGAGCATCGTAGCGGCGGCGGCGTTTACTTTTCCCACGCCGGAAATAGCGAGCAAATACTCGATGGAACGGAAAGACGCGCGGATGAGCGTTTTTCCGAGCGACGTTTCCTGGGAACGGATAACCGATTGTTTGAGCAATACGTCCGCCTCATTCTGCATAGCGACAACAATACCGAGCATAACGATCTCCTTTTGTCATATATAATATTATTTTAACACAAAACAAAGCCGATTAGCAATTAAAAAGAAGGCGGTTCGCGCGAATGTTTTGGCAACGGCAGCGGAACGCAGGTGACGGAAAAACTTTACAAGCGGGCGCGGTTATGGTATAATCTAGGAGAAAAAGCAAAGAAAGAGTGAGCTTGGGATGAAGTACGTTTTTTTTGACATCGAGTGCGCGTGCGTGTATAAGAACGTGGCGAAGATCTGTGCGTTCGGGTACTGCATATGCGACGAGGAATTTCATATATTGGAGAAGGAAGATCTCTTGATCAATCCGAACGGCAAATTTCATTTGACGGATCGCGGCGGAGACGGCATCGTATTGCCGTACGACTACGCCGATTTCAAGAAATATCCGGACTTCAAAGCGTATTATGCCAAGATCAAGTCGCTGTTGGAGGGCGAGGATAAATTGGTATTGGGGCATGCGGCGATCAACGACGTAAAGTATTTAAGTTTGGAGACGCGGCGCTATAAATTGCCTTCTTTTTCGTTTCGGTTTGCGGATACGCAAGTTATGTATATGGCGATGACGGAGACGTACGACCGGCAGGCGGGGTTGGAGGCGTTGACGCAAATTTTCGAGATCGAATATACGGCGCACTGTGCGGCGGATGACGCGTATGCAACGATGCGCGTGGCGCAAAAGATGTGTGAGCGCGAGGGGTGTACGCTGTCGCAGCTGCTTGAAAAATACAGCATACGACCGGGGAAGATAGAAAACAATCAATTCAGCGGGTGTTCATCGGGGCGCAGGAGCGAGTATCTTCGGGAAAAGAGCCGAGAAAAGCGGGAGCGCGGCGAAAAGCGAGCGAAGTTCAACGATTTTGTATACGGATACCGCGTGCGTCCGCAGAGCGAAGAATTTCGCGGCAAGCGATTTAGCTTTTCGCGCAGCATCGAGGAAGAATTGCCGCTCGCAAAGAGGCTTGTAAAAGAGATCGTGCGGCGCGGCGGGAAGTACTCCTTAAAGTTGAGCGGGTGCAACATGTTTGTGGAGCGGGAAGGTGATGACAGCGTGCGCAGGAACGCAGCCTACCGACTGATGGAAGAGGGCAAGATCGAGCAGATTTATACGCTGACGGCATTTGAAAATCAATTTATGGCAAAGGAAGAATGATCGACGAATATTTAAGAAGGATGCGGGAGCGGTTGACCGACTACGAGGCATACGCCGCTTGTTTGAAGGAGGCGCCGTATCGAGGGATACGGGTGAACACGCTGAAGGTGACGGCGGAGCGATTCAAACAGATGGCGCCGTTTGCGCTTGAAGCGGTGCCTTGGGAGAGCAACGGATTTTTCATTACGGAAGAAAGGCCGGGGAAAACGCCCTATCACGACGCCGGTTTGTTTTATGTGCAAGAGCCGAGCGCGATGTGTGCCGTACCGCTTTTAGGCGTAAAACCCGGAGAACGTGTATTGGATTTGTGTTCCGCGCCGGGCGGAAAGGGAACGCAACTGGCGCAGGCGATGGAGGGTCGCGGGATACTGGTCTTAAATGAGAAGATCCCGGACCGCGCTAAAATCCTCTTGCAAAACGTAGAGCGGCTCGGCGTGACGAATGCCGTCGTAACCAATGCGGATCCGAGCGTGTTGGCGGAGCGTTTGGAGGGATATTTCGACAAAATACTGGTCGATGCGCCTTGTTCCGGGGAGGGAATGCTTCGGAAAGAGCCGGCGGCGTCCGAGCAATGGAGCGCGGAGAATGTGCGGATGTGCGCGGCGCGGCAAAGGCAGATTTTGCAGGAGGCGGTCAAAATGCTGGCGCCCGGCGGCAGGCTGGTGTATTCGACGTGTACTTTTTCGGAAGAGGAAGACGAGCAGAACGTCGAGTGGTTTTTGAAGACGTTTCCGACGTTTGCGCTGTCGGAGCAGAAAAAAATTTATCCGCACCGCGAGCGCGGCGAGGGGCATTTTGCGGCGGCATTCGAGCGGAAAGAGGGGGAAAGGACGCGCTATCGGCCGTGCAAGATCGCGGCGGACAGGCGAAGTTTGTCGCTGTGGAAGGAATTTGAAAGGGAATTTCTGTCGGAAGAGCTTGACGGACAATTTTTGGGAAGCGGAAGGGGGTTGAGCCTTGTTCCGGACGAGTTGTTTTCGCTGGACGGCCTGCGCGTTTTGCGTGCGGGACTGTATTTAGGCGAAGATGCCGGCGGAAGATTTGAGCCTTCGCATGCGTTGGCGATGGGAATAAACCGTCGGTCGCTGCGCAAGACGGTCTGTTTGGACGAACGGGAAACGGCGCTCTATTTGCGCGGCGAGCAACTGCCCGATCGCGGAGTAAAGGGTTGGTGCGTTGCGGCGTTCGACGGATATCCGATCGGTTTGATGAAGGGCGGAAACGGATTGAAGAACCACTACCCGAAAGGTTTGCGGCATTGATGGGATGCAGCGGTTAAGACCGACGGAAGGGGGCTCTCGAGCGGCGGCGTCCGTTCGGAAAGGCGAAGGATGAAGAAACGGGCGAGAGCCGATATAAAAAGCGGACGGGGCGCAACGAAAGTTGCGCCCCGCCCGCTTTTTTGAAAATTCAATAAGCGATCAAAGAAACAAATTCACGGAATCGGATGAGCCGAAAAAGGGGCAAGCGATCCGAAAAAGAAAAGCATCAGGATTCTTTGAACATTTTATTCAAACGCCTTGTGATCGAGCGTATGTTTTCGCGGACGGCGCTTCTTGCGCTGCCGCCGATGACCTTGCGCGCTTCGACCGAATGGCTGACGCGAACGCGCTGCAAGATCTCCTCGTCGAAGAGGGTGGAAAACTGTTGGTAGGAAGCCAAATCGAGTTTATCCAACGCCTTATCGTTTTCCAGGCAGAAGCGGACGATCTGTCCGGTCACCGCATGCGCGTCGCGGAAGGGCATTCCCTTTTGCACGAGGTAATCGGCGATATCGGTGGCTGTCGAGAAGCCGCCGGAAGCAGCGTTGCGCATCTTTCTGGTATCGAAAGAAATATTCTGCAAGAGTTCGTTAAAGATTCCCAGGCATCCGAGAACGGTCGATTCGGCGTCGAACAGGCATTCTTTGTCTTCCTGCAGATCCTTATTGTAGGAGAGGGGGATGCCTTTTAATACGGTCAAGATCGCCGTGAGGTCGCCGTAAACTCTGCCGGTCTTTCCGCGAACGAGCTCGGGGATATCCGGATTTTTTTTCTGCGGCATGATGGATGAACCGGTGGAATAGGTATCGGAGATATCGATAAAGCCGAACTCTTCGGAGGAATAGTAGATGAGGTCCTCGGAGAAGCGGGATAAATGCGCCATTACGGTAGAACAGCAGAATATGTATTCGGCGACGAAATCGCGGTCTGAAACGGCGTCGATGGAATTTTGCGAAATTTCCGAGAAGGAGAGCAGGCTTGCCGTGAGTTTGCGATCGATGGGGAAATCCGTGCCAGCCATAGCGCAGCTGCCCAGAGGCATCACGTCGGTACGTTTATAGCAATCGGTAAAGCGTTCGATATCGCGCAGGAACATTTCGCTGTAGGCGTTGAAATATTGAGCGACGGAAATGGGTTGCGCGCGGCGCATATGCGTATAGCCGGGCATGATGTATTGCACGTTGTTGTTGGCGATGTTGAGCAGCGTAGAAACGACGGCTTTCAGATGGCCGCAGATATTGACGATGCTGTCTTTGGCATAGAGGCGCAGATCGGTCGCTACCTGATCGTTGCGGGAGCGCGCGGTATGCAGCATTTTGCCTACGGCGCCGATACGTTTCGTCAATTCCTGTTCGACGAAGGTATGGATATCTTCGGCGCCTTCCAAGACGAGTACGCCCTTTTCGATATCGGCGAGGATATTGACGAGCGTATCGCTGATTTTTTCGGCGTTTTCTTTGGGGATGATCTGTGTTTCGCCGAGCATTTTCACATGCGCGATGCTTGCGAGGATGTCGTGCCAGTACAATTTATAGTCAAAAGACAGGGACTGATTGAAATCGTCCGCGCTTTTGGCGAGCGGCTGTGTAAAACGCCCTTCCCACAATTTCATAATTTCACACTCCGTATGTTTTTCGTCGAATTTTGTTTGACTTATTTGGGCGAAACCCTTAAAATAATGAAGGAAAGGAATTTTCCCAAAGAGCGGTCAAACGAAACCGTTACAGGTATTGTAATATATTTTGCAAAAAAATTCAAGTTTTTTTACGGGAAAGAGATACAAAATTGATTATTTTAGGGATCGACCCCGGGCTGGCGACGCTGGGATACGGGGTATTGGAAAAGGACAAAAACGGCAATGTAACGGCGCGGGATTACGGAGTGGTGCTTACGCCGAAAGAGGAGCGCCTGCCCGTACGGCTGGCGATTTTGGAAGAGGGGATCAATAAATTGCTGGATAGATGCGAACCGGACGAAGTTGCGATAGAGGAGCTGTTTTTTTCCAAGAATGTAACCACGGGAATGGCGGTGGCGCATGCGCGGGGCGTAGCGTTGCTGACCTGTGTCAAGCGATGCGGCAGGCTGTTCGAGTACACGCCCATGCAGATCAAGCAGGCGTTGACGGGGTACGGCAAAGCGGAAAAACGGCAGATCCAGATCGTGACGGCGAATTTGTTGCATTTGAAGGGCATACCCCGACCGGACGATGCGGCGGACGCTCTGGCGGTGGCGCTGTGTCATTCGTTCACGTCGAGGCTGTCGGGTCTATATACAATTTAGCGTTACGATCCGGGGTGCGGATCCGAGACGAGTGTAATTTGGGGAGCGGAGAGGTTAAAATGATCGGATATATCAAAGGCAAAGTGCTGGCATCGGAAGCGGGAACGATCTTGCTGGAAAACGGCGGGATCGGGTATGAGCTGGTCTGTTCGGGGGCGCTGTTTGCCAAGCTGGTTACGGACAAGCAGGGGGAGGCATATACGTATTTGCAGGTGCGCGAAGACGGGCTTACGCTGTTCGGGTTTGTTTCGCCGGAAGAGAAGAACATGTTTCTGAAGCTGATCACGGTATCGGGCGTAGGGCCGAAGATGGGGATAGCCGTACTTTCCGCCATGAACATCAACGATATAGCGGTGGCGATCGCCACGTCGGATCTGAAGATGCTTTCCTCGGTGAAGGGGCTTGGGAAAAAGACGGCGGAGCGCATCGTATTGGAGCTTCGGGAAAAGGTTGCCGCGCAGGAGCTGGTATCCGTGCAGAGCGGAAAGAGCGCGCAGCCTGTTTTGGAGAAGATGACGGACAAAGAGGAGGATGCGATCGTCGGACTGATGTCGTTGGGATATACGCGGAGCGAGAGTATCAAGGCGGTGAAGCAGGCGATCGAGCGGGGGGCGCAGAATCTGGAAGAGATCATCATGAGCGCGTTAAAGAGCATGTGAGGCCGGTGAGTCAAAGAGAGGAGGCTGAGGCGAATGGGATTCGAAGAAGATTTTGAAAACGGGTTTGACGAGCGACTCGTGATGAGCACGAAAGGGGAATATGACCTGGAAGAGAACGCGTTGCGTCCCAAAACGATGGCGGACTATGTGGGGCAGAGCAAGGTCAAGGAAAATCTTTCCATTTTCATATCGTCGGCAAAGATGCGCGGCGAACCGCTCGATCATGTGCTGTTGTACGGGCCGCCCGGATTGGGAAAGACGACGCTTGCGCACATCATTGCGGCGGAGCTGGGCGTCCAGATCAAGCTGACGAGCGGGCCGGCGATCGAGCGGAGCGGAGATCTCGCGGCAATTCTGACCAATCTCAACGAAGGCGACGTCCTGTTTATCGACGAAATCCACAGGCTGAACCGATCGGTCGAAGAGATCTTATATTCGGCGATGGAAGACTATGCGCTGGATATTATCGTGGGCAAGGGGCCGGCGGCGCGAAACATTCGTTTTTCGCTGAAGAAATTTACGCTGATCGGCGCTACCACGAAGGCGGGCATGTTGGCGTCGCCGCTGCGCGATCGATTCGGGGTCTTGTGCCGACTGGAAATGTACACGCCGGCAGAGCTGGCGCAGATCATAACGCGATCGGCGAGGATGCTCGGCATTGAGATCCAAGCGGATGCGGCGAACGAGATAGCGCGCCGTTCGCGCGGCACGCCGCGCATAGCCAATCGGCTGTTAAAGCGCGTGCGCGATTTTTCGGCGGTGAAGGGACAGGGAGTCGTCGCGTACGAAGATGCGCGCTATGCGCTCAAGCGGATGGATATCGACGAATTGGGTCTGGACGATACGGACCGCGCGCTGTTGCGTGCGCTGATCGAGAAGTTCAACGGCGGGCCTGCGGGTTTGGAAACGCTTGCGGCGACCATCAACGAAGACGCAAACACGATCGAGGACGTATACGAACCGTATTTGATGCAGTTGGGGTTTATTGCCCGAACGCCGCGCGGCAGGGTTTGTCTGAAGGGCGGCTATGAGCATATGGGAGTCCCGATGAGTCAAAAACAGAGGATGCAGGTATCGATGTTTGACGACGAATGAACGTCGATCGACGGGAAGGACAGAATACGAAAAGGCAAAGACGATGTTAAAAAAATCCGATTATTTTTATGAATTGCCGCAAGAGCTGATCGCGCAGACGCCGGTAGAGCCGCGCGATTCTTCGAGACTGTTGGTATATGACAGGAAGACGCGCAAAGTAGAGCATACCGTCTTTCACGACATTGTAAAGTATTTGAAAAAGGGCGACGTTTTGGTGATCAACAACACGAAGGTATTGCCTGCGCGGATGTTTGCATATACAAAAAACGGCGGACGTGTAGAAGTTTTGTTGCTGAAAAGGCAAAACTTGACGGACTGGGAAGTGTTGGTCAAGCCCGGAAAAAAGGCGAAAGTGGGAACGGAGCTGGTTGTATCGGACGAACTTTCACTGAAGGTGACCGACCGCACGGAAACGGGCGAGCGGATCGTATCGTTTCGGTACGAAGGCGTATTTGAAGACATCCTTTCGCGCGTAGGGAGCATGCCGTTGCCGCCGTACATTCATGAAAAGCTGCAAGATGCGACGCGCTACCAGACGGTGTATTGCAAGACGGACGGATCGGCGGCGGCGCCGACGGCGGGTCTGCATTTTACGAAAGAGCTGTTGCGGCAGATCAAAGAGATGGGGGTACAAGTTGCGGAAGTTTTGCTGCATGTCGGGTTGGGCACGTTTCGTCCGGTAAAGGAAGAGGATCTGACCGAGCATGTGATGCATTCGGAGTATTACTGTGTTTCGCAAGAGGCGGCGGACGTTGTGAATGCGGCAAAGCGCGAGGGTCGGCGCGTGATAGCGGTGGGGACGACTTCGGTGCGGACGCTGGAGACGGTTGCGGATGAAAACGGCTTTCTGCACGCATGCAGCGGCGATACGTCGATCTTTATTTATCCGCCCTATCGGTTCAAGTGCGTAGACGCGCTGATCACCAATTTTCATCTTCCGGAAAGCACGTTGATCATGTTGGTATCGGCGCTGATGGGCAGGGAGGAGTGTCTTGCGGTGTATCGGGAAGCGGTCGAGCAGCGATATCGGTTTTTCAGTTTCGGAGACGCGATGTTCATTACGGACGGGGTCGGGCGGTAGAGATGCTTTGCACGCGATACACGTTAAAGGCGGCGGAGATCGCTTACAGGGCGCACGCAGGGCAGAAGGATAAAGCGGGGATGCCGTATATTTTTCATCCTTGCTATGTTGCGGAACGGATGCGGGACGAGGCGACGGTCTGCGTTGCTTTATTGCACGACGTGGCGGAAGATACTTGCGTAACGTTGGAGGAGTTGGCGAAGGAATTTCCGGAGCCGATAGTACAGGCGTTGCGGCTGTTGACGCGCGAGAAGGATACGGATTATTTCGACTATGTATATAAAATCAAGGCGAACCCGATCGCGAGGGCGGTAAAGATTGCGGATTTACGGCACAACTGCGACCTTACGCGACTGGAACGGGGTACGCCGCAATACGAAAAGGCGGCGATCCGCCGTGAAAAATACAAAAAGGCGCTGGCGATTCTTACGGAAGGCAAAGAGCCGGATGATGCGCCTTGCGATTGAGCGGGGCGAGGCGGCTTACAGAGGAAAGAGAACGGATTTCTAAAAGGCAGGAACGAATTTGGCAGAAAAATTTTCATTTGAGGTCATCAAGACAGATGCGGAAACGGGCGCGCGTGCGGGGATATTCCACACGCCGCACGGCGATATCGAGACGCCGGTTTACATGTCGGTGGGTACGCAGGCGACGGTAAAGGGCATGCTGCCGCGCGACTTAAAGGCGGCGGGGTCGCAGATCATTTTGGCGAACACCTATCATTTGTATATGCGTCCCGGGCACGAGCTGGTAAGGAAGGCGGGCGGCCTGCATAAATTCATGAATTGGGATCGTCCCATCTTGACGGACAGCGGCGGGTTTCAGGTATTTTCTCTGGCGAAGCTGAACAACATTAAAGACGAAGGCGTTTGGTTCAATTCGCACATTGACGGGAGCAAGCATTTTTTCACGCCCGAGAAGGTGATGGAGATCGAAAATGCGTTGGGCGCCGATATCATCATGCAGTTTGACGAATGCAGCGAATACGGAGTCGATTACGCCTATGCGAAGCGAGCGTTGGAGCGTACGGAGAGATGGCTGGAGCGTTGTGTGCGAGCGCATAAGAACGAAAATCAGGCGCTGTTTCCGATCGTGCAGGGGAATTTTTATAAAGATCTGCGGCTGGCGAGCGTAGAGTCGGCGAAACCGTATGCGAAGTACGGGATCGGGATCGGCGGATTATCGGTGGGGGAGCCGAAGCCGCTGATGTACGAATTGCTGGAAGCGATGCAGCCGGCGTTGCCGACGGACGTGCCGCGCTATCTGATGGGGGTAGGC
>CALVYJ010000039.1 GCA_944372075.1 uncultured Clostridia bacterium | reverse complement strand
GAGGGCGTGAGCCCGGCAGGTATTAAGCCCTTTTAGGGCTTGTGCAAGCCACCCGTTTTACGGGTGGTCTTGACTGTTAGTTGTTTATTTTTTGGGTAACGGTTCACCTCAAATAATCAAACTTTTTGCAAAAAGTGCTTTTGCCTGATTATATGTTACCGGGTTGATTTCATTTGGTTCATCTTTTTCACATGTATAATCATCATGTTTATATTTCTAAATGCAATACAGACAATCATCAAAAGCCCCTCAAACAACGATACGATTTTACCGCAATTAAAATTGTGGTCAGTCGAAGAGAATTTCGGGCAGATGCCGGGTAGTGAAATAGCTGCGCGAGTCGCGATCGCACACCATGCAGTCGAATTCGCCCAGCGAGCAAAGCCTGTATTGTGAAGAGCGACCGAATTTAGTGCCGTCGCATAAAAAAACGCTCTTTGCGGCGTGGCTTCGCATAACGTTGCGCAGGGCGTTTTCGTCCTCAAAGCAGTCGTAAATTTCGCCGTCCGATCCTACCGACTGCGCGGAAACAAACGCTATATCCGCGTGAAACTGCTCGATCGTGTGTTCGGCGTGCTTGCCTATGAGCACCGAGCCGTTTACGGGAGAGATCAAACCGCCCGTAGAATAGGCGGAGATCTTGTTTCGAGAAAGCAGAGAAAGGGTATCTATGCCGTTTGTGACGACCTTGATGTTTTTGAACGAAGTGAGGTATTCGGCGATAAAAAACGCAGAGGTCGAACCGTCCAGGAAGATCAAGTCGCCGTTTTTTACGAGTTTGATCGCGGTCAAGGCGATTTTTTTCTTTTCGAGACAGTTTTGGTGCGAGCGGAACGTAAAACTGGGAAAGAAGTCGTATTCGTCGTTGATCTGCGCGCCGCCGTGCGTGCGCGTAATGAGACCTTTTTGCTGAAGAGCGGTGAGTTTGCGGCGCACCGTAGACGTACTCACGTAGAGCAAAGAGGCAAGCTCGTCTATATCGGCGCGCTTGCGGCTGCGCAGTATGTCCAGAATTTCCCTTTCCTGTGTATCTTTCATTTTTTTTGCCTCTTTCATGCGCAAAATGAGCAGAAGATTTGCGCAATTTATCTGCTTTCTTCCAATATTTGCAAATTCTGCAAACACATATTGCGCAATTTGCATATTTGCATTATACTATAAGCAGAAACAGTTTGTCAAGCGAGCGGAGAAAAATTCGGAGGCGGCGGAATGTATGACGCAATCGTAATCGGTGGAGGCGTGATCGGCGGATCGGTGCTCAGGGAGATGAGCCGATACCGTCTGCGCGTTTGTTTATTGGAAAAGGAAAGCGACGTGGCGATGGGTGCGAGCAAGGCGAACAGCGGCATCGTCCATGCCGGTTTTGACGCGCCCGAAGGGAGCAAAAAGGCGAAGTTCAATGTACTCGGTTGCAAGATGATGAAGGCATACGCTGCCGAGCTGGGGGTAAAGTATGCGCAAATCGGTTCTTTGGTGCTTGCGTTTTCGGAAGAGGATACGCGTACGCTTTCCGTCTTATTTGAGAGAGGAAAGCGCAACGGTGTAGAGGATCTTCGGATTTTGGATGCCGAAACACTGCGAGCGATCGAACCGAACGTATCGCGGGCGGCGGTGGGGGCATTGTATGCGCCCACGGCGGGGATCGTCTGTCCGTATTCTCTCACGATCGCGGCGATCGGGAACGCGATGGACAACGGTGCGGAACTATATACGGATTTTGAAGTGAGCGCCATAGCTCGAAAGGACGGCGTATTTATTGTAACGTCGGCAACGGGCGAACGTGTGAGCGGAAAAATTATAATCAACTGCGCCGGTCTCGGAGCGGAGAGGACGGCGCGTCTTGCGGGGGACGACACCGTGCGTATCGGCGCGCGGCGCGGCGAATACATTTTGCTCGATCGGGAGAGCGGAAACTTTGTGCGGCATACGATTTTTGCTACGCCCACGCAGAAGGGCAAGGGAATTCTGATAACGCCCACGGCGGACGGCAATCTTTTGCTCGGGCCTACCGCCGAGGAACTGCGAGAGGCGAGTACCGACACGACGGCGGAAGGGTTGGCGCGCGTAATGCGGAGTGCGACTGCCATGTGCGAAGGGGTACCGCTGTACAATGCGATCACGTCGTTTGCGGGCGTGCGGGCGTACAGCCGTGACCGCCACGATTTTATCATCGAAGAGAGCGAAAAAACAGAGGGGCTGATCAACGTCGCGGGAATCGAGTCGCCCGGACTTACGAGTGCGCCTGCCATCGCGGAATATGTGGTGCGCGAACTTGTCGGCAAGCGACTGGAACTGATCGAAAAGGAAGATTTTTGCGGCGAGCGAAAGCCGGATTGGTTTTTCGGGGAGCTTGACGCCGAACAAAAAAACGAGATCATTGCAAAGGATCCGCGCTACGGCAAGATCGTTTGCAGGTGTGAGCAGATCACCGAAGGAGAGATCGTACGGGCAGTGCGCAGAAATCCGCCTGCTCGCAATATCGACGCTGTGAAGCGGCGCACGCGCGCGGGGATGGGACGCTGTCAGGGCGGATTTTGTCAGCCGGCAGTAGCGGAAATCATAGCGCGCGAAGCGGGCATACCGCTCGAGCGGGTGACCAAGAGCGGAAAATCGTCCTATCTTTTAAGCGGGAGAAGCAAATGAAACGGGAATACGAAATCGTGATCATAGGCGGCGGGCCGGCGGGACTTGCGGCGGCGGTTGCGGCATACGACGGCGGTGTGCGCGATCTGGCTATATTTGAGCGCGAGTCGCGCACGGGAGGCATACTCAACCAGTGTATCCATAACGGATTCGGGCTGACGCGGTTCAAAGAGAGCATGACGGGGCCGGAGTATGCGGCGCGTTTCGAGCGCGAGGTGGAGAGTCGCGGGATAGAGGTTTTTACCGATACGACGGTGCTGTCGCTGGGCGCAGATAAAACCGTCACGGCGATCAGTCCGCAAAACGGGGTATTCACCGTGCGGGCGAAAGCGGTGATTCTCGCCATGGGTTGCCGAGAGCGGAGCCGCGGTGCGCTGAACATTGCGGGCAGTCGACCTGCGGGTATATACTCGGCGGGTACGGCGCAAAAATATGTAAACATCAAGGGATATTTGCCCGGGAAAGATGTCGTTATTCTGGGCTCGGGCGATATCGGGCTGATCATGGCGCGGCGCATGACGCTCGAAGGCGCGCGCGTACATGCCGTGTGCGAGATCATGCCCTATTCGAGCGGACTTCGCCGCAATATCGCGCAGTGTCTCGACGATTTCAATATTCCGCTCTATTTAAGTCATACGATCACGAAGATCGAGGGCGCGGAGCGGGTGACGGGCGTAGTCGTATCGCGCGTGGATGAAAACAAGCGCCCCATACCCGGTACAGAAATGCATTTCAAGTGCGACACGGTATTGTTTTCGGTGGGACTGATTCCCGAGAACGAGCTGACGCGCGGGGCGGGCATAGCGATGTCGCCGCGCACAAAGGGTGCGATCGTCGATCAAAACCGCGAGACACAGATCGACGGGATTTTTGCCTGCGGCAACGTTTTGCAGGTACATGATCTCGTGGATTTTGTATCGGAAGAGGCGGAGACGGCGGGCGCGGCTGCGGCAAAATACGTGCTCGGCGGAAGGCGGGAGCGCGATGAAATCGAGGTGACAAACGGCAAAAATATTAACTACGTTTTGCCGCAGAAGATCGACAAAAACACGGAAGGCGACGTGAAATTGTATTTCCGCGTGAGCAACACCTTCCGCGACTGCACCGTAAAGGCGGAGTGCGGCGGGGAAGTCGTTGCCGAGCGCAAACGGCGGATCGCCACGCCCGGCGAAATGGAGGCGCTGGTGCTGAAGCGGGAGATCGTTGCGAGTGCGGAGGGGGAATTGCGCGTGTATTTGGAGGAAAAAGAAAATGATTGAGGAAATCACGTGTATCGAGTGTCCGATCGGATGCACGGTGGAAGTAACCGTGGAAGGGGGAAAGGCGGTCAGCGTGCGCGGAAACGGCTGCAATCGCGGCAAGGCGTATGCTGAAAGCGAGGTTACGTGTCCCGTGCGCGTGGTGACGAGTACGGTGCGGACGGAGGACGGGTATATGGTTCCCGTAAAGACGAGCAAGCCCGTGCGCAAGGCGGCGATGTTCGAGGTCATGAAAAAGATCAACGCCGTACATCCGTCGTTGCCGTTGTCCGAAGGGGAAGTGCTCGTGCGCGGGATAGACGGCGACGCCGATCTCATCGTGACCGGAAAGGCGGCAAAGTGATTGACTGTAACGAACGCTTCGGGAGGAATGCGTCGACGCGGCGCTCACAGAAAGTGTAAAAATCATATTGCCATGCAGCGGAGAGAAAACAGGCATCGTGCAGAGTTGCGCGCACCGCTTGGATTTTTGTAACGCCAAATAGGGTTTGCATTTATATAGGAAAACGTTTTTTGTTTGGCATTTTTCATGTTGAGGAATTTCAACAATAAAAAGGCGGCAAAAGACACAGAATCGAAGCTCCGGCTTGCGGAAATTTCCGCAAGCCGGAGCTCTATGTAAATTTTGAAAATTTAATTTATACAGTTTACGGTGAAAGGGCAAGACGGATCGGAAAGGAAGGTTTGCGCATCGGAGAGCAACGTCGGGGACTTTTCGGGCAAAGGAAGAGCAAAGACAGGGTAAAGACAGGGTAAAGACAGGGGGGGAATTATTTTGCCGGCGGATACGTTTTGGGTTTCCCGAAGACGTTGTAGAAAAAGGAACAAAAATTGATAATAAACAAGATATTGGAGATCAATACGGAAAGCTCGTTGCGCGAATGATCGGAGAGGACGGAAGCGAAAAAGAGCAGGAGCAGAGTATAGACGCGCACGGCAGTTTTAGCGATTTTCAATTTACGAAGTCTTTGGTTGGGAACGGAGCGGGTATAGAGGAAATATTCATAGACATAGACGAGGGAAATCAGCAAAAAGCCTGCGAGCAGGGAGCCGATGATCAGCAATCCCAATGTTCCGAGTTTTATAAAGGCGAATCCTGCAAAGACGAGGTATCCCGCATTAATTCCCAAATAGAGGATGCGAAGGAAGAAAAATTTTGCCTTTACCGTATGGAAGACATCCTTATAATTGGTTGTGTCTTCGCGCAGGTTGCGTATAACGGTCGATTGAGTTTTGCTATGCATAGAGGGTTGACCGAGATTTTGCGGATTCAAATTTTTGAAGCTGAAGATGCGGAAAGCGTCGTGATTTTGGGAGTGCATGGAAAGGAATCCGATGACGCAAAAGATTGCGATTCCGATCCAGTGTAAGAGAGAGAAGGTGAGAAACCAAAGGAATTCGCCTTCCGGCATCCGGGAGGAAAACCAGGCAAAGAGGCAGAGGAACAGATTAAAAATCAAGACGCAGAAAGCGGAAATGGCGAACGTTGTGATGCAGATGAAGAGAGGGGAGAATTGTCGGCCTGTTTTTTCGCCGCGGTGGTCAGCCAACGAACGCACGATGCAAAAGATGGTCATTGCCAGCACGAAACCGCCGATAGGCGGGAGCAAAGATGCGAAGAAATTTGTTTTTGGCAAATAGATGCTTCGGCTGAAAAAGAAGAGGACGGAATAGACGCAAATTCCGATTTCCACGGAGGGAGGGATATAGAGCATAAATTTTTTCTGTACGAAGACGGGCAGACTCATGAGGGCGATTTCCAAGAGGATAAAGGCGGCGAACTCGATCAAGAGCAAGAGGGAACCTTTTTGCAGGAAAAAGTACGCAGCGAACGAACCTGCAAACGATAAAAGGAGCGCGGCAACGCAGAGGATATAAACGACGCCCGTCGATTTTTTTCCGAAGATTTTTTCCAGCAAAGGTCGATCCTCCTGATTTACAAACTATTATACAGGATTTTTTTGAATTCGGCAAGACTTTTGAGACCGACGCAGTGTAAGAATCGGCGAGCGACGCAAAATTGCTTCTAAACGTCGGGACAAGCGCATATGTATTATCATAAAGCGAGGCGGAGGCGATGTATGGAAGTTTGGAAGGCGGCGATTCTGGGGCTGGTGCAGGGATTTACGGAATTTTTACCGATATCGTCCAGCGGACATATTCTTTTATTTGAGCGCATACTCGGCACCGATACGGGCGGGGCGGATATGTTTTTGGGAATTGTCTTGCATGCGGGTACGCTGGTTGCGGTATTGATCGCATATGCGCCGCAGCTCGTGAAGATAATGCGTGAGCAACCCAAAACGATCGGATTATTGATCATGGCTACGATTCCCGCGGGGCTGGTCGGGCTTTTATTTTCCGAGAAAATAGACGGTATGTTCGGGCAGGTCAACCGATTATGGATCCCGTTCGCGGCGACGGGGGGAGTGCTGCTCTTATGCAGGCGGCGCATTCGGCGCGGGTATGCGATCGCGCCGATCGGCTGTAAGAGCGCGTTGACGCAGGGAATGGCGCAAGCGTTTGCGGTGATCCCCGGACTTTCGCGGAGCGGCGCGACGCTGGCGGCCGGCGTATTTTGCGGTCTGGACCGAAGGGAGGCGGCGGATTTTTCTTTCTTGATGAGCATACCCGTCATCGGCGGCGCGATGGTCGTGGAAATATACAAATGTATTCAAAATCCGATATACGTCGCTGCAATTTCATGGCAAAGTCTGTTGGTCGGAACGCTATGCGCCGCGGTATTCGGAACGATCGGCGTACATTGGATGCGCAAGCGCATACAAGGCGGATCCCTTTTGGGGTTCGCGATCTATCTGTTTTGTTTGGCGTTTGCCGTGTTGGCGGCAAATTTTTTGCTGGCGTAGGTATAAACTTTTTTTTGCGGCGCATACTGAAGGTATCTTAATCAGGAGGTTTTCGATTATGAGATTAAATTCCGGTGATACGGCGCCGAAATCGGCGACTTACAAGGTGATCGGCCCGAACGGGGAGTCGATGGGCAGTGTGTATATGAAAGAGGGCGAAACGCTTCCTCCTACGCAAGTTTCCGGTTGCCATTACGAAGTAGAGTAATGCATTCGCTCGGGCGCGGACACGTTTGTGGCCGCGCCCGAGCGGTACATAATCTTTTCAATTCGGGGGGACGAGCGGAAAAGGCCTTTCCAAAGCCGGAGCGCAGAGTCGAAAGGGGAAATCGGGACATAAGATGGGCAAACGAAAGCGATTTCGGCGGAAAGCGAGCGGTCGAAGGAAAGCCCGTCCGCAGCTGCGGCTGCGGACGGGCTTCTTTTTTGATGCAGAGCAAGTGAAAGGGCGAACCGTGTACAAAGAGCAAGGCGTTGTTCGGGCAGGGCGCACGTTTAGAAAGCGTCGCCCGAAACAAGACAGAGTTAGCGCATCGGTCTTCGATCACGTCGTAAAGGGGGACGCAAGGAAGGGGGCGGTTATTGCAATTCTTCCGTCTTTTGCGTCAATCGGATCAGTTCGCGCATATGATAGAGGAATGCGTCCAGTTCTTCCTCCGTAAGCACGCCGAATTTCTTTTTGATGTTGTTCATTGCGCGCTCGGCGTGGAATGCCGCAATTTGTTCGCCCTGTTTTGTCAAATGGACGTTGACCAGTCTGCGATTGCTCCCGTCCGTCGCTCTGGCTACAAAACCGTTTGTTTCCAAATCGCCTACGATGCGGGTGAGCTGCTGACTGGATACTCCCAACCTGCTAGCCAGATCTCGCATGCTCAATGTTCCCTGCGATTGCAGGATAAACAGACAAAACAGTGCGTGTTTTGGGATTTTGTCGTCCGCTTCGCGCGCCGGCGCAATGTAATCTTTCCGCAGTTGCGGCACCGTCTTGTAGATCAGTTTTGCTATTTGGCAAATTTTTTCTTCTTTCATGCGAAACTCCCCGATAGGATCGCGTTCAGTCGCAGCCGCGCTCCTTTTTCGATCATAACTGCTTTGATCGCTTGCTCGCTCGAATTTGCGTTACTCGCAAATTCGCTGCCGTTCGGCATATATGGCGGACCGTCGGCAAAAACGGCTGACAGTCGGTCTGCGTCGCGAATTTTCGGTGAAAGCAGCGAAGGATTAGTTTGACCGGAAGCATATTGTGATGAAATCGGGCAACTGAACCGATTGAAATACCTTTCAAAACGCGTTTCAAAATTATTTTGTCTTCATTATATCCCACGGAGCGTCGCTTGTCAATCATTTTACACAAATATTTAATGTAAACATATATGAAATATTTGACAGGGGGTTGCGGAACGTGGTATAATCGGAGAGCAATCAAATCAAAGCGAAAAAGGGAAGAGGTAGCATGATACGGATCATAAAGGCGTTGAAGTGGAAGGAATGGATCTACGCGCTGATCAGCGTAGGATTCATCGTATTGCAAGTATGGTTAGATCTTACGATGCCCGACTATATGGAAAAGATTACGGCGTATGCGATCACGGGGACGTCGGGAGGCGGAGAGATCTGGAAGAGCGGAGCGCTGATGCTGGGGTGTGCATTGGGAAGCGCGCTGAGTTCGATTCTGGTCGGATTTTTCACGGCGAGGATTGCGGCGGCGGTGTCGTTTCGCATGCGGTCGCGGGTATTTGACAAAGTGCAGCGATTTTCGATGGAGGAGCTGAACCGATTTTCGACGGCGTCGCTGATCACGCGCACGACCAACGATATACAGCAAGGGCAGATGGTGATCTCGATGGGGCTGCAAGTGATGATCAAATCGCCGATTCTGGCGATATGGGCGATCGGAAAGATTCTTGCGCGCAACTGGCAGTGGTCGTTATCGACGGCGATCGCGGTAGTGGTGATGTTGGGGATGTTTTTGATCATATTGTTGGCGGTATTTCCGAAATTTCGGCGCGTACAGAAGTTGACGGACAATCTGAACGCGGTAACGCGCGAGAATCTGACGGGTGTACGTGTTGTGCGGGCATACAATGCAGAGGGATACCAGCAGGAGAAATTCGAGAAAGCGAATCTGGATCTAACGAAGACGCAGCTGTTCACGTCGCGGGCGATGGCGATCATGATGCCGGTGATGACGATGATCATGAGCGGGCTGACGCTTGCGATCTACTGGGTGGGCGCGTATTTGATCGACGATCTGCCGACGGCGGCGGAACGCAGCCGCATGTTCGGGCAGATGTCCGCATTTTCGGGATACGCCATGCAAGTGGTGATGGCGTTTATGATGCTGACGTTTATCTTTATAATATTGCCGCGCGCGATGGTTTCGGTTCGTCGAATCGGTGAGGTATTGGACACGCAGCCGACCATTGTAGACGGAGCGATGCGGGAAGCGCTGGAGGGATCGCCGGTCGGCACGGTAGAATTTCGGCACGTATCCTTTCGTTATCCGGATGCGACGGAATATGTCCTGCACGATTTATCTTTCAAGGCGGAGCGCGGGCAGACGGTAGCGTTTATCGGTTCGACGGGCAGCGGAAAGTCTACGGCGATCAATCTTGTGCCGCGTTTTTACGATGCGACGGAAGGAGAGATCCTTGTCGACGGCGTCAACGTCAAGGATTACACGTTGCAGGCGCTGCACGATAAAATCGGGTATGTGCCGCAACGGGCGGTCTTATTTTCGGGAACGATCGAAAGCAACGTGGCGTACGGCGAGAAGAGCGGGCATGTTTTTGACGAGCGGGGCATACAGGAAGCGATCCGGATCGCGCAGGGGCAGGAGATCGTAGAGAAGATGGAAGACGGGTATGCGGCGCACGTAGCGCAGGGCGGAACCAATCTTTCGGGCGGACAGAAACAGAGGATCGCGATCGCGCGGGCGGTATGCCGCAATCCGGAGATCTATATATTTGACGATTCTTTTTCCGCGCTCGACTATAAAACGGATAAACAGTTGCGCAGCGCGCTGAAAAAGGAGATGGGAGAAGCGACCTGTCTGATCGTAGCGCAGAGGATCGGCACGATCCGAGAGGCGGATCAGATCATCGTACTGGACGATGGGAATGTAGTCGGGCAGGGCACGCACGCGCAGCTGATGCGGACGTGTGCGGTGTATCGGGAAATAGCCTATTCGCAGCTTTCCAAGGAAGAACTGGAAGAAGGGGAGGTGGAAGAGCATGCCGAGTGAATCGAATACGCCGCGTCGGGGCGGGCCGGGGCATGGGCCTCGCGTTGCGGAAAAGCCGAAGAATTTTAAGAAGGCGATGGGCAAACTCATCCAGTTCATCAAGCCGTTTTTGGTGCCGGTCGTCATTGCGCTGGTATTTGCCGTAGGTGGCGTCGCGCTGAATCTGATCGGGCCGGACGTTTTAAGCGATTTGACGAACACGATACAGTCCTCGTTTGCGTATCTTCCCGAGCAGGGGATCGAGCAAGTGTTGCCGATGGATAAAGAGCGGGTATTGTATTTATGTTTCCTGCTTGTGGGACTGTATGCCGGCGGATTGCTCTGTTCGTACGTGCAGGGCATTCTGATGGCGACGGTGACGCAGAAGAATTCCAAAAATCTGCGCACGGCAATTTCGGAAAAGATCAACCGCATTCCGCTGCGGTATTTTGACGGACACAGCGTCGGCGACGTGCTTTCGCGCGTTACGAACGACGTGGACATGATCGGTCAAACGCTCAATCAATCGGTCGTTACGTTTGTCACGGCGGTCGTGATGCTGTTGGGCAGTATCGTCATGATGTTTGTGACCAACGCGATCATGGCGGTTACGGCGATCGGCGCGAGCGTGATCGGGTTTGTCTTCATGTTCCTGATCATGGGTCGGTCGCAGAAATTTTTTGCGCGGCAGCAGCGGTATTTGGGCGAGATCAACGGACATATCGAAGAGACGTACGCTGGGCACAACGTCATCAAGGCGTACAATGCGGAGGGGCAGGTCAAAGCGGTCTTTAACGACATCAATTACAAGCTGTATCAAAGCGCGTGGAAGTCGCAGTTCTTTTCGGGGCTGATGATGCCGCTGATGAATTTTGTCGGGAATTTAGGGTATGTTGCGGTATGCGTGGTCGGTGCGGTGCTGGTGGCGAACAAGACGATCTCGTTTGGCACGGTGATCGCGTTTACGCTGTACGTACGGCTGTTTACGTCGCCGCTTTCGCAGTTGGCACAGGCGTTTACGAGCATGCAGACGGCGGCGGCGGCGAGCGAGCGCGTCTTTGAATTTCTCGAAGAGGAAGAGCTTGCCGACGAGCGAGACAAGACGGTGCGGCTTTTACCGCAAGACGTGCGCGGCGACGTGACGTTTGAGCATGTGCATTTCGGGTATGATCCGGGCAAAATCATCATCAACGACTTTTCGGCGGAAGTACATGCGGGGCAAAAGATCGCCATTGTCGGGCCTACGGGAGCGGGCAAGACGACGCTTGTCAATCTCCTGATGCGGTTTTACGAATTGAACGGCGGGTGCATATACATCGATTCCATTCCGACGAGCGCGCTGACGCGCGAGAACGTCCACGATCTGTTCTGCATGGTTTTGCAGGATACGTGGCTGTTTGACGGGACCATTCGCGAGAACGTCGTTTACAGCAAAGAGGGCGTAACGGACGAAGAGGTCGAGCGGGCGTGCCGAGCGGTGGGGTTGCATCATTTCATCATGACCTTGCCGAAAGGATACGACACCGTATTGGACGATAAGGCAAACTTGTCTGCGGGACAGAAGCAGTTGGTTACGATCGCGCGGGCGATGATCGAGAATGCGCCCATGCTGATCTTGGACGAGGCGACAAGCTCCGTGGATACGCGCACGGAGGTTCTGATCCAACGCGCAATGGATCGCCTGACGCAGGGCAGAACGTCGTTTATCATAGCGCACAGGCTCTCTACCATCAAAAATGCCGACATGATCTTCGTCATGAAAGACGGAGACATCGTCGAGAAGGGCAATCATGCGCAGTTGCTTGCGAAAAACGGGTTTTACGCGGAATTGTACAATTCACAGTTCGAAGACGCATAACGTTTTTCGCCGCGCTCGCGCGGAAAAGATCGGGCAAAAGGAGCCCCCGCAATTTTGATATGCACCCCAAAAGTTGGACACTTTTGGAGGTGCATATTTTTTATGTCAAGGAAGAAAAGAATCAACAAAAAGTATAGCGCGGAGTTCAAGATATCTGTTATAATGGATATGCGCGAAAACCACCTGAGCTATCGTGAAACCGCACGAAAATATAACATAGGCTCAAATGAGTCGCAAGGCAAAGACAGACTTCGTGGATGGGAACGCATATACTTGGAAGAAGGAGTGGCAGGACTCATGGCAGAACGTCGCGGAAGGAAAAGCACGGGCAGACCGAGGAAACAACCTTTGAATAAGTCAGTGGAAGAAGACTTAATCGCGGAAAACCAAAGGCTGAAAGAAAGGATACAATATCTTGAAGCGGAAAACGAATACATAAAAAAACTGAGCGCCTTAGTTTATGCGGAAGAGCAAAAGAGCGGGAAGAAGCGAAAATAATTGCTCAG
>CALVYJ010000038.1 GCA_944372075.1 uncultured Clostridia bacterium | reverse complement strand
ATGGCAGGTTGAAGCTCATAAGCAAAGCGTTCGAAGGAGTGCGGCCGGGCGAAAAGCGCGGAGGAAAGCGGCGGGAGCGTTTTGCTGCGATCGCGATCAGAAAAATTAAGGGGAGTGATCCCTGATAATATAAAAATTAAGGGGAGTGATCCCTAAAAATATAAAAAAGGGGAAAGCAGATGAAACGTAAAATTTTAGTGACGATTTTGTCAGGGATGTTGGCAATTTGCATGTCGGTTTCGGCGGTAATGATGGTATCGGCTGTTTCAGGGACGAGTTTAGTGGTCGGAGACGATCCTATGTTTACGAGTACGGTAGATTTGACGTCCGAAGACGCCGCAGCTCAATTCAAGGGAGTGTTTGTCGGCGGTTCAGACAGAACGGTTACGGCAGGCGACGCTACGCAAGTTTGGGATTTCGACGCTGCAAACGGCACGGTTACGTCCAAAGCGTCGCTGGTGCAGGATGTGAACAGTGTTTGGAGCGATTGGTTTTATCTGTACTATACCGGTGCGGAGTATAAGAACTTTTACATGGAAGTTACGCTGCAGCATGTAGGGCTGGATGCGGGCTGGAGCGGCCTGGCGTATGGGGTCGAAGACAGCAGCAAACCGGCAAAAGGTGCGGCGGAGAATCCGAAGGGCGGACTTTCCTTTGTACAGGGCGACGGAAAATACACATGGCACAATTTGGCGATCAATCCAAGCGAATGGAACGATACGGGAGTCATCGCAACGAATTTTAACGGTCTGACCGATACGGTACATCATTTGAAGGTGTACGAAGGGCATATGCAGTATTGGTTAAACGACGAAGATCCCATTGTGATAGATGTGACGATGGATGCGGCGGCATTGACTTCCGGGAACGTCGGGGTAGCCGTTACGAACAAGACGGTCGCGGTGAAGTCCTTTAAGGTCACGTCTTTGAAATCGGACGGAACGGTGGGCTCGGATGATTATATTGCTCCGGAGCAAATTCAGGTGACGGGGATTGAAAACGGACAAACGGCGGAATTGGGCAAAGCGTTGGATGTAAGCGTATCCGTTCTTCCGCAAGGCGCCAGCGCGGAATATACGTTCACGTCGAGCAATCCTGCCGCGGTCTATTCGGGCGGAAAGCTGTATTTCAAGGAGACGGGAAACTATATGTTGACGTTCGCGTCGCGGGAAAACGCAGAGGTCAAGACGGTCATAGTTGTGACGGTAGAAGGCCCGCAAGGCTATATTGCGTATCCTTTTACGGAGAACACGATGGCGCAGTTTGATCCGGTATTCATTGCCGGCGGCAGCGGCACGGGCGGCATAAAAGTCGGTTGGGAAGAGTATTTTGAGATTGCCGACGGCGTGCTCACGACGAAAGGAGAAGGGAGCGGTAACGTCGGGAACAACTACAAAGCCCTGTATTTTGCAAATCGAAAGACGGACAATTTTGAAATCGTATTTTCGGCCAAAGCGAGCGGAAATAACGGATGGTTCGGGGTTCAGTTTGCAATGGCAGATACGACCAAGGCAGGAAACCAAGACGGCGTATTCGCCATGATGCAGCATGCGGCAAAGCGCGCCACGTTCTGGGGAGGGCCTGTAACGGGTGTCGGCGGCCCGCACGAGATAGACAGCTCGTACGCTCCGGACGCGTGGAATTTGTTTAAGATCCGCGTTTTGAACGGCGTCATGGAATTTTATGTCAACGATATGGCGACGCCTGTCCTTACCAAGTCGGCGCAGAGCGTATCGGGAGAGATTGCCCTGTTTGTGGATGACGGTTGCAAAGTGTCGTTCAAAGATGTATATTTCGGATATTTGACGGATGACGGAGAAGTTGACGCCTTTGTATCGGTAGAAGCCGTAACGATTGAAAATAAAATAGAGACGGCGAAAGTCGGCGACAAAATCACGCTGGACGTGACGGTGGCTCCGGAAACGGCAAGTGATCCCACGCTCCTGTTTGCGTCGGATAATCCGATCGTGGCATCGGTGAACGATAAGGGAGAGATCACATGCCTGATGGCGGGGACGACGACCATTACGGTCACCTCAAAAGACAACGCAAAGAGCGATTCCTTTGTTCTGACGGTCGAAGAAAACGACGAAGTCGTGGCGGTGAGCTCGATCGAGATCACCAACAAGGTGACGGAAGCGAAGGCGGGCGATGAACTTACCTTGCAGGTCACGGTAAATCCTGCCGATGCGTCGAACAAGGGCTTGAAATATGAAACATCGGACAGCAGCGTCGCTACGGTCAGCAATGCGGGCAAAGTTGTCTTTGTGAAGGCGGGCGAAGTGACGATCACGGTAAAATCGGAAGCGGACGGCACCGTTTCGGATTCGTTTACGGTAACCGTATCGGAAGCAGGGGAAGCGGCGGAGGACGGCTGTTCGTCTTCTGTAGCGGGGATTGCTTCGATCGCAGTCAGTTTCAGCCTTGGCGTCGGCGCGATTTTGGCGATGAAAAAGAGGAAAGAGACGAAATGATACGGATAAAAAGAATATTGGCTTGCGGATTGGCTTCGCTGTTGGTATTGGGCGGAGTCGCCTGCTCTCCTTCGGGAGAGCAGGGAAGCCAAGGGAATACTACAGGAGGGATAGCGACGGGTATGAAACCAATTCAGTATTCGCAGAGCGAATATGAAAAAGGAACGGCAACAGACAATATTATTCTTTCGGTGCCCGGGCGCGCCGTTCAAACGGGCGATACGGTTGAGGCGACGGTCAGTATTTCCAGCAGCGTTCGGTATGATGCGGGCGCGGAGTCTGTCTATTATATTGTCGATTGGGGAGACGGAACGTGGTCGTATCAGGGGCCGGGGCTTCAGAGTGCGACCAAGCAATCGAGCATTTCGTTGCCGCATACGTATAAAAAGGCGGGTGCCTACGATGTGACGGCTACGGCGGTAGCGATGCAGCAGGGCGATGCGCAACTCGGTTGGTCGAAGGCGAAGACCATTCGCGTCGAAGGGGCGGACTATGAGCCCGATACGATGATTCAAAACGTAAAGGTGATTTCATCGGGATCGAAGGACGCAGAGCATAAAGCGGAAAACGTTACGGACGGGGAGAGCACATATTTTCAGTCCGAGGCATCGAAGGATATTGACGATGAACTGTACGTAGGCTATATATTCAATGAAATTTATACATTGGACAAATTCGAAGTAAAGATACCTGCGGAAGCCACGATATTTCCCTCCAACATTGCCGTGGAATACACGTCGGATTTCGGAAAAACATGGCAAAGTCTTCCGAAATACTATTATTTATATGATTACAGTGTCGGCAGGTTCAATCCGATCATGCAATTCCCGAATCCGAAAGGCGGAACGCTGGTGTTCAATATGGATGGGATCGTTGCGAACGGCGTTCGGTTTGTACAAAAGTTGACGACCATCAATTTAAGTCAGCTGAAGGAAGAGAAATTCCTGTTTGTAGAAGAGATGCGCGTGTACGGAAGTTTGCGGACTCTTCTGTACACGTCGAAGGGGCAGACGTTTGATGCGGATTTGAACAACATGTGGACGATTTTCGGCACGGCGAAGACAGAGCCGGTCGTTTACGGGTCGATCATGGGCGAATCGCAGAACGCGTCTCCGTTCCGTACGGGTTCGGCGATGATCGGTTCGACGGAATGGATGGAATGGATCGGGTTAAAGTTTAATTTTACCGATTATGCCAAAGTAAACGACACCTATTTGGATCTGCTGGTGCGCATTCGTACGGGCAACGATACGTGGTCGGACGATGACGGATACGTATGGGCGACGCCGGACAGCCCCATCCATCTCAATGAAACGTTCGGATGCCATTATTCGTTGAATCCGATCTATATTCTGGCGGTGCGCAACTATTTATTGCAGTGCAACCGGCAGGGACAGTTCAACGAAGACGGAACGGTCTTTACCGAGTTTATGGATTTGACCAATTCGCTGGGGCAAAGCATTCAGTACAAGATCGACAAAGCGATGAGCTATATGATGAATACGCTCAGAGGAAAGACGGGGATCATGACGATTCTGGACCCGGCAAAAGACGGAACGACGTCGGGTATGTCGTCGAACTATTGGGATGTGCATAAGGCATTCGGGTACATGTCCGCCTATGAAAATGTATATTTTTATGCTTCGCTGTTGGCGTATGCGGATATTTATGACTTTGAGGCGGACGCGCTGGAAAAGGCGGGCGATACAGCATCGGCGCAGCAAAAGCGCGCCGTAGCGGAGGAATATCGCGGATATGCTGCGACGACGAAGGAAATGTACAATACGCTGTTCTGGGACAGCGAAAAGGGACGGTATATCGGCGGCATCAACGTCAACGGAGTTCGTATCGATCTTGGCTACACGTTTGTAAACTATATGGCGGCGGCGTACGGATTGGCAGATGAAGAACGTGCGCAGCAAATTTATTCGTGGGTAGACGGCACGCGCATCATTGAAGGCGATACCTCGACGGGAGAAGATATTTACGGCAAATTCAAATATGCTTCGCGCAGCACGACGGTCGACGCCTCTACCGTTACAGATGAAAACGGAGAGTATTATTGGTATGACCATGAAGGGGCATTGCCCTGCACGCCGAACACATTCGGCGGATTCGGCAATCAGATGCAAAACGGCGGAACGATTTTCTATATCAGCTATTATGATCTGATGGGAAGAATACGGATGCTGGGTGCAGACAATGCGTTTGATCGTTTCTCGGTCATTATGGACGAATTCCATATCGATTCTCTGCGCAGGAACAGTTATTCGGCGTTTGGCGAATATGTTGAAGGGGTACTCGGCGAATTTCCGGAGAGCGGGTTGGTTCCCTATACGTTTATCTGCGGATTTTTAGGGATCAATCCCATGGTAGAGGGATTGCAGATCAAGCCGAATTTGCCTTCCGATATGGAATATGCAGGCATTTCGGAATACTGGTACGGCAATCGCGAATACTCCATACAAATTTCGAGGGCGGTCAGTGCGCCGGTCGTAGAGATCCATGCGGGCGTATATTATTTGACGCTGCCGGCGAACGGCACATACTACATCACTGCGGATAACCGGCTGATCGAGGGTTAAGGAGACGCATGAGCCATGAAAGGACGAAAAAAAGTTTGGTTTGTGATCATAGCGGCGATATTGAGTTGCGTGTGGTGTACGGGGTGTCTGCTTGTCTTTGCGGAGGAAGATGAAAATATATTTCCGACGTACGAACAGGATTTTTCATCGGTCGATGCGGTGAATGCGGATTTTGATGCGGGGTATGTTTCGGCGCAGGGCAGCGCAACGCGCAAAGAGACCGTAGGGCAAGAAAACGGACATTGGTTTATAGAAGACGGGGTACTGGTTCGGAAAAACGATATCGACGGCAACAACGGCGGTACATGGCGTGCGGCGCTGCTGACGTATAACAAGCAGCAGTTTACAAATTTCGAACTGGAGGTGGACTATCTGCAGGGGCCGTCGACGTATTGGTGGACAGCCGTAATTTTCCGGCAGACGGAGAGTAAAAACTTTTTTGATGACGGGGCGGGCATTTTCGTGCAAGAGCAAGGCATGATGACCATGTGGGGATCGGTCGGCGTCGGCGGGCCGTATGAAAAATCCCCCGTGATCGAAAATTATGACCGCAACGCATGGCATCACATGAAGCTGACGGTGCAGGGAAATGTTGCGAGGCTGCAGATCGACGAGGAAGAACCGGTCGAGTGGTCTTTACAGGGATCGTTTTATCGGGAAGGATACGTCACGTTGGCGAGCATCAACAACGACAGCGCGTTTGATAATTTTAAGATCACGGAGCTGCCTGAAGCCGAAGAGCCGGAGATACCCGTAATTCCGCCTGTGGCAGAAGCGGATACGGATGATGCGTTGGGGAATCTGGCGACGGAAACGGACGATACGATTAAGATTGAACGGCCGTTGGATTTCGATAATACGTACGGCGCAGAGCAGAGTGAAGAAACCGGATGCAAATCTTCGATGGTTGCCGGTGGCGGTATAGCGGCTTGTATCGGGTTGATCGGCGCGGCGATGGTCGGATTGAAGAAGAAATAACCGGGTGGCTGCATATGATATTTGATATAAAAATGTTCAGCATCGATCGAAATATCATTCTCGTTAAGAGCGAAGGATATGAATCGATTTTGCGGCATAGCCATAATTTTATTGAAATCACGTATATTGTGAGCGGGAAAGCGCTTCACACGATCGGAGATAAGACGTTTGAAGTCAATGCCGGGGATATGTTTGTCATTGCAACCGGCGAAGAACATTCTATACGGCCGATTTGCAAAGAAAGTGATTTTAAGATAATCAATATTGTATGCAGCCGTCAACTGTTCAAAGATGAGGAATTTCCGTCCCCCTGCAAAGTTTTTAATGCGGCCGAGTTTTTGTATGGGAATCAAATTTCCCTGATACAAAGGGAATATGATTCTCCCGTCAGTTCCGAACGGATACTCTATTTATTGGTGTGCAATCTTTTGAATTGTTTTCGAATCGAGCAGTTGTCAAAAGAAAGAAGGGCAGAAAAAGTGCGCGTCGCGTCGCGCACGAGCGACGATTACATTTCTGCGGCGATGCTCTTTATTCAGGAAAACTACATGAAAAAAGTTTTGCTCAAAGATATAGCGAATGCGGTGGGATTGTATCCGGCATATCTGCAAAAGATATTCCGAGAAAACCGATCGACGAGTGTCATCGAGTATTTGATTCGGTATCGTATGGAAAAGAGTTGCAGCTACTTGCTGGAATCGGATTTGACGGTTGAGGAAATCAGCCTGATGGTGGGAGTGGCGGATCTTAAAAATTTTTACAATTTATTCAAGAAATATTTTAATTGCACGCCCGGACAATACCGGCAGAATCATAGGAATGGCGGAGAAGAGGTATATGCAGAACGAGTTGACAAAAAAGCAAAGGATCTTATTGGCATTGCGCGGTGAAAAGACGGATCGCATTCCTTTTTCGCCGTTGGCGGATAATTATTTTGCCAGTTCATTGGAAAAGCAAAATCATCCGTATGATCTGTTGCGGGCATTGCGGTATATCGGATGTGAAATAATGGAGCGGCATTCTCCCTGTTGCGATGTGCGCTATGGCGGGGATATTCGCGTAGAAAGTCGTCCGGTAGAGGGCGGCAAAACGGAAACGCATTATAGCACCAAATTCGGAGAAATTTACGATCGGTTCTACTTTCAGAACGGAGCCATGTATACGGAAAAGCATCTCTTGTCGACGGTAGAGGATGTGAAGGTCATGACGTACATCGCACAAAATACGGAGTACGTACCGCGGTTTGATTTGTTTGAAGAGCGCAGCCGCTGCATCGGTGAAGACGGGATCGCCACGCCGACGGCTCCGTGTTCGCCCATTATGGAGACGTTGCAAGTGTTGTGCGGTCTGGAGAATACGACGTATCTGCTGATGGATGAAGAAGAGAGCATGCTGGAGATGTTTGATGCTTTGCACCGCCGCAATCGGGAATATTACCGAATGGTTGCTCGGTTAAACAGTCCGGTCGTGTTCGCCTACGAAGATACGTCTACAACCATCATGTCGCGCGAATGGTTTTCGAAATTTGCAGCTCCCGCGCTGGATGATTACGCCGATATCTTGCACAATGCCGATCGGTTGTACATAACGCACATGTGCGGCAAACTTTCCGGATTTCAGCATGAAATAGCAGATCTGAAGTCGGACGGTATAGATTCGGTATGCCCTCCGACGACCGGCGATATCGAATGTTGGGAAGCAAAAACCGCCTTTCGCAATAAGGTGATCATCGGCGGAATCGAGCCGTCGTCGTTGGTAATGAAATCGGAAGAGGAAATTTTGGATCACGTCCGGCAGATTTGCCAGAATATGCGCGGCATACCCGGATTTATTCTCTCTACGGGCGATGCGGTGCCGCATGGCACGTCGATCGAACTTTTGAAGAAGATCAACGCATTGGTGCAACAGTGCGGCCGGGCGTAAACGGAAGGAAAATCGATATCGCTTTGGCGCGGTTCGGCGCGAAAAGAGGACGAAAGATCGACAAAAAGAATCGAGAGGGGGCGCGAAGCTATGCTTCGCGCCCCCTCTCGATTACAGGTCGGCGAGGCGGAGCGCTTTCGAACGAGCGAGCAATTGGCGGATATTGCGTCAAAATAATTTGCTTAAAAGCGACGAATATGGTACAATACAGATGAAAAACAGAATCGAGGCGAGCGTTCGGAAGATCGGATCATTTGCGTACTGAAAAGGGGATTGGGAACGGTAAGAATGGGCAGGCACAGTCCGAAACGTGAAGTACGTAGTATGGTTTTTATGATCCGAAAGCTGAATGCGGGAGGAGATAGGGCATATGAAAAAGATCTTGCTGATAGCGACGGGCGGAACGATTGTAAGCAGAATGGGTAAAAACGGACTTGTTCCGCAGATCCGAGCGGAAGAATTGCTGCAATATGTACCGCAGTGCAGAGAGTTTTGTGAAGTTACGGCAATGCAGCTGATGAATTTAGACAGTACGAACATGGCGCCGCGCGACTGGGAAGTGATTGCGCGGTCGATACGGGAGCAATACGCTCAATATGACGGATTTGTCATTTGTCACGGTACGGATACGCTGGCGTTTACGGCGGCGGTGTTGTCGTACATGATTCAAAGCAGTCCGAAGCCGATCGTATTGACGGGCGCGCAGAAGCCGATCGATTTGGAGATCACGGATGCGAGAACCAACCTTGCGGACAGTTTGCTGTACGCGTCCGATCCGAACTCGAGCGGCGTAGTGATCGTGTTCGACGGAAAGGTGATCGCGGGTACGCGTGCGAAAAAGATGCGGACGAAGAGCTACAATGCTTTTTCTTCCATCAATTATCCCAGTCTGGCGGTGATCCGTGAGGGAAAGATCCTGCGCTACAACGAATCGAAAGAACAGGGCGGGCCTGTTTTTTACGAAAAATTGAACAGCAAGGTCGGCGTGTTCAAACTGATACCGGGCGTTCCGTCCGACATTTTAGATTCCTATTTTCGGTTGTTCGATGCAGTCGTGATCGAAAGTTTTGGCGCCGGCGGCATACCGGACGCTCCGTATTATAAGTTTTCGGATATCATTGCGCGTTGGAAGGACGCGGGGAAGATCCTTGTGATGTGTACGCAGGTGACGAACGAGGGGAGCGACATGGGGGTTTACGAAGTTGGCAAGGGAGCAAAGAGCGAATTCGGATTCTTGGAGACGTACGACATGACGTTGGAAGCCGCCGTCACGAAATTGATGTGGATCCTGTCGTTTACGCACGATCGAGAGCAGGTTAAGAAGTTGTTTTATACGCAGGTCAATCATGATATTTTATATCCGGCGCAGTAGAGGGGTAAATTTGCGAAGGCAAAGCGGGCGGGCGCGCGCATTGCAGAACAAACGAAGGTAAAAGGCGGCGGAAGCCTTTCGGACGGCGAAGAAGCGGTAAAGGCAAATTCTAATTCGGAAGCGAGCGGCATACAATAGAGTATGTTTATTGTAAAGAAGAGCGCGATTGTAGGGATATTATTGGCGGCGGCATTTCTCTTGACGGCGAGTCTTTCGCTGTATGTGGCGGGCACGGTCAATGCGCGGCACACGCTGTTTACGGTGGTGTTGGACGCGGGGCATGGCGGGGTCGATCCGGGAGTGTTGGGCGTATCGGGAGAGCGGGAAAGCGATATAAACTTGCAGATCGTAAAAAAACTGCAATCGCTGTTTTCGGACGCCGGTTTTAGCGTCGTACTGACCCGTAAAAACGAGGGAGGACTGTATGGACTGCCCACGCAGGGGTATAAGCGCAGGGATATGGAGAAGCGGCGGGAAGTCATTGTCGGTTCGAAACCGAGCGTGGTTCTTTCCGTTCATCAAAACAGTTTTTCGCAGCAACCGAGCCGGACGGGCGGGCAAGTTTTTTATTGTGCGGGCAGAGAGGCGGACGCGGCGCTGGCGCAGAGTATCCAAGCGCGGCTGAATGCGTTGAGCGGGAAGTCGGTCGAGGCGCTGACGGGAGATTTTTACGTATTAAACTGTGCGCAGGCGCCGGCGGTGCTGATCGAATGCGGATTTTTATCCAATGCCGAAGAGGAAGCGATGTTGAAGAGCGATGCGTACCAGACGGAGGTTGCCGACAAAATTTTTGAAGGGGTATTGGGATTTCTTTGTTGAAAGAATTTTTGAAGAAGGTGATAGCCGCCGCGCAGGCAGATTGCGCGGCGGCGTTATTTTTCCGGCTCCCTTTGGGATTGTGAGGGAGAGGCGAGCAAAAACATGGGCAGATTTATTGAATTTTTTTGCGGGGTATGGTATAATGGGCGCATGGTAAAATTCAATGAACAAATGTCAAAAGAACGCGCCCGCGGGATGAACGCTGTCGTGCTGGCGTTTATCGGCGATGCGGTCTATTCGCTGTATGTGCGCGAATCGCTGGTTTTCGCCTCCGATTACAAGACGGGAACGCTGCAAAAATTGTCGTCGGAGCGCGTGAGCGCAAAGGGGCAGGCGAAGCTGGCGGAACGGTTGAGCGGAGTTTTTACGGAGACGGAGCAAGAAATTTTTATGCGGGGCAGGAACGCGAAAAAGCCGACGCGGAGCAAAAACGCAACGGTTGCGGAGTACAATGTGTCTACGGGATTCGAAGCGGTGATCGGGTATCTGTATTTGACGGGAAATTACGATCGGATCGATCAACTGATCGGTGAGGGATGCGATGAAGATTGAAGGAAGGAACGCCGTACTGGAGCTGTTAAAGACGGAGAAGACGGTCGATAAAATTTTAATGCAGCGCGGCTCGGAGAAGTCTGCGGGCAGGATATTTGCGCTGGCGCGCGAGAAAAATATCCGCGTGCAGTTTGCGGACGGAAAGGCGCTGGATCGAGAGAGCGAAACGGGCAGGCATCAAGGGGTCATAGCGTACGTATCCGAGTACGAATATGCGGCGCTGGACGATCTGTTGAAGAAGGGAGACAAATCGCGTTTTGTCGTGGTATGCGACGGGGTCGAAGACGTGCATAATTTAGGCAGCATTCTGCGCGTTGCGGAATGTGCCGGAGCGGACGGGGTCATTCTGCCCAAGAACAAGAGCGCGCAGGTGACCGGCGCGGTGATACGGATATCGGAGGGCGCGGCGAACCACATTGCGGTAGCGCGCGTACCCGGGGTAAATTACGCGATCGACGAGCTGAAAAAGAGCGGATACTGGGTTTACGGATTGGAAGCGGACGGCGAGGACATCTATGGCAGCGACCTCAGCGGGGATATTGCGCTGGTAGTGGGCGGAGAGAATACGGGTCTTTCGCGGCTGACGCGGGAGAAGTGCGACAAGATCTTATCGTTGCCGTTGAAGGGACAGGTAAATTCCTTAAACGCGTCGGTGGCGCTGGGGATTGCGGCGTATGAGGCGGTGCGGCAGAGAGGATGAATCGGACGGATGAAGCGCGCGCGTTGGCGGCGCAAAGAGGGGAAAAGGCGGAAGCGGAATATCTGCTGGAAAAGTATAAGAACGCAGTGCGCGGGATTGCGCGCGGATATTTTTTGGAAGGCGGCGATACGGAAGACCTGGTACAGGAAGGGATGATCGGGCTGTATGCGGCGGTGACCGATTATCGGGAAGGCGGAATGAGTTTCAAGAATTTTGCCTGTCTGTGTATTCATCGGCGGATCATGAGCGCGGTGAAGAACGCATCGCGCAAGAAGCATTTGGCGCTGAACACGTATATACCGCTCGCCGATGCAGACGGGCAGGGCATCGAGCTGATAGCGCGAGAAGATCCGGAGAGCGTATTGATCGGCGGGGAAGAGCGGGGCGAATTTTTGGAGCTGTTGAAGCAAAATCTTTCGCAGGCGGAATATGCGGCGCTGCTTAGCTATATGGAGGGACTGCGCATCGGGGAGATCGCGCAGCGGGAGCAAACGAGCGAAAAGAGTGTGGAAAACGCGATCCAAAGGGCGAAGAAAAAGGTATTGAAGCTATTGGAGAAGCGGGAAGTATAGGTCGGCGCAAGGGCGCGGCAGGCGTGGAGGTTGCAAATGGCGTATCAAGCATTGTACCGTACGTTTCGTCCCACGACGTTGGACGGACTGGTACGGCAAGAACATATTGTAAAGATTTTGGCAAACCAGATCGATGCGGGCAGGATCGGGCACGCGTATTTGTTTTGCGGGCCGCGCGGCACGGGCAAGACGAGTACGGCGAAGATTTTTGCCAAGGCGATCAACTGTCTGAAGCCGAAGAACGGTTCGCCGTGCGGCAAATGTGAAGTTTGCAAGGCGCTTGCCGACCCGTCGAATCTGGACGTGACGGAAATTGACGCCGCTTCCAACAACGGCGTCAACGAGATGCGCGATTTGCGGGAAAAGGTACAATATCCGCCGGTAGCGGCGCGGTACAAAGTGTACATTATCGACGAAGTGCACATGTTGTCCGATTCGGCGTTCAACGCGCTGTTAAAGACGTTGGAGGAGCCGCCCGCGCATAGATCGGAA
>CALVYJ010000037.1 GCA_944372075.1 uncultured Clostridia bacterium | reverse complement strand
CGCAAACCACCTTTTTCCCCTTTTCCGATAAACACCGCTCGATGTAAAAATCGTCCTTTAACTTATCGACGGGCGGGCCGATCATGAGCGAAACGTTGCACTGCTCGCGCACTTTCACGGCGGCGACCGTCGTGTCGTCGCCGGGCGCGCCCAGATACAGGTCGTTGCACACCCCCGCCAACAGACATGCCACGGCGCGCGCGCTCATGGAAGGCTTGACGTTCTGATCCAAAAACTCCATCACTTCGGGGCGCTGCCAGCCGAGATTGAGCGTCATGCCGATCCCCGCATGGATCACGCCGTCGCTCATCACGACGACGATGTCGCCCGCCTCCAAAGCCAGACAGGTCTTATAGACCGTCTTGCCGAGAATGTTCATCTCTTCCCGCGCGAAATCGCGGCACACTCCGCCGTGCAGCAAGATCGCCTGCGGGTTGTCGAATTCAAACAGGTATCCCTGCCCCTCGCTGTTCATGTGAATGACCGAAAAGGTCGAATATGCCACGCCGCGCACCTTGCACACGGGCAAACTGGAAAGGATGGTCTCCACGCAATCTTCGATCGCGATGTCGTTGGATACCATCGTGCAGAGGATTTTGGACGTGAGCGTAGAGAGAATGTTCGCCTTCACGCCGCTCCCCAATCCGTCCGCCAAGACCAGCGTGGTATAGTCGCCGCAGACGGTGCTCTCCACGCGGTCGCCGCACAGCTCTTCGTTCTTTTTATTGAGGGACGTATAGCCGCTTTCCAGACAGAGTGCCATCTCACTTCCCTCCGTCGTCGCCTTGCAGCGTCTTTTTCAGCTTGAGAAGCGCAACCTTGGTTTCCGCCGTCGTCTCGCCCAAAAGCGAGGCGATCTCCTGCGCAACGCGCATCTGTTTCTTGATCACTTCGTCCGTCGTGGCGAGCGTTTCCATTTTGACTTTGTCCAACTGCTCTTCCGATTTCGTCTCCTGCGTGATGTCCTTCATCACCGCATAGGTACCCTTCCCGTCCTTCAATACGATGATGGTCAGCTCCACATAGCTTCCCGTCTTTTCCAAAAAGACCTTCTTGTTGTAGATGTTCTGATGATCGTGTACCGCCAACACAAAATCGGTCGGGTTAAAATAATGGAAGATCCCCTTGCCCTTGACGTCGTAGTCGCGAATGCCCAGCAATTCCTTCGCCTTGTTGTTGATCTCCAGAATATTCAATTCGGTATCGAGCAGCACGATGCCGTTCGGACTGGTCTGTATGATCTCATAGGACATACTCTCCGCCCGCTCGCGCATGAACGGCACGCACATATCGATGTTCGCATACCCGTTCGCTACCGCCCACGCCTTTTCCAGACAGGTGTCGTATCCGCATGCGCCGCAGTTGAGCATGTCTTCCGGCTTCGTCTTGCCCGTCTTTGCCAAAATTTCGTTGAGCTGGCGATCGGTCGGAATAAAATCCTCCGTGCGCTTGCGCTCGCGTACGCAGGTGAAATCGATGTCGGTCACGGGCGACTGCTCGCAAGAGGCGTGCTCTTGCAGATCTTTGTTGACGTATTTTCGAATGTCGGCGTTGGCTTTGAGCGCGCCCGCCTTGAGCGCAAGCGAACACGGCCCGTTCACGCAGGCGGAATCGCAGCTGTTCATCTCGATGAACATGCCCGAAAGGCTCTCGATGTTCTCCAAAACTTCCTTGCACTTCTTTGCGCCGTCTACCGCCACAAATTCATAGCCGTCCACATAATTCTCAAACGACTTGATGATCCCGCGGCTGATCGGATAATATTTGGCGCGATTGACGCTGCCTTCGGCGCGCGCGGGCAAATGCGCGATCTCCTCCAGAACGATGCCCTTGTCGGCAAACATCGCCGCAAGGTCTTCAAACGTCAGTACGCCGTCGACGACGCCGCTCTCGTGCGCCTCGCGCTTTTTCGCGATGCACGGCCCGATAAACACGATCTTCGCGTCGGCGTGTTTTTTCCGAAGCATCTTCGCATGCGCGACCATCGGCGTATCTACCGGCGCAAGATAGGCGAGCGCCTTGGGATAATACAGCTCGATCATCGTGTTAACCGCCGGACAACAGGACGTAATGAAATTCTTGAACGTCCCGCCCTCCAATAATTTCCTGTACTGCGCCGTAACTTCGCGCGCGCCCACGCTCGTCTCCTCTGCGTCCGCAAAGCCGAGCCTGCCGAGCGCCAGCTTCATCACCGTAAAATCCTGTAAATTGAACGAGGACACGAAGGAAGGCGCCACGGACGCGATCACCTTGCCGCCCGCCAACAGCTTCTCCACTTCTTCCCGCTCGGTATGTACGCTCTTCGCGTTCTGCGGACATACTTCCGTGCAATGCCCGCACAAAATACATCTGCTCTCGATGATCTTCGCATGATGATCGACCACCTTGATCGCCTTCACCGGACATTCGCGCAGACATTTGTAACAATCCTTGCAGCGCGCATCCTTAAAATCGAGATATCGGATCATCCCGTCCTCCCTCCGCTCACTTCACGAGCGGATAGATCTGCGTGAGAAACAGCTCCTCGCAGTTATCCTTGTTCGCATTGTGCAGAATCGTCTCGTCCGCAAGCACGCTCACGCCGTTCGTGCAATTCCCCACACAGAACGTAGCTTGCAGATCGATCTTGTCCTCTACGCCGTACTTCTTCAAAAGACGCTTCATCTCTTCGATCACGTCGTACGATCCGCGCAAATGGCAGGAACTGCCGACACATACCTTTAAGACCATATCTCCATTACCTCACGTATATAGTTTTTTCGCGCCCGCCCGTTATTTTTTTTCGCAGACACGCCGAAACCGCGCCACGGCATCCGATCCCTCGCGCGGTACTTGATTCGATCAACAATATCGTCCCTATTATAAACGACACCCGCGCATACTGTCAAGATTTTTTTCGAAATTCTATGCTCATTTTCCCTTCCGTATGCAAATCCCCGCTATATGCGCCGCCCGCCGCCTCGTACGTTTTGCCCCGCAAACGGCCTCCGCGCAGAGGAAAATGCCGCTCCGAAAACGCGGATCGGCATTTTTCTCATCTTCAAAAAACACCCGCTTCGGCAATAAAATCCGAGTAACGCCGTCCGCTTTTTGCAAGAGCTTACGCCGAACGCTTTGCGCCGCGGCGAATTTTTGCAAGAGCTTACACCGAACGCTTTGCGCCGCGGCGCATGCGGCAAAACAGCTTGACGATCTCGTCCAACGCCACGATGCTCAACGCGAGCGCAAACACCTTGAGCCAGTCGAGCAATTCCAGCGGCCGGGTATCGAACACCGTTCCGCCGAACTGCGTGATGAGAATTTGCAGTCCGAACGCGATCACGAACGCGGCGAGCATCAGCTTGTTTTTCCCGATATTGGGGAAGATGCTCCCCTCGCCCAATTCGCGGCAGTTGAAGGCGTTGAAGAGCTGGAACAGCACGAAGAGGGTAAACACCGCCGTCGCGATCTCTTCCTCCTCGATGCCGAGAAAATTCCAGCGCATCTGCGCGAGGCAAACCAGGCACATGAACGCGCCGTTCACGGCGATGCGCCGCAGCATGGCGCGGCTGACGATGCTCTCGCCTCTGCCCGTGGGCGAGCGGCGCATGAGGTCGTCGCGGATGGGTTCCAGTCCCAACGTGAGCGCGGGCGGGCCGTCCATGATAATGTTGATCCAGAGCAGATCCAGCGCGGAGAAGGGAGATTCGAAGCCGGGCACGAACAGCCCGATCACGGTGCAGAGAAACACGGTCAGAACGGACGCGACGTTGACGGTGAGCTGAAATTGAATGAACCGCTTGAAGTTCTCGTAAATGCCTCTGCCCCATTTCACCGTGGTGACGATGGTGGAGAAGGAATCGTTCAAGAGCACGATGTCCGCCGCCTCTTTGGAAACTTCCGTGCCGGAGATCCCCATTGCGATGCCCACGTCCGCATTTTTCAGCGCGGGGGCGTCGTTGATGCCGTCGCCCGTCACCGCCACGACGTCACCCCGCTCCTTCAGCGTGCGCACGACGCGCATCTTCAGCATGGGCGTGCTGCGCGCGATCACGCGCACCGACGGCAAAACGCGGGCAAATTCCTCGTCCGAAAGCCCCTCCAGATACGCCGCCTCCACGACCAGCTTACCCTCGCCCAACAGTCCCAACTCCTCCGCGATCGCGGCGGCGGTAACGACGTTGTCGCCCGTGAGCATCTTGACCTCGATGCCCGCCATCTTGCAGGCTTGCACGGCGTCTTTTACCTCCGCGCGCAGCGGATCGGCTATGCCGACAAAGCCGTCGAACGCCATCTCGCGCTCCGCCTGCTCGCGCGAACCCGGCCGCGCGCCCGTACGCTTATGCGCAAACGCCAGCACCCGCCGCGCCCTCTTCTGCAACCGCACGATCGCCCCTTCGATCGCCTCGCGCTCGGCGTCGGAAAGGGAGCAAAGCGCGAGGATCTTTTCCGGACTGCCCTTCGTATAGACGGTAAACCCACCCTCTTCGCGCACGCACGCCGTCATGTTTTTCGTGTCCGACGAGAAGGGATACAGATCGCAAATATCCGCCCGCTCCCGCATCGCCCGGTAATCCGTGCCTGCATTGCGCGCGGCAACGAGCAGCGCGCCTTCGGTGGGGTTTCCGACAAACCGCGTCTGCCCGTCCTCCTCGTACAGATCGGCGGTGCTGTTGACGCAGAAATTGGCCAGCATGGCGGGATCGGCAAAGGACGCCGCCTCCAAAAATTTCCCGTTTGCCCATACGTCGACCACCGTCATCCGATTTTCCGTGAGCGTGCCCGTCTTGTCCGAACAGATCACGTTGATGCAGCCGATCGTTTCGCAGGCGACCATCTTTTTGACGAGCGCGTTCTGCCTCGCCATGCGCGCTATGTTGATGGACAGAGAGATGGCAACGATCGTCGGCAACCCTTCGGGTACCGCCGCGACCATCAGGACGATCGAGGTGATAAACACCAAGGAAATGCTCTCGAACGTCGCGTCGCCCGTCGCGATGAAATAGACGAGCTGGATGAGAAAGATGAGCGCCGCAAAGACGCCGCCGATGATCGTGATGGTCTTTCCCAGCCGCGCCAGCTTTTCCTGCAGAGGGGTCTGCCCCTCGACGCCCCCCTGGATCTCCCGCGCGATCAGCCCGAACTGCGTGCGGTCTCCCACGTCCGTTACGATCATCTTTCCCGTGCCGCCCGTGATGAAACACCCCGAATAGACCATGTTGACGCGCTCGGCAACCGGCGTCTTTTCGTCTGCAAGCACGGCGTTCGCATCCTTTTCGACGGGCGCAGACTCGCCCGTCAGCGAAGATTCGTCGCTGGATAAGGCAATGCTCTCCAGCAACCTGCCGTCGGCAGCCACCTTGTTGCCCGTCTCCAGATAGACGATGTCCCCCACGACCAATTCCTGCTGCGGTATGTACTGCACGATCCCGTCTCGCACGACCTTGATCTCGATGCCCTCTTTGATCTTGTTGAGCGCATCGAACGCCTTTGCGCTCCTGCCCTCCATCACCACCGTCAAAATCACCGACAGCACGATCGCCACAAAGATCCCGATGCACTCGTAGACGTCGAAATGCCCGCCCTTGACAGCATTGACCGCGTTTACCGCGATCGTGATGACCCACGCGAAAAACAGGAGTATGAGCATCGGCTCGGTCGCCGCCTCCCATATCCTCGCAAACAGCGACTTGCGCTTGGCTTTCGTAAATTCGTTCTTGCCGTACCGTGCGGCATGCTCCTTCACCTGCTCCGCCGTAAGTCCCCTGCTTTTGTCCGACTCCAACTCCGCCACGACCGCTTCACTCGCTTGATTGAAATACTCCATTGCCCTTTCCTTCCTTTCGTTTTGTTCCGCCTCCGCGCGCAGGACGCTGCCCGCCCGCATGCCCCTCTCCGCCTTCGAAAACCTCTTTCACGCTTTCCGTCCGCCCGCAAATTTTCATACGCCGCGCCCTTGCCGCATGCGCCGCCTTGCCAAAAATGCCGAACTTGCCGCTTTTTGCAAAGAAAAAACCGCATACGCCACTCGCATATACGGTAAAAGGACGGAATCGGGGTACCATATAAACGCAAAAGGCGTATTATATGAGTCTTGCCGTTTCAGACGAAGGCCTGCGCCCTTCGGCGCGGGATGAAGACCTCCGCCGCGCTGAAAAGCACCGGCTACTCCCTCACTGTCTGTATGAAATTCTATATCAGTATACCGCATGCGCCGCCGTTTGTCAACCGCGGCGCGCTCACTTTTTAAAACTTTTTTTCGCTTGGTCTGCGACATCTGCCGTTTGTCGATCGGGCGCGTTGCGGCGCTTTACCGCCGTTTGTCAACCGAGAGCGTTGCGGCGCTTCACTGCCGTTTGTCAACCGCGGCGCGCTCACTTTTCAAAACTTTTTTCGCTTGGTCTGCGACATCTGCCGTTTGTCGATCGGGCTCGCTGCGGCGCTTTACCGCCGTTTGTCAACCGCGGCGCGCTGCGGCGCTTCACTGCCGTCGACAAGCGAGAGCGTTGCGGCGTCGCGAAACAAAAAAGACGGATACGCCCTCGCTTTTTTGCAAAAAAAGCGAGGGCGAGAGCAAAATTCGGATGGTGCGTTTTAGTCGCCGTCCGCCAAAAAGCCGCGCTCTTTGAGGAGGCGCGCGATATCGTCTAAGATCTCTTCCGACGGCGCGGTGACGGTATGGTAGTGATAATTGCCGGTAATATTTTTGAGCGGAGTGGACACGCCGCTCGCGATCTTCTGCAAAAACGCATCCGCCTTGCGGCGGGAATCGATCTGCATGCGGGCGCTGATCTTGCCGTAAACTTTATGCCAAACGAAGACGTCCTCGACGCATCCGCCCGCATCGACGATCAAATACAGTTCTTCGCGCGTCTCTTCGTCGGTATGGCACGCTTTGAACACGCGCGTTTCGACGACCTTGTCGGCGGCGATATAGCCGCGATTGGTGGCGATGATCTTAGCGCCTTCCGCCCGCATCAGCGCGATGTCCTGCACGATGACTTGCCGCGACACGCCGCAATGTTCGGCAAGTTTCGAGGCGGAAAGAGGCGTTTTCCCCAACAGTTTTGCGATCGTTTTGCGACGCTCTTCCCCGATCATATACCCTCCTCAGTTTTACAGCGCGCGCAAATTTTTCAGCGACACGTCTAAAATGGGCGCGGAATGGGTGAGCGCGCCGCAGGAAACGATATCTGCGCCGATGTCTTTGATGCGGGCAATGTTTTCCGCCGTTACGTTTCCGGAAATCTCCACGACCGCGCGCCCGCCGATCAGCGCGACCGCCTCCTTCATCTCGGCGGGCGTCATGTTGTCCAGCATGATGATATCCGCCCCCGCTTCCAGCGCTTCGCGCACCATATCGAGCGTCTCCGTCTCCACTTCGATCTTCATCGTAAACGGCGCGTACGCCTTCGCTTTGGCGATCGCCTGCCGCACGCCGCCCGCCGCGCCGATATGGTTGTCTTTGAGCAGGATCGCATCCGAAAGATTGTAGCGATGGTTTCCGCCGCCGCCCATCCGCACGGCATATTTTTCAAAGATGCGCAGATTGGGCGTCGTCTTGCGGGTATCCGCCAGCCGCAGCGAGCTTCCCTCCAACAACTTCACGATCTTCGCCGTATACGTCGCGATCCCGCTCATGCGCTGCAAAAAATTCAGCGCCGTGCGCTCGCCCGTGAGGATCGCGCGCATGTCCGCACGCACTTCGGCGAGCTTTTCTCCGCTCGTCACGCGCGCGCCGTCCTGTACAAAACACGTCACGTCCGCGCGCTCGTCCAACATCGAAAACACCCGCGCAAACACCGGCAATCCCGCGATCACGCCATCCTGCTTGCACAGCAATTCCGCCTTCCCCTCCGCGCGCTCGCGCAGGATGCACGCCGTGGATACGTCTTCGTGCGTGACATCTTCCGCCAGCGCCATTCGAATCAGTTCGTCGGCACGGATCTTCATCGTTACCTCGTCAATCACAACATTCCTCCCGTTCCGCTTCCTCGCGGATCATCTTTGCATATTTTTCTCTGCGTGCGGCATCTTCGCCATACCCGTCCAACGCTGCCGGCGGCATCTCTATCGATACGTCCGGCAACTTCTGCGCCATCAGCATTGCCGCGCGCTTTGCCCATATCAAACTTTCCAACAGCGAATTGCTCGCCAGCCGATTCTTCCCGTGTACGCCGTTGCATGCCGTTTCTCCCGCCGCAAACAGCCGCTTCATGCTCGTCTTCGCGTTTAAGTCCACCCGAATGCCGCCCATGAAATAATGCTGCGCCGGTACCACCGGAATGGGTTGGCGACATACGTCGTATCCCTCCTGCAAACAACGGCGGCGTATCGTGGGAAAATGCTCCGCGATCGTCGCTTCCCCCACCGGACGCATGTCCAGCCAAACAAACTTCGTGCCGTCCTTCTTCATCTGCGCCCGTATCTCCGCCGTCACTACGTCGCGCGGCAGCAGCTCGTTGCAGAAGCGCTTGCCTTCCTTGTCCAGCAAAATTGCCCCCTCGCCGCGCACCGACTCGGATATGAGAAACCGCCTGCCGTGCTTTTCCGAATAAAAGGTCGTCGGATGGATCTGCACATAGTTGAGATGCTCCACTTCGATGCCGTGCAACAGGGCTATCGCCAACGCGTCGCCCGTCAGATGCCGAAAGTTCGTGGAATGCTCGTACAGTCCGCCTACTCCGCCCGTCGCCAACAGGGTAAACTTTGCGTATACCGCCTGCAGCGCGCCGCTGTTGCAGTCGCGCACGACGCCCCCGAAACACTCGTTTCCCTCGCAGATCAAATCGATCAGCTCCGTATATTCGCGAATGACGATGTTCTTGCACGCGCGCGCCTTGACAAGCAGTTTGCTCGTGATCTCCTTGCCCGTAACGTCGTCGTGAAATAAAATGCGCGGCCTGGAATGCCCGCCCTCGCGCGTAAACCGGAACTCGCCCTTCTCGTCCTTCGCAAAATCTACGCCGTATCCGACGAGATCGGCGATCATCTCCGGAGACGACAAGATCATCTGCCGCACCGCCGTCTCGTCGTTTTCGTAATGTCCCGCGCGCAGCGTATCTTCAAAATATCCTTCGAAATCTTCCGTTCCGCGCAACATGCAGATGCCGCCCTGCGCCAAAAACGAGTCGCTCTCGTCTACCGCCGCCTTTGTCAGCATCAGGATGCGCGTTTCGCGGGGCAAATTCAACGCACAGCACAGCCCCGCTACACCCGTGCCGACGATCAAAACGTCGTAGCTCTTTTCGATTTTCGACATACTCTATCCTCTCTCCCGCGAAACGCCCTACTTGCCTAGTTCCAACATCCGCTCCAACGGCTTGCGCGCCGCGTCCATCTCTTCGGCACACAGCTTTACCGCATACCCGCCGCCGCGCAGACAGTCGAGCACCTTCTCCGGCGTGATCCGCTTCATGTCCGAACACATCGGCGTGACCGGATAAAAAACTTTGCCCGGACAACGCTGCCGCAACGCATACATGACCCCGGGCTCCGTGCCGAGTATAAACGCGCGGCTTTTGCTCTTTTCCGCATAGGATATGATCTCCGCCGTGCTCCCGATAAACGTTGCCAGCGCGCACACTTGCTCGCTGCTCTCCGGATGCACCAAGACCTCCGCACCCGGATGCGCGTTGAGCTCGCTCGTTATATCCGATGCCAAAACCTGCGCATGCACCGGACAATATCCGCCCGAATAATAAAACGTCTTGTCGGGAACCTGCGCTTGCACATACCTGCCAAGATTCTGATCGGGAATGAACAGGACGTTTTTGTTGCGCAGAGAGGAAACGATCTTCACGGCGTTCGACGACGTCACGCAGACGTCGCACACGCTCTTGAGCTTTGCCGATGAGTTGATATAACATACCACGGCAAGATCTTCGACCTCTCGCCGCATCCGCAAAATCTGCTCCACGCTCGCCATGTGCGCCATCGGACAATCCGCCTCGGCATCCGGCAAAACTACCTCGCGCTCGGGATTGAGAATCTTGGCGCTCTCCCCCATAAACCGCACGCCGCAAAAGACGATCCGCTTTTGTTCCGCCTTCGACGCCACCTTCGCCAGATAATAGGAATCTCCCACATGATCCGCCATCGCCTGCACTTGCTCGTCTACATAATAATGCGCTAGTACGATCGCATCCCGCTCGCGCTTTACCCTCTCCAATTCTTCCCTGTCCATTTTTCGCCCTTTACGCCCTCTTGCCCTTTCGGCAAACCGATTTTGTTACACTATACATCAAAAATTGACAACTGTCAAGACAATTACCGCCCTTCCGCGGCAATCCGCCCAAAAAACCTCCCGCCCCCGCAGCTTCCGATACCCCCGCCGAACGGAAAGCGCTCCGCCGAACGGGAAATTCTCATCCGCCCGCCGAACATTCCGAACGCTATTGTTCTTTCCGAATTTTCGATCGGATTTTCTGCGCACAAAAAAACGCCGCATTTTGCGGCGTTTTACTTTTACCCCTTGCTTTCCTTACAAAATACTGTTCTGTTTCCGATCGTTCGGGCGGCTAACAGCCGTTCGAACGATCGATCAAGAGCCCAGCACTTGTTTCATCTTTGCGATGGCGTCTGCGCGATTTTCGCAGCCGAGTTTGAGGTAGATGGCGCTGATATAGTTGCGCGCCGTGCCGTCCGAAAAATTCAAGGCGGAGGCGATCTGGCGATTGTTGAACCCTTCAAAGATCATGACGGCGATCTCCACTTCGCGATCGGAGAAGCCGAACGTCTTGCGCAATTTTATTTCGCGGTCGCTGGTGACCATCTTTGCCGCGTCCGAAATTTTTTTGGCGATCTTGGCGGGCAGGATGGTATCGCCCTCGTAGGCATTCTTTATGGATTGGATCAGGGCGCTGGCGCTGATATCCTTCAAAAGATACCCGCAGGCGCCGTTGTTCAACGCGCTCAAGATATAGTCGCTGTCGTCGAACGTGGTGAGCATCAGCACCTTTACGGAGGGGTATCGCTTTTTGATCTCGCCCGTCGCCACGACGCCGTTCATGCCGGGCATGCGAATATCCAGCAGCACGACATCGGGAACATTGCCCCGCTCCATTTCATCCAAAGCGGCCTGCCCGTCGTTTGCAACGGCGATCACGTCCAACTCTTCCGAGGATGCGAGCACGCTGCGGATCCCCTCCGAAAGAATGACCTGATCGTCGACGATCATCACCTTAATTTTCATTTGCGAACCTCCTTTTTTAAGCCGGCGGGAAGCGATAAGCGTATTTCGAACCCTTCGTCCTTTTCCGAAGAAAAGCACACCATTCCGCCCAGCGATTCCGCCTTTGCGCGCATGCCGGAGAGCCCGAATCCCTCCTTAAACGTCTTCATATCCGTTCCGATGCCGTTATCCGACAGAACGAACTCGATATAATTTCCCTTATCTTTCAATTCAAACAGGAACGCCGTGCCTGCCCCGTGCCGAACGCCGTTGGCGATCCCCTCCCGCAAGGTGTTTGCGAGAAACCGTTCCGCTTCATCGGTAAGTTCCAGGTCGTCGATCTTTGCGCGTACCGTAAGTCCCGTACCCTCCGTCGTCTCCTCCAAGATCCCTTCCAGATACTCCTTCAGCGTGACGTTCTCCTTTCTGCCCGACAAAAGATGGACGGACATGCGCATCTGCTCCAAACAGGTCTTTGCCTGCAAATTCGCAGCGCAAATCCTTCGCTTTGCCTCCGCAGGATCGCGATCGATCGCAAGTTTTGCCGCCTCCGTCTGCATGATCACCGTCGTGAGCGAATGCCCTGCCGTGTCATGGATCTCCTTTGCGATGCGGTTGCGTTCCTCGTAGATCGTCGCCTCTTCCAGCTTATCGTACGCGCGCAAAAGTTCGTTTCGGCTCTCTTCCAGCTCGCTCAAGTTCTGTTCGATCTGCCTGTTTTTCCGCGCAACAGTCGTAGCAAACCCGAACATGATGCAGTGCAGCAACATCACGATCAGCGCCACAAAGTAGCGCGAAGTGATGTCGAACGCCGAAGAAATTTCGTTGTAAATCCCCGCCAAAACGCCGTATATGACGGTGTAAATGCCCAAATTACAGCCGAACATGATGCCCGTATCGCGCAAATTGGGCGCCGAGAGATAGAACTCCGACAACACACACAGATACACCAGATAACTCAAATAGCTGTCCGAAGCGCTGCTGACAAACGATGCGTCGTTCCAGCCGGAAAACACCGTAAACATCGCCAGCAGAATGCTGTCGGCAACGTATAGACCGATCTTTTGGGAAAAGGTCTGCAACACAAACGTCTTGATGCACATGAGCAAAATCAAGACCAGCGCGATCGGGATCGTCAGGAGCGCAAGCGTGATGCCGCCGCGCAGTACGGGTATGATCACCGCCGCGCACGAAGCGATCAACAGGACCAGAACGATCAGGCGCAGGCTCTGCACCAACCCGCTCACCGCGCCCCGCTTTTTTAACTTCCGTTCCGCAGACTGCTCGCTCGCCGCCTTCGCTTGGCAGGACTGTTCTTCGCCTTGAACCGCCTTCTCTCGGGCGGTTTCCTTCGACGTTCGCGCGCCCTTCATCGGTTCAAAAACTGCTCCGCCTGCGCAAGCCGCGCAAGGCAACGTTCCTTTCCGAGCAGCTCCGCCATTTCGCTCGCTCCGCCGGGCGTATTCTCTTTGCCCGTCAAGGCTATGCGCACGCACCAGAGCACCTGTCCGTTTTTCATCCCCAGACTTTGCGCCAGAGCCACCATCGCCTCATACAGCGCGGAGTTTTCAAACGTTTCGACTTCCGAAAGCGCCTTTGCCGCCGCCGGCAATACCGTGCGCGCGATCTGCGCGTCCGATTTCATCTTTTTATTGAAATACAGTCCCTCGTCAAACGCCGCATATTCTTCCAGAAAATCGATCTTTGCGGGAATATCCTCCAGAACCTCTACGCGCGGCTTCAAGATCTTCATTAGCTTTTCCGTGTCGTACTTGCCGTACGCCTTGCTCTTTTGCAGGAAGGGCAGCGCCAACTGCGCAAACGCTTCGTCGCTCATTTCTCGGATGTATTCGCCCGAAAGCCAGCGAAGTTTCGGCTCGTCGAAAATGGAGGGCGATTTGTTCAGACCCGCCAAACTGAAATTTTCTTCCAATTCTTGAAGGCTCATCTTCTCTTGGTTGCTCTTCGGACTCCAGCCCAAAG
>CALVYJ010000036.1 GCA_944372075.1 uncultured Clostridia bacterium | reverse complement strand
ATGGAGTATGCCTGTTTGGAAGCATCCAACGGGTCTGCGATGAGCGTATAGGTGAACGCCTCTACCCAGCTGGGATGGAAGGTGCGGTCGGAAGCCAGATTCCAGACGCCGCCCTCGAGGCTGGCACCGTCCGGATCGGTGTACTGCGTACCCGTGCCGCCGAAATCGGTGTACCAACCGTAGAAAGCGCGCGTTCCGTTCGAGCTGACCGGAACCGGGAAGGTAAAGGCGCTGCCGAATACGACTTCGACTTCCTGTTGATATACCTTCTCCGCGCCGTTTTCAAAATAGCCTTCCGCCGCCGGCACGACGAGCGTCACCTTATAGGTGTTCGCCTGCCACTGCGCGAAATATGTAACGTCCGCCGTTGCGGAAACGGCGCCGCTTTCGACCTTTTGTCCGCCCGTCGCGCTCGTGAACCAGCCGTTGAACGTATAGCCGATCCGATCCAGCGTTTCCGGAAGCAGGATCCTGTCGTTGGATGCGTAATATTTCTCCGTAACGACCGCGCCGCTGCCCGTGTTCTGGTTGAGCGTTACCGTAACGTCCGCATTGACCGTAATGCTGATCCAGCTGTAGACTTCCTCTTCAATATAGTAACGGACGGAAAGCTCGTTCTGCCCGCGCTGCGCCAATTCGATCGCATAGCTGGTAGCGTCTTCGACGAAGAACTCTTCGCCGTCGTTGATGCGCACGCCGTATTTGGTCGCGCCGTAAACGGGACTCCAGCTGATCTGTCCGTTTTTATATGCGAGATTGGTCAGCTCGCGCGAAATGATCGCCTGCGCCGTGAAGGAATTGTTCGCCTCGCTTGCGGCGATCGCCTGCACCGACACGGTAAATTCCGTGCCTACGCCCGAAAGATCTTCCGGGGTAAAGCTGTTTTCTTCGACCGTATAGCTCGCGTCGCCGATGGTGACGACATACCCGGTTGCGTCTTCCACCGCATTCCACAGAATGGCGTTGCGGTATGCGCGGATATTGATCGGCGTGCTCAAGCGCGCCTTGTCGTACGTAAACGAGACCGCCGCAGACGAATTGTAGCCGTGCGCTATGGGATATACGCTCAACGAGAGCGCTCCGTAATACTGCTGCAGATCAAAACTTGTCCCTTCCACGGTGAAGGTCTGTTTTCCCGCTTCCGTTTCGATCGTTACCGAATAGGAAGTGGCGTTTTGCGTCGCATCCCAGATGAGCGTATCCGTCTGATCGTTTACGGTCAGTCCGGTCAGCGCATCCAGGTGCCGCTCAAACACGAACGGGTTAGACGCGGACGTGACAAAGCCGTCCGCAACCGCCTGCACCACAAAGGAAAGCCCTTGCGGGATCATGTCGCAGTCGGAAAAATCATAGGCGTTCGTATCCAGCTGTATCGCGTCGTGGACGTGCCCCGTCGTTCCGCAGACATAGCTGATCAGGTAGTAACTCGCGTTGTCTACCTCGTTGAAGATCAAATTCGAACCGTCTACTTCGAACAGGGATACGCGCGCAAGCGCTTTGTTCGTATAGTAGGCCGTCGTCGTCGCGCCGTTTGCCGTGACCGAGACGGTGTATTCGCCCGCCTGCGCCGAGGCAAAGTCAAACGCCTGGGAAAGTCCCGTGTTGATCGTTTCGTTGACAGACGTGGACGAGCCGTCGGGTGCGGTGATCGTTACGCTATAGGACACGTTCACCCCCATCGAAAGCCAGTTCACGCCTTCCGCCGTGACCGACACCGCCGGCGCGTCGCTCTGCCATACGGCATACAGCGTCGTGTTCTCGGCGATCGTCTGCCCTTCCTCTACCTTCGCGGTCAGTTTGGACGCGTCCTGACTGTCGCTCTTCCACCAGCCGAGGAATTCCTTTCCGTTCAGCGCGGGAAGCTCCGGCAAAATGTAGATCGTTCCGCCCACCGTCTGCATATCCGCGATCGGTTCGCCCGTATAGAGGTCGCCCGTCTCAAAAGACACCACGAATCCGTCCGTTCCGGGATCTTCCACAAACTGCGCGTACAGCGTCATGTTCCCCGTAACGGGCGTATCAAACGTGTAGCGCGTGTTGAAGGAGCTGTCCGAATACCACGCAATAAAGATAAAACCGTCTTTGGTCGGGTTCGAAGGCTTCGCCAACGTCTTGCCGTTGATCACCTTCGCACTCGCCGTACCTTCCCCTCCGTTCAGTTCATAGGTGACGGTGTATTCCACCTTCTCGAGCAGCTCGTATGTGACCCCTTTATAGGTAAACACAAGTTTGCCGTTCTCGATTTTCGCGTCGATACTCTCGTCATCGGATAGCTTCAACGTGATCGTGTTTCCGTCGTACTTGTAGGTGCCCGTACAACTTTCGCCCGCCACTGAAAACGTAAACGACGTTCCGTCAAATCCGACGGAATATTCCGTATCGTCCGCTTCAACATAGTAAACGCCTTCCAGAGTCATGCCCGTCTCTTCCGGATTGCATGCGCTTGTCGTAAACAAGACCATGCCGACCGCAACAGCCATCAACAGACTCAGGAAAATCGTTCCTGCCAGACGCCTGAAACTTTTCATATGTCTCCTCCGTTCTAAAATTCGGCTTTCGATTGCCGTATGCTTTTATGCCGCCCCATAACTCGACGCCGCAAAAAAACTTCTCGATTTGTGCTCCCGAATCGCCCGACTCGGATCAACGCGCTTGCCTGCTTTGCCGCCCCTCCGTTCTCGCCCTTCCTCTTTCCAAAGCCAACGGGTTGCCCCCATGGCACGGTCGCCGCATGCGGTTTTCCCCGCACGCCCGCCGGGCTTCGACCCCCGCTTTTCGTCCCGCTCGGACGAGGAATTTTGCATATTCCCTTGCTTTTCGGCCTCTCGCGCGCGCCAATAATTAAATTTAAGAATATGCCTATTATAGTTTAACACTGCGGAATTGTCAACCGTTTCCCAAAAAAACGTTTGCTCTTTTCTTCCATTTTTCCGTTTTGCCCGCACAGATTTGCCTCGTTTCTCCGCAAATTCTTCGACAAATCCCCCCTTTTCGTGCAAAAATTCCCCCTTTTTTCCCTCGCGCTTTTTGTCCGCTCGCGCCCTTTCGACTATTTCCCTGCTTCATACCGCCCGGCTCGTTTTATCGCCTTTTTTTTCTCCTTCCCCTCCCGCTTTTCGTGAATAATATTCACGCCGCACGTTTATTTATTCATCCTCCCTCCTTTGTTACGCCTCGCACATTTGCGCCTTTCCTTCCCCTCCCCGCGCGTTTTCGTCTTTTCTTTCCTCCGCGCTTTTCCGGCTTTAGCCTTCCCCGCGTTTTTCCGGCTTTACGGCAAATCATTTTCTCTTCTTCATCCGCCCCAGCGGTTTTTTTGCCTTTGCCCTGTTCCGCGCGTTTGCGCCGACCTCGCCGAGCCGAACGCATTGACCCTTTCATGGACAGCCGCGGGGCGAGACGTCGATTACGGGGATGGGTACACAGTTGCCCCTCAAAGCAAGGGAAAACCCGACCGCACCCGCACGACAGATCTGCCACGACCGCCGCACGGCAAACCTCTTCCCCGCGGGGCACCCCTACCCCGTGTCCGAACGCCGCACGCCCCTGCCCGCCGCGACCGCCGCACGGCAAATCTCTTCCCCGCGGGGCACCCCTACCCCGTGTCCGAACGCCGCACGCCCCTGCCCCCGCACGACAGATCCCTCCGCACAACCAATCTTCCCGCACGGCAAAACGGCAGCCCGCAAAAAATTTTGCGGGCTGCCGTTTTGGCAATTCCGATCGGCGCGAGCTGTGCAAGCCGCGCCGCCCTGTTTGGAAAACCGACGCCGTTTCGATCATTCGAAACCGACGCCGATGCGCTCGGCATTTTGCACGTCTGCGGCGCACGTTGCCGCAAAACAGCGGCAACGTGCGCCGTTTTTTGCCGATCGGCCGAATTTTCAATTCGGAGCGTTTATTTCTTTTTTTGTTCGATCATGTTCCACAGAGCCTGCGCGGAGTGGAAATTGTCGGGCACGATGTCTGCGGGCGAGAGGGTGATATCGAACGCGTCGCTGATCTCGGCGACGATCTCCATGATATCGAGGGAATCCAAAATGCCGTCACCGATCAAGTCCTGTTCCTTTTCGAAGTCTACGTCCGGTCGGATCTCTTTCAAAATTTTCAATAACTGTTCCATGTTAAAACTCTCCTTTTTGATTGATATTGCTCGTTGGAATAAAATCGCGCAGCAGGCGGCATTCGCCTCGGCTGCGAAGATATACGCGCGGCAGGGGGCGGCTCAAAAACAGCCCGATGCCCTCGGTTACCGAATAGGCGCCCGTCTTTTGAAAGGCGAGCACGTCGCCGACCCGCGCGTCGAACAGGGGCAGATCTTTGACCAACACGTCGGCGGCGGTGCAAAGCGAACCGCAGACCGTCCAGCGTTCCGCCCGTTCCTGCGCGGCGCGGCGCGGAAAATGCTGTACGTACGGCACTTTCATCGCCATCGTCTGCCCGTAATACTTGAGCTGGTGGATGCCGCCGTCGACGATGCAATAAGACGTCTGACCAGTATGCTTCAAATCGACGATGCGCGTGTAGTACGTTCCGCAGTCGGCAACGAGGAAACGTCCGATCTCGAGGACGATCTCAAAGGAATCGGGCGCATCCCGCAGAGCCTGTTCCAGAGCCTGCAGGGAAAGTTTCTGCGAATCCTCGCCCAAAAAATAGTCTACGCGCAGACCCGGCCCGTATTCTACGCGCCGCAGGGAAGGCCGCATCGCCTTTGCGCGCTCGGCGAACGCGCAGACCGACGCAAACTCGCCGCCGATGGCATCGGCGCGCTTCTGCGTGCCCCCGTAATACTGGATGCCGACGATCGTAACGGGAAGGCGGGCGCCGCCGCGCAAAATTTCTGTCAGCGTCGCCTCGTCCATGCCGAACTGGTTGCCGCCGGACAGCCGTAGCAGGACGTTGAGCTTTTGATCGAACTCCTCCGCCATACGGCAAAGGAGCGCCAACTGCGACGGCGATTCCGCCGTAAAGACGGCGCCGCGGTACCGACGGACTGCGCGCCGCACGTCCTCCTCCGCCTTGAAAACGCCCGAAAGCACGAGTTTATCCTCCGGCACGCCCAGCCTCTCGCACAGCTCGTACTCGCCGGGCGAGCACGCCTCGAACGCGTCGACGTACTCGATGAGATCTTCGATCAGAAAGGGGTTGGCCTTGATCGCATAGCACAGCTTTGCGCGCCCCGCCGCCGCGCGGATGCGGCGAACTTGGGCATGCAGCTCGTCCGTATCAAAGACGTAGGCGGGCGTGACAATGCCTGCGCTCTCCGTTGAAATCATACAAAGTATTCCTCCTTGAGTTTTTTTCGGTCGATCTTGCCGTTTTCGGTGAGGGCAAACGCCTTGACCTGCACACAGCGGTGAGGGACCATATAGGCGGGAAGGCGGCCGCGCAGAAAGACGCGCACGGCGGCGGGATCTTCTTCGCCGCAATAAAACGCCACGATCTTTTCCGCCTCGGCGTCGTAGAGGCAGACGGCGCGCTGCACGGTATCGAGTGCGGAAATCTCCCGCTCGATCTCCGAGAGCTCGATGCGGTGTCCCTGGTGCTTGATCTGGAAATCGCGCCTGCCGACAAAGCACAGATCGCCCGCGCCGTCGTAATATGCGAGGTCGCCCGTCTTATAGACGCGCTCGAAAAACGCCGATTGCAGGGGATTTTGCACGAATGCGGCCTCCGTTTCCGCGGGCGAATTGTAATAGCCGAGCGAGAGCGCCGTTCCCGCGACGCAAAGTTCGCCGACGACGCCCACGTCGCGCGCGTCGATGCGCGCGCCCCCCTCGCCGAGCAGGAATACGCGCTCGTTGGGGAAGGGTTTGCCGATGGGGAGCACCGATTTTTCGTACGCGCCCTTTTCGAGGATATGATAGGTGCAGTTGCAGGTGATTTCCGTAGGGCCGTACAGGTTGACGAACATCGCCTGCGGCAGGTAACGTTTCCAAACGTTGAGCTGGCGCACGGGCATGACCTCGCCGCTGAAGAGCACTTTGTCGACGGTATCGGGGACTTTATACTCGAACGCGTTGAGCGTGGAGAGGATGCACAGCGCGGACACCGCCCAAATGAGCGTGGTGACCTTTCTCTCCAGCAGATAATCGACGAGGAGCGCGGGAAAGGAAAAGAGTTTTTTGGGCAAAACGTGCATGGTCGCGCCCGCCTTGAGGGTCGAATAGATGTCCTTGACGGACACGTCGAAATCGAAGGGAGCCTGGTTGGCGAGCACGTCTTTTTCGCCGATACCGAACAGCGGGACAAACACCTCGATAAAGTCGATGACCGAGCGATGGGAAACGGCGATACCTTTCGGCGTGCCGGTCGAACCGGACGTGAACAGGACATACAGCGGATCGGTATCGACGTGTTGTGCGCGGATGCTCTTGAGGAGCGCCTCGTCCGCTTCGCCCTCCGCTTCGCGGTCGATCATGCGGCGGACGGGAACGGACGCGTCCAGCTTGTCGCTCATCGACTCCTGCACCCAGACCAACGGATAGCCGAGCGTGTTAAGGATCTGTTCCCTGCGCTTGGCAGGATGCGCCGGATTGAGCGGAACGTAATAGCATCCCGCATAGACGCAGGCGAAAAACGCGCACAACGTATGGATCGTTTTGTCGCCGAGCACGGCAACGGGCGTGCGCGGCGGGGCGAGCTTTGCCAACTGCGTACCCATCCCCTTCGCGCGGCGGATGAACGCCGCGTAAGTGATCGACTGCGTCTCGTCGGCAAACGCGATCTTGTGCGGATGCTTGTGCGCACTGGTTTCCAAATATTCCAAGACGTTCGTTATGTAGCTCATGAGCGGCCTCCTTTTTGCTTCGATTGGTATATTTTTAAGTCCTCTTTCCAGTAAGAATACGCCTCATCTTCCCTCCGATCGTCGAGCGAATACCGCTCGACGAGCAGCTTGCCCACGTACGCGGAGACTTTCTTCGCGCCGGAGTAGTTGAGATGATCGCCCTTGTCGCGCGTGTCCGTTTTCCAGTCGAAGGACATCTCGTCGAGACGCTCGTTCAGGTCGATAAAGTCGAGTTCGCGCTTGTCCGCATACTTTTGCACGGCGTTGTGCCGACTGTAATCCCACAGCACGGCGGAGGGAAGCTCCATCAGCAGCAGCTGAATGCCGCGTTCTTTGCAAAGTGAATACACTTCCTCCAGCGCCTTCATGTGCTTTTTACCGATCTTGTAAACGCGATCGGTCTTTTGCATCGCCGCTTTTCCGGTATATGCCTTCACTTTTGCGCTGTAGAAATATCCCTTCGTCGCGCTCCTGTCCCCCTTCTGCCTGCCGCCGAACCAGTCCTTCCAGTTGGCATGGTTGCGGAAAATGGGAAATACGTCGTAAAAGGTGTTCAGAAGAGAATTGCGCGCGACAACCGTCGCCTTATCGTAGAAGAGATGATCCACTTCGAACACCACCACTTTTGGCGATTGAACGAGCAGCAGCGCCTTCAGCCAGCGCGCCGACTCCCACGGCAATTGCAGAGGCTGCGAACAGGCATACGAGGTGAATCCGTATTCCTTGTACAGCTCCATCGGCGAGATGGCGCTGTATACGCCGCTGTGCCCGAAAAACAGTACGTCCAGCGATTGATCGGGCTCGTCGAATACGCGCAGCGATTCTTCGGAACGCGTCTGCGCCAGCGCCGACGCGTCGCGCGGCTGCAAAAGATAGGACACGCCATGCAAAATTCCGATCAGCAACAGCAAAAATAATATGATCTTGGCGGCGCAACGCAGGCGCACGCCCGTCTGTGTAGTCATTTCCTTTCTCCTTTAGAACGTACCGTAAATATTTCAGAACGTGCCGTAAATATTCAGAACGTGCCGTAAATATTCAGAGCGTACCGTAAATACTTTAGAACGCAACGTAACCGATTTAGAACGTACCGTAAATAAACGGAACGACGGTATACAGATTGCCGTATGCGCCGAACACGACGACGAACATTGCCATAGCGAGATAGGTTGCCCAGCGCACGGGCAGCGCTCGCCGTGCGATCTGCGCGCGGATGCAGACGCCGCGCTCCTTTACGATGCCCACGGCGAGCATAACCGCCATGCCCGCCAACGCCACCAGCCATTCGCGCATATCCAAGCCGAGCGCAAACACAGAGCCGTGATAGGGACGGAACAGGGACGCGAGAATGGTGAACGCGTCGGTAAGGGTATGCGCCCCGAAGATGGTTTCGCCGATGAGGATGATCGCCAGCGTGCGGACGTGGCGCAAGATGCGGAGCGGGATATTTTTATCGGGGTTTTTGATCTTAAGTTTTGCATACAGCTTGGCAAACAGCGGCGCGGTCAGCATGCCGGCTGTGATGATCACGAAATAGTACAGGCCGTAGACGATGTACTTCCATTCCGGGCCGTGCCAGAGTCCGTTGCAGAGCCATACCGCGAGGAGCGCCACGATGGTGGGCAGCATTTTGGTAAAGTGATTGCGAAACTTTTTCTTGATCTTTGCGGCGGGGCCGGTCACGCGCGGCGAGAGCGCGACCGTATAAAATACGTACTCTTTGAGCCATGCGCCCAGCGTGATGTGCCAGCGCTGCCAAAACTCCTGCGCGCTCTTTGCGAAAAAGGGCTGGCGGAAATTTTCGGGCAGGCGCACGCCGAAAAGCTGACTGCTGCCCAGCGCGATGTCGATGAATCCGGAGAAATCGGCATAGAGCTGAACGGTGTAACAGACCATGAACAGCAAACTTGCCACGCCCGAATACTGTGAAGGCGCATCGGCGACGGTCTTTACCAGCAAAAACAGCCTGTCCGCCACGACGATCTTTTTGAACAGTCCCCAAACGATGCGCTGCACTCCGAACATCATTTCGCGATAATCGGCGGCATGTCCCTCGAAGAGGTCGGGCGCCGTCTGGTCGTAGCGACAGATCGGGCCTTCCAGAATTTTCGGGAAGAAGCAGAGAAAGAGACACACTTTGCCGAAATTTCGTTCCGCAGGGTACTTTTTGCGCAGAATATCCACCATATACCCGATGGCGCACAGAGTATAAAAGGAAATGCCCAGCGGCAGCATCACCCGCAACGCGGGCAGCCGAAAGGAGGTGCCGGACAGCGAAAGCAGGGAATTGAACATGCCTCCGAAGAAATTAAAATACTTCAGTACGCCCAAAATTGCGAGGTTCAACAGGATGGTCAGCGCGATCACGAGCCGATTCGTCCGATCGCACCGCTTGATCGCGCTTGCGCTCGCATCCTCCGCCGGGCAGCGAAAGCCCCAGCGCGTCGCGCAATAGACGCTCACCGCCGTGAACAGGAAAAACGCGATCATATAGGTGCTGATCAGCGCGGAAAAGAGAAGACTGAATACCAACAATACCACCCAGCGCACGCGCATCGGTACCAGATAATAGACGAGCACCGCCGCCGCCAGCACTCCGAAATATATCAGCATGACTGTATTCATACAAAAAACCGCCGTCCTTTCGTGTTTCTACATATAAAACACGATAGGACGGCGGTTTGTCCACCAAAATTAAAAATTAAATACGACTTCTTCCAAGATCAAGTACAGCAGATCGGTATCGATCGTATAGATCTGCATGTAATATTCGTACGCGTCAAACGCAAAGTACACGTACGTACGCTCGGAAATCTCATCCATTTCAATGTACAAAATCAGATCTTGCGCCACATAGTCGTTCTCGATCTCCTGATACCCCGTCAATTCGTCCAGCAAAAACCCGTCGATCTCGATGATCAGATCCACCGTCGTCCCGTACGACTCGTACTGCACATAGTACAGGATCACGTCCCCCGCATACTCTTCGTAGTACGGCGATTCCTCGTTCAACCCGAATTCGTCGTATTGCACCACTTCGCTCTGCTGAACAAACGGCACAAATTCCTTGTTTTGATAGGTCTGCCCGCCCGTCACGTTGGTAAGCTGCGACCAATCCAACACGATGCCCGCCGACGAATAAAAAATTTGCGTCAGCAAATACACGATCAGCATGACCGCCGCACACGCGAACACCGCCACTAAAACGGTGAGTTCCCGCTTGCGCCGACCCCGCCCGACCGCCTCGCCGCCTGCCGTCACCGCCGCCGGTACCAACACGACTTCCGGCACGCGCTCTTCCTCTTCCAAAAGCTGCTTTGCCGGCTGCGTTACCCTCTCGGACGGCATCCTCCCCGACGCGGACAACGAACCGAACAATTCGCTGAGTTTTTCGTCTTTTCTATCTTTCATACTGCGCCTCTACCTATATAAACAACTTTTCTCCCCGTTTTGTCCACTAATTTCCGTGCATTTTTTTCATTTGTTCTTCCGCTTTGCCGATCTCCTTGCTGACGTACGATTTCGATTTGCCGATATCCTTGGCGATCTCGCGCACCGTCATGTCCAAAAAGTATTTCATGTAGATCATCTCGCGCCGCTGCGGCGTGAGCGCCTGCATCAGCCGCTCCGCCGTCAGCGCCGCCTCCGACTTCTCCTCAAAACTGCTCGCCGCCGCCCGATCAAATTCGTCGAGGCTGGCCAGTCGCTTCCCGCCGGGACTGCGCACCCAGTTGAGCGCCGTGTTTCGCACGATCCGACAGACCCAAGCATAGCCGTTCGTTCCCGTCCGATACCCGCCGATCCCCTTGACGATCTTGATAAAACTCTCCTGCACGATGTCCTCTGCCAGATACGAATCGCTTACGACGCCGTTTGCCACAAACAACATCGTCCGCCCCATCAATCCGTACAGCAATTCTACGCCCGCTTCCTGCCCTTTTCGCACCATCTCCAGCGCATTTTCGATTTTTTCTCGTATCTGTTGATCCATGTCTCTCGTCTTTCGTGGTGTTTTTTTCCATTATACCATATTTCCGTTGCCCTGTAAAGCGCCCTTTGCCGCTTTCCGCCTTTGTGCAAAGGCGGAAAGCGGCAAAAAAATCGCGCCCGCCGACATCCGCTTTCAGACGCCGCCGCAACCCTCCTTTGCGGAGCAAAAACTCGGTGCGGGCGCATACTTGCGCCCGCACCTTCGGAAATTTTTTTACTTTTAGACGACCCGCCGCGATTTCGGCGAAACAGCGCGCCGCGTCATACGACGCTGCCGACGCCGCAGGAAGGGATCGACGGCTTTGCGTTGAATGTTTCCAGATAGCGGTTGATGGCGGGAAAATCCGTCGGCGTCAAAAGGAACAGCACCTTTTCACCGATGACGCCGTGTTCGGTAACGATCACCGCATAGGCGTTTTTCCGATGTTCGAACGCCGCAAAGACGTCAAAGACGGTCGCAGTCTGATCAAACAATACGTAGCGCTCCAAGAGCGAGGCGTCGATCACGTCGCCGCAGCGGGTCGTGCGCAAAAACCGAGTCGCGTCCTTGCCCGCCTCTACGCATTCCTCCAGCAGACGGTAAACGTAATAGCTGTTCAACACCCCCACCATCTTGCCGTAATCGTACACGATCAGCGTCTTCTTTTCGCTCGCCGCAAACGCCGCAACGGCGCTCAACAGCGGCGAATCGGCGTAGACCGTCGAAATTTTCCTGCCCTTGAACACGTCGGTCACGCGCGGCGGATTGCACAGCTGCTGCGCGATCGACTCGATGTTCTCCACCACTTCGTCGCTCGGATTTGCTATGAACAGCTCGCCGCCCGTCGTGCGATGCACGATCGCGTTGCGCAGCTTTCCGTAGTCCACCAGTTCGTTTTCGTAACGGCGTACCGTCAGATTCAGGTCGGTACACCGCTTGACCAGATCGGTAAAATTTTGCGTCGGCTTCATGCTGTAAAGGGTCTTTAACTGACTCTCGATCTTGTTGTAGCTCTTCAAAAACCGCGCCGCATTTGCATAGTCCATCGTTTCCTTTTCCCCCTATCGTATATCCATTATACCACAAAAGATTGTGTCCTGCAATACCCAATCCGCAAAATGTGCCGCTATTTTTATGCGATCGATTGATTCTTTTTGCACAATATGCTATACTATTCGCAAATTACGGAGCCAAACTATGCCAACATCGTATAAACTTACCTTTCAACTCGTACCGGACGGCTGCTGGTACTCGAACTTGCGAAGCGTTCTGCCAAAACCCGTTTGGGACAAAATCCGCCGCGCCGCCTACGCGCGCGCAGGCGGCGTCTGCTCCGTCTGCGGCGCAAAAACGCGCCTGGAGGCGCACGAGGTCTGGGAATACGACGACGTCGCCCATGTTCAAAAACTTAAGGACGTCGTCGCCCTTTGCCCCGATTGCCACGCCGTCGTTCATATCGGCAGAACCGCTCTGCTCGGCAACGAGCCGCGCGCACAGGCGCACTTTTGCGCCGTCAACGGCTGTTCGCAGAGCGACTACCACGCCGCGCTGGGAGAAGCCAACCGCATTCACGCCGAGCGAAGCCGCCACGAATGGACGTGCGATCTTTCAAAACTCAAACAGTTGCTGTAACGCGTAGCCTTTGCCATGCGCCTTTGCAAGCGCGGGCGGTTTTTTAACGATCGGTTTTCGCCGCGAAGTTTTTGCGATGCGCCTTTGCAAGCGCGGGCGATTTTTAACGATCGGTTTTCGCCGCGAAGTGTTTGCCATGCGTTTTAGGAAATACGGACGATTTTTTTAACGATAAGGGACTTCAAAATGGAAAAAACAAAGACGGAGATCAAATTGAAGCGCGTCGAGTTATGCGACGCGGCCGCCTACAAGGCGATGATGCGTCGTTCCTTTTCGCGGCGCATCGAGGACATTTTCGGCGCGCCGGACGGCGGGCCGATCCCGTCGGCGGACGACGTCGACCGCGCGTTTGAAGAGGGCGCGCACGTTTGGCATCTTGTCTGCGATGCCGCGCGGATCGGCGGTGCGATCGTAATGCCGAACGACGAAACGGGGCGCTATTCGTTGGAACTGCTGTTCATCGACCCCGCCTTTTACGGCAAGGGGATCGGGCGGCACGCATGGCAAGCGATCGAGGCGCAGTATCCGCAGGCGCGCGTATGGGAGCTGTACACGCCCTGTTTTGAGAAGCGAAATTTGCATTTTTACATCAACGTATGCGGATTTCACGTCGTGGAATATTTCAACGCGCGCCATCCCGACACACAGGTGCAGGAGGGCATGACGGGCAAAGAAGAGTTTTTTCGCTTTGAAAAGACGATGCGCTAAACGGATGGGCGCAAAGCGAGCAAAGCTGCCTTTGCCACGACAATTTTTCGCACGCTTTTCGGGCATATTTCGCACGCTTTTCGGGCATATTTCGCACGCTTTTCGGGCGACTTTCGGACTTTACAAACGATTTTCGCACGATTTACAAACATTTACAAACGATTTTTGAACGATTTACAAACGATTTTCGGACGTCGCAGTTTGAGCGCGAAAGGCGGTCTGTCTGCGACGCTATCCGAACGCCGCGTCGGGCGCACTGGAGCAAGGGGGCGCGCGTTCGGAAAAAAGAGGGATGCAAGGAGGATTTGACATGCTGGAGAGGCTGTTTTTGAAACGAGGAGAGAATTCCGGCGATCCGAAGGTTCGCGCGCGGTGCGGGCGGACGGCAGGAATTTTGGGGATCGCGCTCAATACGGTTTTAGCGGCGGGTAAGATCGTGGTGGGGGCAGTTTCGGGCGCCATTTCCGTACTGGCAGACGGACTG
>CALVYJ010000035.1 GCA_944372075.1 uncultured Clostridia bacterium | reverse complement strand
GGACGTTGAGCACGCCGTTGCATTACGCCTACTTAAAGATTGCGGACGGGTGCAACAATCATTGTACGTATTGTCTGATTCCGAAGATACGCGGGAAATATCGGTCGTATCCGATGGAACAGCTGGTAGCGGAAGCGGCGGGGCTGGGCGATCTGGCGGAGTTGATCTTGGTTGCGCAGGATACGACGCGTTACGGAGAAGATCTGTACGGCGAGAATAAGTTTGTAGAGCTGATCCGAAGGTTATCGGCGTTGGAAAACATAGGATCGATTCGGCTGCTATACTGTTATCCGGACGTGATCGGGGAAGAACTGATCGAGGAGCTGGCAAACAATCGCAAGCTGATCAAGTATTTAGACATCCCGTTGCAGCACAGCGAGGACAGGATTTTGAAGCTGATGAACCGGAAGGGTTCTCGGGCGGAATACAAAAAGCTGATCGAGACTTTGCGTGCGCGGATACCGGGAATAGCGATCCGTTCGACGTTTATTGCGGGATTTCCGACGGAAACGGAGGAAGAATCGGAGGCGTTGGGAGCGTTTTTGCGCGAGATTAAGTTGACGAACTGCGGTTTTTTTGCCTATTCGCGCGAACCGGAAACGGCGGCGTATCGGCTGAAGGGGCAGATACCGGCGCGAATAAAGGAGCGCCGTGTGCGCAAATTATATGGCATACAGGAGCAAATTTCAGCAAGCTATTTACGAGAATTTGTCGGAAAGCGATGCGAGGTGATTTGCGACGGTATCGATTATGATCGCAACTGTTTTGTCGGCAGGACGTTTGCGAGCGCGCCTGAGATAGACGGAAAGGTATATTTTCATGCTCCGCAGACGGAACAGGGGGAGCGATACGAAATACTCATTACAGAGTCGGACAATTACGATCTGTTCGGTAAAACGGAGGACTACGATGAATTTACCCAATAAAATCACGCTTTCGCGCATAATTTTGATCCCGATTTTTGCCGTGCTTTTTTTTGTTGAAAGCATACCGTGCCATTATTTTATATCGGCGCTGATCTTTATACTGGCGGCGTGTACGGACTTTGTGGACGGACACATTGCGCGTTCGCGCGGATTGGTGACGAATCTGGGGAAATTTTTGGATCCCATTGCGGACAAGGTACTGGTCTCTACGGCATTTATCTTATTGTTGGTGCGGCAGGAGACGCTCACGGTTTTATGGGAAGGCGAATGGGTTGCGATATATGCGGGCGTATGTATTGCGATCATTTTGGCGCGCGAGCTGATCGTGAGCGGATTTCGCATGGTAGCGGCGTCGACGGGTTTGGTGTTGGCGGCGGACAAAGTCGGGAAGGTCAAGACGACCTTTCAAGATATTTCGATCGCGATGCTTTTGGCGGGAGCTGACTTTTTCGAAATTGCGATAGCAAGTAAAGTGATGAACGGAATCGGGATCGTGGCTTTGGGGATAGCGACCGTTTTGACGCTGTGGTCAGGGATCGGATATATTGTAAAAAACAAGGCGGTATTTCAAGAAACGAAACAATGAAGAATGCGTGTATTGTAATTCGGAACAAACGAAAGCATTTTAGCGGGGACGAATTTGAACCGATAGCGGACGCATTGGCGGACGGCGGCTTTCCGATCGACAAGTTTTTCATACTGTCGGAAGAGGAGGAGCACGAATTTTCGCAGACGGTCATTGAATGCAAAAATTTTTTTGACAACAGTTTTGTCCTTGCGCCGGAAGCGCGCATGTCTGCGATGCGTGCGTCGATCGCGTCGCTGCTCAAGGCGACGGGAACGGGGATATTGTTGGAGGCCGGCAAAAAAAACTTCATCTGTCTGCCGTTTGGCGGAAGCGGCGTCGCGCTGGCACGCGGAGAAGTGTTGCCGCAGCTGAAAGAAAAATATGCGGTAATCGGAGGGAGCGCATTTGTGCGCGGCATCGGGATCCCGAGCGAAAAGTTGAAATCGGTATTGACGGAAGCGGAAGCTGTGTCAAAGGCGATCCGATTTTCCGTACAGGAATCGCACGGAGACTTCAGAATCGAAATCGTATACGGAGACGAGTCGAAGGCGAAGGTGGATGAAGTTCAGCGGATTTTAGCGAGCGGGTTGAACGATTTTGTCTACGCGATCGACGATACGCCGCTGAATCGCCGTATCTATGAGTTGCTGAAGCTGCGCGGCGCGAAATTGAGCGTTGCGGAATCCTTTACGGGCGGCGGCGTCGCGTCGAAACTGATCGAAATTCCCGGCGTCAGCGACGTTTTATATGAAAGCGTGGTGGCGTACGACAACGGCGCAAAGCAAAGCCGTCTGCACGTTTCCCCGGAGACGTTGGCAAAGCAGGGCGCGGTATCGGATGAAACGGCATATGAGATGGCGGCGGGGCTGTTGGCAACGGGGAAATGTACGTTGGCGGTCGCCACGACCGGGATAGCCGGGCCGGGATCGGATCAAACGGAAAAACCGGTAGGGCTTTGCTATATTGCGGCGGGCGGTCGCGAAACGATCTACGTCTATAAATACATGTTCAAGGGAACGAGAGAAGAGATAACCAAACGGGCAATCAATCAAGCGATGTTTTTGTTGTACAAACAGATCAAGTGATGCCGAACGAGAAAAAAATAACCAGAGAGGTTTTGCATGGATAACGAAAAACTCAAAGCGTTGGATCAAGTACTTGCGCAAATTGAAAAGCACTATGGAAAGGGTGCGATCATGAAGCTGGGCGAAGCGGCAGGGAACACGGATATAGAAGTGATACCCACGGGTTGTCTTTCGCTGGATATTGCGCTGGGGATCGGCGGCTTGCCGCGGGGCAGGATCATCGAAGTTTTCGGTCCGGAATCTTCCGGAAAGACGACGGTAGCGTTGCACGCGATCGCGCAGATACAGAAAATGGGTGGAATTGCCGCGTTTGTAGATGCAGAGCATGCGTTGGATCCGGTCTATGCGAAAAAGTTGGGCGTAGATTTGGATAATCTGTATGTATCGCAGCCGGATACGGGCGAGCAGGCGTTGGATATAACCGATTCTCTTGTCCGCAGCGGCGCGGTAGATCTGATCGTAATCGATTCGGTCGCGGCTCTGACGCCGAAGGCGGAAATCGAAGGGGATATGGGGGATTCGCACGTCGGATTGCAAGCTCGGCTGATGTCGCAGGCGTTGCGTAAATTGACGGGAATTATCAATAAATCGCACACGTGCGTTATCTTTATCAACCAACTTCGTGAAAAGGTGGGCGTAATGTTCGGCAACCCGGAAACGACGCCGGGCGGAAAGGCGTTAAAGTTTTACGCGAGCGTGCGCATCGACGTGCGCAAGGCGGACGCTTTGAAAGACAGCGAAGGGATTATGGGAAATCGGACGAAGGCAAAGATTGTCAAGAATAAGCTTGCGCCTCCGTTTAAGACGGCGGAATTTGACATTCTGTACGGAGAGGGTATTTCGCAGGAGGGCTGCATCATCGATTTGGGTTGCGCCTGCGAAATTATCGGCAAGAGCGGCGCCTGGTTTTCCTATGAAGGAGAGAAGGTTGCGCAGGGCAGAGAGCGTATGCGCGAATGGCTGAAGAGCAATCCGGAAAAATCGCAAGAGATCGAAGCGAAGATCCGTGCGGCATTTAAGCCGGCGAAAGAGGATGCGCCGAGCGAGGAAGAATAAAAATTTATGAATTACGGTTTCGTAAAAGTGGCGGCGGCGACGCCGCGCATAAAGGTTGCGGATACGCAGGGCAATGCGCAAGCGATCATGGCATGTATCGCGCACGCTGCGGAAGAGAAAGTTGAATTGATGGTATTTCCGGAGCTGTGTATATGCGGATATACGTGCGGCGATCTGTTTGGTCAGGACGTACTGCTTCGCGGTGCGGAAGACGGGCTGAAGGCGATAGCCGCCGCAACGGAAGGGAAAGAACTTTTGGTATTTGTGGGTGTTCCGGTCAAAATGGACGGCGTGCTGTACAATTGTGCGGCGGCTGTCAACGGCGGCAGGGTCATTGCGTTGATTCCGAAGCGTCATCTTCCCAATTATGCGGAATTTTACGAAAAGAGAAATTTTCAACCTTATAAAGGGGAGAACCGAGTCGTACAATTTGACGGTTATGCGGTTCCGTTCGGAAACAAACTGATATTGCGCGAGGCGCGAAACGCAGATTTTACGGTAGCGGCGGAGCTGTGTGAAGATCTGTGGGTGCCGGCGCCGCCGTCAGCGTCACACGCGCTGATGGGCGCTAATTTGATTGTAAATCTTTCGGCCAGCGATGAAACGGCGGGGAAGGCTGATTATCGCCGCATGCTGGTGAAGGCGCAATCGGCAAAGACGGTGAGCGGGTATATCTATGCCGATGCCGGAGAGGGTGAATCGACGACGGACCTGGTGTTTGCCGGTCACAACATGATCTGTGAAAACGGCGAACTGCTCAACGAAGCGCAGCCGTTTTCGGGGCGTGAGTTGTTGGTCGGCGAGATCGACGTAGAAAAGTTGGCATATGAACGCCGCCGTATCAACACATTTTACGATACGTCGGCGATTTGCGGATACGAATCGGTTGTTTTTTCGGCGGATAGCGGCTGGCAAAACTTGACGCGGAAATTTTTGAAGCATCCGTTTGTGCCGCAGGGTGAACGGGAGTTGTTTGATCGTGCCGAGCAGATCTTAACGATGCAGGCGAGCGGATTAAAAAAGAGGCTGGAGCACACTTCGGCAAAGAGTGCGGTTATCGGGATATCCGGCGGATTGGACAGCGCGTTAGCGTTGTTGGTGACGGTTCGGGCGTTTGACGCGTTGGGTAAGCCGCGCAAGGACATTTTGGCGATAACGATGCCCTGTTTCGGCACAACGGAAAAGACGAAGAGAAATGCGATGTCGCTGATGCGCGAACTGGGCGTAACGGAGCGGACGATACCGATCGGCGAAGCGGTGCGAGGGCATTTTCGGGATATCGGTCATGACGAAAGCGTGCGCAATGCGGCGTATGAAAACGCGCAGGCGCGCATGCGGACGCTCGTTTTGATGGATATTGCGAACGATACGGACGGGCTGGTGATAGGAACGGGAGATTTGAGTGAGCTTGCGCTCGGATGGGCGACATATAACGGCGATCATATGTCAATGTATGGCGTCAATGCGAGTGTTCCGAAAACGCTCGTGAAGTTTTTGATTGCGCATGAAGCGAACCGATTGGGCGGCGGTGCGGAAAAGTCGCTTACGGATATCTTAAATACGGAGATCAGTCCGGAGCTCTTGCCGCCGGAAAACGGTAAAATTGCGCAAAAGACGGAAGAACTGGTCGGGCCGTACGAGTTGCATGATTTTTATCTGTATTATGCGATTCGTTGGGGATTCCCGCCCGCAAAAGTATATTATTTGGCAAAAGCCGCGTTTTCGGATCGGTATAGCGAAGGCGTGTTGAAAAAGTGGCTGAAGAATTTTTACCGGCGCTTCTTTGCGCAGCAGTTCAAGCGTTCCTGTATGCCGGACGGTGTAAAAGTCGGTTCGGTCACATTATCGCCGCGCGGCGATTGGCGAATGCCGTCGGACGCGGTCGCTTCTCTATGGCTCAATCAAGTGGAGCAACTTTCCTGACGGGTAAGATATCGGGCAGGAGCAATCGGATAGATTTTTGAAAGCCGCCGCATGCAAATAATTGCATGCGGCGGCTTTCAAGTAATGTGAAGACAGAGGCGTTGCGCGTACGGACGGGTAATGCGGGAAGATCAACAAAATCAAGAGTGGATCGTTTACATACAAAAAGAAGAGCGGTAGCAATAGCAAAAATTTCATCAGGCACATACAATAAAAGTGGAGGAAACTCCGATATTTACGAGGGGGCAAAAGACAATGTGTCTGTTTTATTCATTGCTGTTTGGTGAAGGCTGTTGCGGCAGCCGTACTTGGAATACGCGCTGCGGAAACGGAACGGTGCGTACGGGATGCGGTTGCCTGGCACAGTATAATGCGGCAAACGGACTCGGTAATTGCGGATGCAATGCCGTACGTATGGGGTCTGAAAGCGCGTCGCAAAGCGGTGTAAGCGTAAATTCCGGATGCAACTGCGCGGGGAATCTTTCGCGCTGCGGTTGTTGGGAAGGAAGCAGTTACAATCAAAATATGTGCGCAATGAGCGGATGCTGCACAAACTCTACGAATAGTTGTTCGGGTTTCGGGCGGCACGGCGGTGAGAGTGTGTGCGGAGACGTGTGCTATTATTGCCGTCAATACGCGCTTTGTAGGGGTTGCGGCTGTAACGGGAACGTGTAAGCGCACGATAATTTGCCGAAGAAAAACCGCAACGGAACGGTAAAGAGAAAAGACGGCGCGTTCGCGCCGTCTTTTTATGACAAAATTGCACGGACAGCCGTGCATGGGCGGATATACCGCATGTTAAAAAGCATTCGAAACAGGCAAAACAAACCAAAAAGCAAAATGAGCAGGAAAACGAAACGAAAGGGGTACCGATTGAAATTTCGGCAATTTTTTGTATGTTGGCAACACTGTGCGAGATCAAAAACGAACGCGGAAAAGCGCGTTGATTGTCGTTCGGATCAATTCCGTTCGTCCTGTTCGCGAATGATAACGCGGCGTATTTTGCCGCTGATCGTTTTGGGCAACTCGTCTACGAATTCAATGACGCGGGGATACTTATACGGAGCGGTCGTCTTTTTGACGTGCTTTTGCAGCTCGCTGATCAATTCGTTGCTTGCATGGTAACCTTTGGCCAATACGATGGTCGCTTTAACCAACTGACCGCGCACCCCGTCGGGATCCGGAACGCCGGTGATGGCGCATTCCAGTACGGCAGGATGTTCCATGAGGGCGCTCTCGACTTCAAACGGGCCGATGCGGTATCCGGAGCTTTTAATGATATCGTCTTTTCTGCCGACGAACCAGTAATATCCGTCGCTGTCGCAGTAAGCTAAATCGCCGAGGTGATAGTAGCCGTCATACATGACGGTATTGGTCAGATTTTTATCCTTGTAGTAACCGGAAAAAATACCTTCCTGCGGATCGCGCAAGCGAATGCAGATTTCGCCGGTAGCGCCCTGTTCGACGGGCATTCCCTCATCGTCGAGCAACTGAACGTAATACAGGGGGGAGGGTTTTCCCATCGAGCCCGGGCGAATTTGCATATATTCGGAGAATGTTCCGCACACGATGGTTGTCTCGGTTTGGCCGAAACCTTCGTAAATGGGGTGTCCTGTTTTCATGCGGATCTGGCGATAAATTTCCGGATTCAAGGCTTCGCCGGCGGTCATCATATATTTTATGGAGGACAAGTCGTACTTGCTCAAATCCGTTTTGATCATGAAGCGATAGACGGTAGGCGGCGCGCAGAAGGTTGTGATTTTGTATTTTGTAATGTGATTCAGCAAATCGTTGGGTTCGAATTTGCCGTGAAAGTCGTAGACAAAAATGGCAGAGCCGCAGAGCCATTGACCGAACAGCTTACCCCAACTGGCTTTCGCCCATCCGGTTTCGGCGAGCGTAAAGTGCAGTCCGTCGTCCATGCAGTTGAGCCAATAGCGGGCGGTAATGATATGCCCTAGGGTGTAGCGTTCGCTCAGCGTGACCATTTTGGGCATACCGGTCGTTCCGGAGGTAAAATAGAGGAGTATAATATCTTGCGAAGAGCGCGTGTCTTTGTAGGGGCATTCGAGAATTTCGCTTTGTTTTTCCGTGAGGGCGGTGTAATCGAGGAATCCTTCGCGCGGCGAACAACAGGCGAGAAATTCAATGCTGGGAACTTTAGAGGCCGCTTTTCTGATGTTGTTGCACAGTTCATCCTCATCGACGCAAACCACAGCTTTGACGTTTGCCTTTTCCATGCGATAGACCAAATCTTTTTCCATCAGCATGTGCGTAGCCGGGATGGCGATTGCGCCGATTTTTGCCAACGCCATCAAGGTTGTCCAATACTCATAGCGGCGTTGGAGGATGACCATGACGGTATCGCCTTCGCCGATGCCCATAGAGAGGTAAAAGTTAGCGATTTTATCCGACCAAAATTTTAAGTCCGCAAAGTTGAAGATGCGTTCGTTTCCGTAATCGTCGCACCAGACAAGAGCGCGTTTGTGCGGTTCAAGTTTAGCATACTCGTCGACGACGTCGTAGGCAAAATTAAAGTTTTTCGGAACATTGAGATGGAAATGATTATAAAAATCATTGTAATCGCGAAAGCGACCGGCATTGGAAAAGCGGCTTAAGAGATTCATGGTGCCTCCCTGGTAAAACAAACAAACGAAATATACTTTCTTACTATTTTACCACAAAAAAGGAGAATAATAAAGCATATTTCAAAATTTGTATAAAAAACGACGGAATATTTGCAAAATTACGGATGCAATGGTATAATAGTATAGAAAAAAAACCATACAAGGAATGCGGTGTAAAAATACGCGGCAAGAAAGAGGTATCTATGCTGGACAAGCTGACGTCTGCGGTACTGGCGGTCGTGAATGCGGAAACGAACGGCGCATATAAAGTATTGGAGGGAGAAGAGATACTCGCCGCGTTGCCGGTGCGATTGGCGGCGAATCCTACGAGCGTATCGAATGCGTTGCGGTATTTAGCGGAGCGGGGATATATCGACATGCGCTACGCGGAAAAGGGCACGTACTGCGTATGTTCATTGCCCAAGGGGAGGACGTACGATGAAACGGTCGGGGCGGAGCGATACCGCGGAAAGAAAGCGTTTCGCAATCAGATTTTATATACGTTTCTCTGTGCGCTGTTGGGCGGATTGATCGGCGGAGGTATTGTAGGACTTCTATTTTTATTGATCTTGTTATAAACAAGGAAAGGAACGATGTTAAATAGACAGGAAAACGATGTAATGCGCGCGGTATATGACATGTGCGACGGAAAAGACAGCTGTCTGGTCAGTCCGATGGAAATAATGAGTATATTGCCGGCGAAGCGAAAGTATACGCCGGAGCGCGTAGAAAAAATATTGCGATCGTTGGAGTTGGACGATTATTTTGACCTGATCGAATCCGATCGTAAGGGCGAAAAGATGTACGTGATCACGCTGCATCCCAACGGCATTGCATATAAGCGCATGGCATTGCAATTCAAGCGAGGGATAGCTTTCAAGATCGGTCTTTCGGTAGGCGGTGCCGTAATTACATTTCTGGTAGGATATTTGTTGAAGTTGATTTTTTCATGACCATGCAATGCCTGGAGGGCATTGCATTTTTCTGAACGAAAAAGGATGGTGCGGATCGGGTTGAAAGATTTGGCATGAAACCTTGCGGAATCCTTGACAAACGTCGAGCGAATATATTAGAATAATAAAAACATATGTTCACATCAAAGGGAAGCGAAAGAGAAAGGGTATGGAGGCAGGAGGATGCGTGAATTTGAGCTGGTGTCGGCATATCAACCGACGGGAGATCAGCCGCAAGCGATCGAGAAGCTGACGGAAGGCGTACGAGACGGGATCCGCACGCAAGTTTTGGTGGGGGTGACGGGAAGCGGAAAGACGTTTACGATGGCGAATGTTATTCGAAACATAAACCGACCCACGCTGGTCATCGCGCACAACAAGACGCTGGCGGCGCAGTTATGCAATGAATTTCGCGAATTTTTTCCGCACAATCGAGTCGAGTATTTTGTATCGTATTACGACTATTATCAACCGGAAAGCTATATACCGAGCACGGATACGTATATAGAGAAGGACATGTCGGTAAACGATGAAATCGATAAATTGCGCAACAGTGCGACGGCAAGTTTGGGGGAGCGATCGGACACGTTGGTTGTGGCGTCGGTATCGTGCATTTACGGTTTGGGAGCGCCGGAAGAATATTTTGATTTGGCGATCTCGATGCGGCCGGGAGACCGGTTGTCGCGCGACGAGTTATTGCGTCGTTTGATCGAATTGCAATACGAGCGCAAGGATATTGATTTTACGCGGTCGTCCTTTCGGGTACGGGGAGATATTGTAGAGATCTTTCCTGCCGGGAATTCGGAAATTGCGATACGGGTAGAATTTTTCGGCGATGAGATCGATCGTCTGAGCGAAGAGGAAGTTGTCACGGGAAAGATCACGGCAGATCTGAAGCACATCTGCATATTTCCGGCGAGTCACTATGCGGTAGGCAGCACGAAGATGAGTGCGGCGCTTGCGGCGATCGAGCGCGATTTAGAGGATGAAGTGCGGGCGTTTCGCAACGACGGAAAGTTATTGGAAGCGCAGCGACTGGAGCAGCGCACGCGATACGATCTGGAAATGATGAAAGAGGTTGGATATTGCAGCGGGGTAGAGAATTACAGTCGATATTTTGACGGACGAAAACCCGGAGAGCCGTCGTTCACGCTGCTGGATTATTTTCCGGACAATTTTCTGGTCTTTATAGATGAAAGCCACATGACCGTACCGCAAATTCGGGCGATGTATCGCGGCGATCTGTCGAGAAAGACGAATCTGGTCAACTACGGGTTTCGCATGCGGTCGGCGTACGATAATCGTCCGCTGACGTTTGAGGAATTTGACGCGCGGGTGCCGCAAATGATCTGTGTATCGGCTACGCCGGCGGAATATGAACTTGGGCAGGCGGGGCAGGTAGTCGAGCAGATAATACGTCCGACGGGGCTTGTCGATCCGAAGATCGAAGTGCGGCCCATAAAAGGGCAAATCGACGATCTGCTGGGCGAGATCAAGCGCGTTGGCGAATCGGGCGGCAGAACGCTGATTACGACGCTAACGAAGCGCATGGCGGAAAGTTTGACGGATTTTTTGAAAGAGAGCGGAATAAAGGTTCGATATATGCACAGCGATATAGATACGCTGGAGCGAATCGATATTGTCAATGGATTGCGAAGCGGCGAGTTTGACGTACTTTGCGGGATCAACCTGTTGCGAGAGGGGTTGGATATGCCGGAGGTACAACTTGTAGCGATTTTAGATGCGGATAAAGAGGGCTTTTTGCGCAGCGACACGGCATTGATTCAGACGATCGGCCGAGCGGCGCGAAACGTAGAGGGACGAGTGATCATGTATGCCGACACGATTACGGGGAGCATGAAGCGTGCGATCGATGAAACCAATCGCAGAAGAGCGATGCAAGAAGCGTACAATCGCGAGCACGGGATCGTTCCCAAGACGATCATAAAAGAAATCAAAAGCACGTTGAACATCACGAAAAAGCAGCAGCCGGTGAGTGCGGATAAGATTCGTCCGGAGGACATACCGGATGAAATCGAAAAGCTGAAGGCGCTGATGAAGGTGGCGTCAAACCAGTTGGATTTTGAAAAGGCGATTGAAATTCGAGATACTATCAATATACTGAAAAAACGGCTGTATAAACGCTGAACGAGGCGGCAAAAATAGGGAAAGGGCGTGCAGATCGGCGGAAGAAAGACGGGACGGAAGGACAGGAAAAGTATGAAAGACGAAATATTTGTCAAAGGTGCAAAAGAGAACAACTTAAAAAACATCGACGTGCACATACCGCGGAATACGCTCACGGTATTTACGGGGTTATCCGGAAGCGGGAAATCTACGCTTGCGTTCGATACGATTTTTGCGGAAGGGCAGAGGCGGTATGTCGAGAGTTTATCTTCCTATGCCAGGCAATTTTTAGGGCAGATGGAAAAACCGGACGTAGAGTTTATTGAAGGGTTATCGCCTGCAATATCCATCGATCAAAAAACGACGTCGCACAATCCGCGTTCGACGGTTGGAACGGTCACGGAAATTTACGATTATATGCGTCTGCTCTTTGCGCGGATCGGGATACCGCATTGTCCGAAATGCGGCAGGGAGATTCGGCGGCAAACGGTAGACGAGATAGCGGACAAAGTGATGGCGATGCCGCAGGGCAGTAAAATTCTGATCAATGCTCCCGTTGTTCGCGGAAGGAAGGGGGAGTATACGAAGAACCTGGAGTCCTATCGCAAGAGCGGATTCGGGCGCGTCAAAATCGATGGGATCGTCTATGATTTGCAGGAAGATATTCGGCTGGATAAGAATATCAAGCATACGATCAGCGTGGTCGTAGACCGTTTGGTGGTCAAAGATGGCATTCAAAAGCGGCTGACGGACAGTTTGGAAAGCGCGTTGCGCCTGGCAGACGGATTGGTCGTGATTGACAGTCAGGACAAGGAAGATCTGTATTCTGTAAAATATGCCTGTCCCGATTGCGGGGTCAGCATCGAAGAAATCGAACCGAGGCTGTTTTCCTTTAACACGCCGTACGGGGCATGTCCGGAATGTACGGGGTTAGGGTTCAAGCAAGTTGTAGACGAAGCGCTGATTTGTCCGGACAAGAACAAATCGCTGCGCGAGGGCGCGATCGCCGTCGGCGGATATTTTTTGGAAAGCAAGCAAGTCAACCATATGTATGTGGAGGCGGTAGCGGAGCATTACGGGATCGATCTCGACGTTCCGGTCAAAGATCTTCCGAAGGAACAATATGACATTTTGATGTATGGTTCCCGCGGCGAAAAGATTGCCATGAAGTATGATCGATACAATTTTCACGGCACTTATCAAATAGAGTGGGAGGGCTTTGTGAATTCGCTGACGCGGCGGTATCAAAATACGGACAGCGACGGGGTAAAGGCGGAGATAGAAAAGTATGTCACGCAGCTGCCCTGTCCGGAATGCGGCGGGAAGCGGTTAAAGAAAGAGGCGTTGAGCGTGCAGGTGGGCGGAAAGAACATTGCGGAGCTATGCGACTATTCGATCACGGATCTGTATAATTTCTTTGAAAACCTGGAGCTGACGGATACGGAACACCGAATTGCCGACGTGATATTGAAAGAAATCAAAGCGCGGTTGAATTTTTTAAGGAACGTAGGGCTTGCGTATCTGAATTTATCGCGCAGTGCCGGAACGCTTTCGGGCGGGGAATCGCAGCGCATACGGTTGGCGACGCAGATCGGAAGCGGATTGACGGGCGTGCTGTATATTTTGGACGAACCGAGCATAGGATTGCATCAGCGCGACAACGAAAAGCTGTTAAATACGCTGTTGCGTCTGCGTGATCTCGGCAATACGTTGATCGTTGTCGAGCACGACGAAGACACGATGCGTGCGGCCGATTATTTGGTGGATATCGGGCCGAAAGCGGGGATCCATGGCGGAGAGGTCGTTGCGTGCGGAAGCGTGCAGGATATAATGAATACGCCGGAATCGATCACGGGAGATTATTTGGCGGGGCGGCGCAAGATCGAAGTGCCGGCGGTTCGGCAAGTGCCGGACGGACGCTTTTTCGAAGTGTTCGGGTGTCGGCAAAACAATCTCAAGGGTATCGACGTAGCGGTGCCGGTGGGGTTGATTACGGCAGTGACCGGCGTTTCCGGATCGGGGAAAAGCTCATTGGTCAACGAGATCATTTATCCGTTCATGGCGAACGAGTTAAACGGCGCGCGTTTGGTACAGGGTAAATGCGACGGCTGCAAGGGTCTGGAATATTTTGATAAAGTCATTTCGATTGATCAATCGCCGATCGGCAGAACGCCGAGGAGCAATCCTGCGACCTATACGGGCGTATTCACGATGATACGGGAATTGTTTGCGGCAACGCCCGATGCCCGCGAGCGGGGATATAAAGCGGGTCGGTTTTCCTTTAACGTGTCGGGAGGGCGCTGTGAACATTGTTACGGGGACGGGATCATAAAGATCGAGATGCATTTTCTTCCGGATATTTTTGTTCCGTGCGAAGTATGCGGCGGTAAGCGATACAATCGCGAGACGCTGGAGGTGCGCTACAAGGGCAAAAACATCGCGGAAGTATTGGAT
>CALVYJ010000034.1 GCA_944372075.1 uncultured Clostridia bacterium | reverse complement strand
AAGATCGATGCTCTGGAAGTAGAGATAGACTTGCAGGGAGAGATACGGTATAGAGACGGATTGCAGATCTATGCGCAATGCAAACTGAACGGAAATCGGGAGCTGGAACTGTATTACAGCGGAGAGGCCGGCTGGGTACGGTATGAAGGCTGGAGTCTGCGTATCACGAAAGAGGACTTGACGAAGCTGATGGGACAAGGCGAGGTGGAAGGCATAGCGGGACTGAAGCCGAACGCGCAGGGACTCATGGAGCTGATCGCAAGTATGGGCTTGCGGAGCGGAAGCGACGGATGGCTGGAGATCGAGGGCGATTTCGGGAGCGTGATAAGCGGACTGGAAGCTGCGGGAATGCGAGTCAAAGCGGAAGGCGGAGCGATTCGTGCGGAAGCGGAGCGATTGAAGTTTGGTACGATCGAGTTGAGCGGCGCGGCGGTGAGAGCGGAGTCTCGGACGGGATCATTGACGGTAGAAGAGCCGGCAGGTCTTGGAGAAAACGGATTCAAAATAGCCGTGGAATATGCAGCGAACGGGATGACGATACGCGGCGAGATCGTGCTGGAGCTGGGTCAAGAGCTGAATATCGGCGGAGCGCTGGAGCTGGAGAGAGCGGGGCAGATCATACCGATCGAGCTGAAGAAAGTCGGAACAAAGATTTGGTTGAGCGTAGGCGGGATCAAAATCAAGACGACGCAGGAGGAGTTGCAGGCGAGCCTTGCGGAGCTGGGCGAACTGTTTGGAATGGAGATGAGCGGACTGCCGATCCCGAGTCAGACGGGCGGCATGGACGTGCGCGAAATTCTGGAGAGCGTAGAGTTTGAAAAGGCAGGGATCGTTGTTCGGATAAACGGCGAAGCGCTTATGGCGGGATTGGGAATAAATTTACCGATCGAGCCGGGCGTGATCGAAGGGAGATACGATCTAAACAAGAACGAGATCGAGATCGTCGCGAGCGGGATACGTGCGACGGTCGGCGGGAGCACGGAACGAATCGAAGCGCCGACGGATACTGGGTATGCGGAGCTGCGGGAGCTGATGGAACTGGCGCGCACGGTGAGCGGGCTGGTGCAAGGCGAAGGACTGGCGTTTGAGATGAGCGGGCGCGTTAAGATCGATGCTCTGGAAGTAGAGATAGACTTGCAGGGAGAGATACGGTATAGAGACGGATTGCAGATCTATGCGCAGATTTTGCTCGACGGCACACACATTCTTCGCGTTTGGTATTGCGACGGATCGTTGCAATTTTCCTATAACGGATATACGATGACCGCAAATGAAAATGAGTTAAACACGATCATGGATACATTTTCTTCGATCTATGCGTCGAATGCCGATCAGCTCTCTGCGTATGCGGCTCCGATGTTGTTGTTTAGCTCGGATGGCATCGATTTGTTCAGTCTGTTACAGAGCATCAAAATGACCGCTTCAAGAGAAGGCGTTTTGGATGTAGCCGTCGATTTGTCTGCATTTTTTGAAGGTGCGGCGGTGCAGGGACTGGAAATTCGGGTCGATGCGGACATACTGAATGTAAGAGCGGGCGAGATTATGTTGGCGGGAGCGAAAGTTTATGACTTATCGATGGATATAAAATCGGCACAATCCTTTACGACTCCGGACTTCAGCGGCGATTTATATTGCTCGAACATCTTTACGTTCCTCTTAAATGCGTATACGGAAGTTGCGCAAACGCAAGATTTGTCGATCGCGGTTGAGTACGATTCGACGGATCTATATGCCAATGTAGAGGGGGTTCTGCATTTGGATCAAGAGGCAGGCAGCGCGGATCGCATCATGAATTTGCAATTTAATGCTGAAATATACGAAGGCGGAAAGTCGGCGCCGAGCGGAAAACATTTTATACGACTGACAATAGTACATAGTCTATCTTCGGATATGAAAATCATCGGGCAGGTTTATATCAGTTATTCCCGTGTAGGGTTTGATGTTGGCACGCCTTTGAATGTAAAGATGCCGGTATCATCATTATTTGCTGCGGGGAAAACGATCTTGCCGTTGCTGGCGCCCATTCTCGGCATTCAAGAGGACATATATTATTATAATTTTGTTGTGTCGATTTTAGATGGCTATGTGGAGAGTCTAAACAGCACGTTATTCGGAGTGATGGATACGGAAGCGTGGTGCGCATTGATTGTAGGCATTATCGATGAATATACTCCGAAAGACGTTGCCGGACAAATTCAGGGCGAAGCGACGAGCGGCGGGGCGAATGTATCGTACGATATGGATGCCTTATGGATCAATATAGAGACGGATGACGTGGCGGTAAAGCTGGCGGCGCTGAAGGAGCCTGCACAGATAACGGCGCCGACGGGGGCGGATGGTTATATCGATATTTCGACGATAGCGCAGCTTTTAGGCGATCTGTTGCAAGCGTATGAATATCGTGATACGGGGTATCAATTGCAAGGCTTCATTGAAATGTCCGTCTTAAACCTATTCGATCTGGATTTCAAAATAAACGTTGATTTGCGCATAGGCGTCGAAAAAGACGGCAGAATATATCTGAATGCGAATTTACGGGTAAATGAATATTCGAACGTAGCAGGACTGTTGCTTTTTGGAACGAAATGTATTGTTGACGGAAACACGGAGACGGATATAACGTTCAAAGACGGGATGATTTACATGACGAGGGTGCGCACGTCGGAGTGGAACGGAAAAGAAATTTTTGGAAGTAAATTCAATTCGATCAGTCCGAAATACGAATACAGGAAGATGACGGTAGCGGAGTTCGGTGCCGATGCCATGAATCAGATCTTTTTTGCGCTCAATTTCAGTGAAAAATTCAAGAGTTATATCAATGGTCAAACGAGCGACGAAGGCGGCGAAGTATCCGATACGGCTGACGTCGGGGAGATGATCGGTTCGTATCAATTCAGTGATTCGACGCAGACGTATACGGTTGGCGCAGATCTCGGTGCGATTCTTGGCAATTCTTCGCTGGGGGAATTGAATCTGGCGATCACCAGACAAGCGAGAGGAGACGGTTCATACGATCTGACCGTGTTGGATGGAACGTTGACGTTGGTTTCTTTGATCACGGCGCATTTTAACGTCACGCACGTGAGCTGCGGGCAGACGGTGGATTTCTCGGTGTTGGATCAAAATATGGAACGCGTGGATTCGAGTGTTTTGCCAATGGCGGCATAATCGGCGGCAAATCTTCGTATAAATAACAGAGCGATTGCGAAAATGGGGTGCGAATTGTATTCCGATGAAGAAATGGGAAAAAACGCTTTACAAAATGCTGTGAATGTGTTATACTCTAGCAAATAATCGAAAAACGCGATGAAACGGAAAAGTAGTTTGACGGGCGGGATGCAGAGAGTCGGCGGCAGGTGAGAGCCGATCGAAGCAGTCAAACGAACTCGCCGCGGAGCGGTCTGGCTGAACGCAAGAGTAGGCGCAGAACGGGTGCTCGCCGTTAAAAGAGAAGGATATGCGTCAAAAGGCAAGTATTCTGCAAAGTGCATGCGAGAGCATGAAGGAAAGTGGTACCGCGAAACCCGTTTTCGTCTTTTCAATAGAGACGAAAACGGGTTTTTAATCTTTAAAAAGGGAGGAGACGACATGAAGAATTACGAAAAATATACGAAGCAATATATGATGCCGCCGGTACGGTGTATGGATTGGGCGAACAAGGATGCGGTTGAACGGGCGCCGATCTGGTGCAGTGTCGATTTGCGGGATGGCAATCAGGCATTGATCGAGCCGATGTCTTTGCAGCAAAAGGTGGAATTTTTCAAATTGCTCCTCAAGATAGGATTCAAAGAGATCGAGGTCGGTTTTCCGGCGGCGAGCGACACGGAATACACATTTTTACGCACGCTGATCGACAATGAACTTATACCGGACGATGTGACCGTGCAAGTTTTGACGCAGGCGCGGGAGCATATCATTCGCAAAACGTTCGATGCGATCCGAGGGGCGAAAAACGTGATCGTGCATGTGTACAATTCTACGTCCGTTGCCCAGCGCGAGCAGGTATTCCGAAAAGATAGAGAGCAGATCAAACAGATAGCGATCGAGGGCGCGATGCTCCTGAAAAAGTTAACGGAAGAGGCGGGCGCAAAGTATCGGTTTGAGTATAGTCCGGAATCGTTTACGGGAACGGAGCCGGAATATGCGTTGGAAGTGTGCAATGCGGTGCTGGATGTATGGCAGCCGACTTCCGAGCGGAAGGCGGTGATCAACATACCCGCTACCGTTGAAAATGCCATGCCGCACGTGTTCGCGCAGCAGGTGGAATATATTTCGAAAAATCTGCATTATCGGGACAATGTTGTTTTGAGTTTGCATCCGCATAACGATCGAGGCTGTGCGGTCGCGGCATCGGAGATGGGACTGCTGGCGGGCGCAGACAGAGTGGAGGGTACATTGTTCGGGAACGGTGAGAGAACGGGGAATGCCGACATCGTATCCATCGCCATGAATATGTATTCGCAGGGAGTCGATCCGAAGTTGGATTTTTCCTGTATGCCGACGATTTGTGCAAACTATACGGAATATACGAAAATGGAAGTTTCGCCGCGGCAGCCGTATGCCGGATCATTGGTCTTTGCGGCTTTTTCCGGATCGCATCAGGACGCGATCGCCAAGGGGATGCAATGGCGCAAGGAGCATCGCGTATCGAATTGGAACGTTCCGTATTTGCCGATTGATCCGCAAGATGTAGGCAGAGAGTATCAAACGGACGTAATTCGGATCAACAGTCAATCGGGGAAAGGCGGAGTCGGATATGTGTTGCAGGAGAATTACGGACTGAATCTTCCGGCGAAGTTCAAAGAGGCGATGGGGTATGCGGCAAAGGGCGTATCCGATCGTACGCATAAAGAGTTAAAACCTGCGGAAGTCTATCGCATATTTTTGCAAGAGTTTGTGGAGAATCGCCGCGTATTTGATATACCGGAATGTCATTTCCGTCAAATTCCGGAGGGGATCACGGCGATCGTAACGGTAGAGCGGAACGGAAGGCGACAGGAAGTTAAAGCTAACGGGAACGGGCGCTTGGATGCGGTGACGAATGCGTTGAAGAAACATTTTGAAGCGGATTTTGTCCTTACCACGTATGAACAGCACGCTATGAGCGAGAAATCGGATTCCAAGGCATTATCCTTTGTCGGGCTGGAGAAGGACGGCAAAACCTATTGGGGAGCGGGAGTAGACGAGGATATAATTCAGTCGTCGATCCACGCTCTGGTCGCGGCGTTGAATAATTACCTCGCATAGTTCGGCGCGGTATTTGCGGCGAAAAACGACGCACACATGTCGATTTTATACAGATCGTCAAATTATCCCGTCAAAAACCGTTTAATGATTTTTTATAGTTTGGAAAATTTTATAGTTTGGAAAAAGGTCGGCCGTCTTGAGACGGTCGACCTTTTGGAAACGAAGGCGGCGCGACCATCTCTCGCAAGAATTGGGCGGCGGAAGGTCGCGCGTTGAGTTGTGGGAGAAATGTGACAAAGAGCGAAGCGAAAAAGCGGCGAACAGGGATAAAATGGAATCACGCGGGCAGAAGATTGTGCAAATGCTTTACAGGCGCAGGATTTTGTGGTATACTAGAATAGAAATACAAGAGATTGTATAGGAGTGTCAAGTATGAAATGTATGTATTGCGGCTGCCTTGAAAGCAAGGTGATTGACAGCCGATCTACCGATGAGGGAAGAACGATCCGCCGCCGCCGGGAATGCATTCAGTGTGGCAGAAGGTTCACGACGTACGAAACGATTGAAACGACGCCGGTTTTGGTTGTCAAGAACGGAGGGAACAGACAGTCTTTTGACCCGAACAAATTGAAGAACGGGATAATCAAGGCATGCGAGAAGCGGCCGGTATCGATGTCGAAGATCGATCGTCTGGTGGAAGACATAAAAAAGCAAGTGTACAATTCTTTGGAGCAGGAGATCACCTCCAAGCGACTCGGAGAAATGGTCATGAACGGTTTGAAAGAAATTGACGAAGTGGCGTATGTGCGGTATGCGTCGGTATATCGGCAGTTTACGGATATATCGTCGTTCATGCAAGAATTGGAAACGCTGATGAGTGAAAACAAGAAAAAAAATACCGAACAGAAGCCCGAGCAATAGGGCTTCTTTTTCGCATGGAAGTAGCGGAGGAACTATGAGCAGACAAGTTTATATAGGAAATCTGGCGCTGGGCGGCGGGGCGGATGTTCGCATTCAGTCGATGACGACGACTTCGACGGAAAACGTTTCGCAAACGCTTACACAGATCATGCGACTGTATGAAGCAGGCTGCGAGCTTGTACGTGTGGCAGTGCGCAATGAATCGGATGCAAGGGCGATCCGGGAGATACGTGCGAAATCGCCGTTGCCGATCGTTGCGGACATTCATTTTTCGTCGAAACTTGCGATTCTGGCGATAGAAAGCGGAGCGAACAAAATACGGATCAATCCGGGCAACATTGGCGGAGAAGCGGATATCCGTCGGGTGGCGGATTGTGTTCGAGCGCATAAAATTCCGGTACGAGTTGGGTCAAATACCGGGAGCATAGAAAAAAGTTATTTGGAGCAATACGGAAAGAGCGCGAGATCGCTGGTTGAAAGCGCGCTGCACAATGTCGGGATACTGGAAAAATTCGGCGTACACGAGATCGTGATTTCCGTGAAAGCGTCGTCCGTGCCTTTGACGGTAGAAGCGTATCGTTTGCTGCACAAGCAGACGGAGTATCCGCTTCACGTCGGGGTAACGGAAGCCGGAACAAAAGAGAACGGGATCGTCAAGAGCAGCGTGGGGATCGGCTCGCTGTTGTTGGACGGTATAGGAGACACGCTTCGAGTTTCGCTGACCGACGATCCGGTAGAGGAAGTATATGCCGCCGAGCGGATTTTACGCGCATGCGATCTTCGAAAAAATTATGTAGAGGTGATCTCGTGTCCGACTTGCGGGCGGTGTGAATGGAACAGTATGCGTTTGGCGCAAACGGTAGAAGATCATGTCTTTTCCATCCGTAAGCGATTGAAGGTGGCGGTGATGGGGTGCGTCGTCAACGGGCCGGGAGAAGCGAAGGACTGCGACCTCGGGATTGCGGGCGGAAAAGATAAATGCGTAATTTTTCGGAAAGGAGAGGCCGAACGCACGGTAGCGGCGGAGGATGCCGAGCGTGAATTTATCAAAGAACTGGATGCGATGTTGCGAGAAAAGGGACAAGAGGTATGAATCAAACGGAATTTACGTCAGAACTGCGAAAAAGTGCGGGATTGCAGCGTGCGATTCTGCATAAAATTGAGGTGGAGCGAGCGACAGGTCTTTGTTTGTTTGAAATCGTCACCGACTCGGCGTATAGCGAAGAAGATGAGCGGAACGCAAAAGCGCTCATAGAAAAAGCCACGCCTGCGGGAATGTGCGGAGCGTTGAAGATTCACAAACTGGTGGCGGATCCGCAGTTGGTGCGAAGGAAAATTTTGGAATATCTGCAGAGGAGTCATCGCGCGGCGGCGGCTTGCATAGGGGAGGCGGATATTGAAGTCAATCCGGGTTCGCCGTATGAATTTTCGTTTGGCGTCGACGCCGCGGAGCGAGGTTTTTTTGAAAAAAACGAGCGGTTGTTGCCGGCCGTTTCGGCGATGCTTGAGCGCAATTTTTGCGGTACGTTTACCGGAAAACTCGTAGACAAAGAAAAGGAGTCGGACGAGGCGGCGCTGGAAGAGGAAGCGGAGGAGCAATTTGATTATCGGCCGGCGCGAACGTTTTTAGTGGACGGATTTCAGTCGATCGACGAACCCAATGTACCCAAGAATGCCACGTATATTGCCGATTGTGATTTTACGAGCGAATCGCTAACGATCTGCGGGACGGTGACGTATATACAGGAGCGGCAAACGAAGCCGAAGACGGATGAAAGCGGCAAGCAGATAAAGGACGGAAAGCCCTATTTACGGTTTACGATAAACGACGGAACGGGGGCAATGACGTTTTCGTATTTTATTCGGAAAAAGACGGAGGAAAAGATCCGTGCGATCAAAGAGGGAGACAGCATTGTCTGCACGGGTGAAAACGAATTGTTCGGCGAGCGATTGAGTTTTACCTGTCGATACATCAATCTGGGGCAAGCGCCGGAAGGATTTGTTCCGGAAAAGCGGGAAGGGAAAGCCGTTCCGATGCATTATACCGCGGTGAAGCCGGAGGAGCTGATCGATTACAGTCAGATGAATTTGTTTGACCAGAGCGGTTTGCCGTCGGTATTGAAGGAGCAGGCGTTTGTCGTGTTCGATTTAGAAACGACGGGATTGGTAAACAGTCCTACCGGCGGAAAGATGGATGCGATTACGGAAATCGGAGCGGTAAAGATAATAGACGGTCAAATCAAAGAGAAATTTACCACGTTGGTCAATCCGGAAAGAAAACTGGACGAAAAGATCGTGAAGCTGACGGGTATAACCGATGAGATGTTAAAAGATGCGCCGAAGATCGGAGAGGTGATCGGGGATTTCGTAAAGTTCTGCGACGGATGCAGTTTGGTCGGGCATAACGTGCAGTTTGATTATAAATTTGCGCGGTATTATGCGGAACGGGAGGAGTATGAATTCGAGCATCCGACGTACGATACGATGTCGATCGCACAGAGCATGCTTTTTTTGCCGAATTACAAATTAAACACGCTGGCGGATCATTACGGCATCGTATTTAACCATCATAGAGCTTGGTCGGACGCATTGACGACGGCAAAAATCTTTATTGAGCTGATAAAGGCGAAAAAATGCTTGCCAAAAGCGTAAAAAAGTGGTATAATTCAGATACTGAATAGTAGTAGCGTGAAGATTGAGAGTGGGTATCCGCTCTCAAATCTTTTTATGTGCGGGCGTGCGCAGGTGCGGGGAGCGAAAAAATGAAAGTAAAAAGTGTGGAAGAAATTCAAGCAATAGCGGAACCTTTGGCGCAGCAACTGGGCGTTTCGATTTATGAAATTGTGTTCAAGCAGGGGAAGAATCCGTCTTTAACGGTGTATCTGGATACCGAAAAAGAGGGAGGGATCGATTTGGATACCTGTGAAGCGTTTCACAACGGATTGGATCCGCTGCTGGATGAGCTGGATCCTACGTACGGAATGCCATACACGCTCAACGTAAGCAGTCCGGGATTGGATCGCCCCTTCAAAAAGGACAGAGACTATCAAAGAAACATCGGGAAGAAAGTGGAGATAAAACTGTATGCGCCGTATCGCGGCGAAAAGTTTTTCGAAGCGATTCTGTTGGAGTATAACGGCGTTGCGGGCAACGTAACGGTAGAGAAGGGCGGCGAAGTATTTAAGTTGAATTTGACGCAAATTGTCAAGATGTCGCAGGCGATCGATTTCGATTGAACTTGCAAACCGATCAAAACGAATAATTGAGGAGAATGCAATGATTAGCAAGGATTTTTTTGAAGCGTTGGCTGATTTGGAGACGGAAAAGGGGATCAGGAGCGAAGTATTTATTGAGGCGCTCCGTACTGCGCTGATTTCCGCGTATAAAAAGCAATATGAAGGCGGTGCAGGAGAAGTCGATATTCGCATTAATCCGGAGAAGAACAGCGTGAAATATTATACAGTTCGCACGGTTGTAGAGGAAGTAACGGATCGTGAAAGGGAAATTTCGCTTCCGGATGCGCAGTTGTTGAAGAAGAGTTATAAACTCGGCGATACGGTATATGAGGAGTTTGTTCCGAAGGATTTCGGCAGGATTGCCGCACAGACGGCGCGTCAAGTCATATTACAGAAATTGCATGAAACCGAGAGAGACAATACGCTGAACGAGTTTTCGGACAAAAAAGACGAATTGATGAGTTGTGTCGTGCGGAAAGTCGATGCAAAGAACGTCTATGTCGAGCTGGGTAAAGGGCAAATCGAGGGCGTGATGTTGCCGCAGGATCAGGTACCCGGCGAGCGGTATGAAGTCAACGATCGAATCAAAGTATATGTCAAGAACATAAAAAACAGCGGAAAAGGAGCGCAAGTGCTGGTTTCGCGCACGTCGGCAGGATTGGTAAAGCGGTTGTTTGAGAACGAAGTGCCGGAAATAAAAGCGGGAACGGTGATCGTGAAGTCCATCTCGCGGGAAGCCGGGCAGCGCACGAAAATGGCGATATACAGCGAAGATCCGCAGGTGGATGCGGTCGGGGCGTGCGTCGGGAACAAAGGCGCGCGCGTAAACGCCGTCGTTGCGGAACTTGGCGGGGAGAAGGTAGATATCATTCAATGGAGCGAAAATCCTCTGGAGTTTATAGCAAAAGCTCTATCGCCGGCAAAAGTGATATCGGTAACGCAAACGGATGAAAAGGCGGCGATTGCCGTCGTTCCGGACGACAAGTTGTCGTTGGCGATCGGCAGGGACGGACAAAACGCTCGATTGGCAGCCAGACTGACGGGATGGAAGATCGATGTCAAGAGCGAGAGCGCGGCTGCGAAGATGGAAGAATTGAATCGCATGGAAGAGGCCGGTGCGGAAGATCATTCTGCGACGGAGGCGTAAGCAGCGGAGCCGGTAGGGAAATTGCGAGGTGAGTTTTCGTGAAAGTAAAAAAAATACCGATGCGCATGTGCATAGCCTGTCATGAAATGAAGCCCAAGAAAGAGATGCTGCGGATTGTAAAGCCGAAAGATGGCGATGCGTATTTAGATTTTACGGGAAAAGCGGCAGGTCGCGGCGCGTATATTTGCAACAATCCGGATTGCATAAAAAAGCTGAAAAAAGCCAGGTTGCTGAACAAGACGTTTTCTGCGGAAATTCCTCTGACAGTCTATGAGGCGATCGAGGAGGCATTCTTTGCAGAGAAGTAAAGCGGAAGGCTATATAGGTCTTTGCATGAAAGCGGGTAAACTTACCTGCGGGTTTAATGCAATCGAGATTCAACGCGGCAAAATTTATTTATTGCTGTTGTGCGCAACGGCGTCAGAAAATGCAAAAAAGAGTGCGCGAAAGCTCAGTGTAAAATTTGGATGTCCGATCTTTCTTACGGAAGGGAAGACTTTAGAAGAAATAATAGGCAAACCCAACTGCAAATTGGCGGCTGTGCGTGACGAAAACCTGGCGAAGGCGATCGTGGCATCGGCAGATGAAGAATACAGAATTTATTCGGGAGGCAACGTTTAGCAAAATGGCAGAAGCAAAAAAGAATTACGCAAATATTGAAAAGATCAATTCCCTTTTGGGGGCAGAAGGGATCGGATCGCTGCTGAAAGATGTTCAAGGGACGGAGAAGAAAGTCGGCGATATTTTGCGCAAGCTATCGGATATTGAAAATGCAGCCCGAGTTCGTGTTCAGGAAGAAAGCGCAAAGGCGGAAGCATCTGCATCGGAAGCGCCTGAAAAGCAGGCGGAGCCCGAGGCGGTTTCGGTTGAGCCGCAAAAGGAAGACGTGCCGGAAGTCGTTTTGACGAAGAAAGAGGCGATCAAGGCGGAGCCGATTGCGGAATCGGAGCCGACTGTAAAAGAAGAGAAAAAGGCCGCCATGAAGCAGCCGAAGACGGCGGAGGCAAAAACTGCATCCGTGCAAAAGGAACAACCGGAGACCGAAGTACCGGCACAAAAGGCGGTTGTTGCGGAAGAACTTCCGGCAAAAGCGGCGGAGGTTTCCGAAAAAGCGGAGGCGCCGGTAAAAGTTGAGCCTAAAGCACAAGAAGAGCAAGAAAAGAAGGAAATCGCTTCAAAGCCAGAAGCTCGTCCTTCGATGCGTTCTCCGGAAGTGCGTACACAGAAGCGAGGCGGTGTCGAAGAACAGGTAATTCGCACGCAATATGCGGATCGTCGCAATGCGCGCACGTATGTTCCCGCCCCTACGGAACGCCCGCCGCGCGATCGCAATGCAGCTTCGCCGCAGACGCAGGCAGCGCGTCCTGTTCAATCGTCGCAGCAAAGACCTGTCAATGCGGGGCAAGGGCAATCGGCGCAGCGTCCCGGTTACCGAGATCAAAGACCTATGCCGGGCGGGGTCGGCAATAAAGCGCCGTATAGCGGCGGCAGACCGCCGATGCAAAACCGTACGCCTGGCGGTGCTCGCCCGATGGCAAACAGGCAAAGCAGTGCGGCGGTTGTGCCGCCGGTAGTGCCTGCGAAAAATTTCGGGGCGACGGCGAAGAAAAAGACCTCGTATGAAAAACCGTACGTTGAGCAAAAGAAAACGGTCAGCAAGCGCGCGCTGATCAAACAGCAAGTTTCGGTATCCGATTTTGATGAGGATAAGAGCGGATACAGAAAATTGCGAGTGAAAAAGCAAAAGCAGCAGGCCGTTCAAACAATTAAAATCGAGCATGCCGTAGTGACGACGGAAAACATCCCGTTGAAAGTATTGAGCGAGAAGTTGGGGATTACGGCGGTTGAGATCACAAAGCGTTTGTTTAAGGAAGGGATCGCCAAGACGATCAACGATTCGCTCGATTATGATACGGCGGCTTACATTGCCAACGATTTGGGCATCGAATTGGAGTATAAGCCGGAAAAGACAGCGGAAGAGGCATTGGACGAGATTTACAATGCCGAGGTTGCGGGGAGCGACGGTGCGGTAACGCGTCCGCCGGTGGTGACGGTAATGGGACACGTCGACCATGGTAAGACTTCGCTGTTGGATAAGATACGGAGTACGAATGTGACGGCGGGAGAGGCAGGCGGCATCACGCAGCATATCGGGGCCTATTCCGTAACGGTCAAGGGAAAGACGATCACGTTTTTGGATACGCCTGGTCACGAAGCGTTTACGGCAATGCGAGCGCGTGGCGCGTCGGTTACGGATATCGTAGTATTGGTTGTCGCTGCGGACGACGGTATCATGCCGCAGACGGTCGAAGCGATCAACCATGCAAAGGCTGCGGATGTTCCGATCATTGTAGCGGTCAATAAAATGGATAAGCCGGAAGCGAATTTGGATCGGGCAAAACAGGGGTTGACGAATAACGGTCTTGTTCCGGAAGAGTGGGGCGGCGATGCGATTGTCGTACCCGTTTCAGCAAAAACGGGGGCGGGTATCGACGAATTACTGGATGCGATCAATCTTGTTGCGGAAGTTAAGGAGTTGAAAGCGAATCCGGAGCAGATGGCGCGCGGTACGATCATAGAGGCGAAACTGGATAAGGGCAAAGGGCCGGTTGCGTCTGTCTTGATCCAGAACGGAACGCTGCATACCGGCGATAACATCATATCGGGTACGACGACAGGCCGTGTGCGTGCAATGATTGACGACAAGGGCAGGGCTGTAAAGGCGGCAGGGCCGTCGATGGCAGTTTCGATATTAGGTCTGGAAGAAGTGCCCAATGCCGGAGATTCGATCATTGCCGTCGAGCAAGATAAATTGATGAAGCAAATTCAAGATGAGCGGAAGCGGAAAGAGAGCGATTCCATGTTGAAATCGCAGACGCGCGTTACGCTGGACGATGTTTTCGGCAAAATTGCCGAAGGCAAGATCAAGGCGCTGAACATCATTGTAAAAGGCGACGTGCAGGGCTCGGTTGAAGCGGTGAAGCAGTCGCTGTTAAAGCTGTCGAACGATGAAGTGCGCGTCAATATTTTGCATAGCGGAGCGGGCGCGATCACCGAATCCGACGTAATGTTGGCGGATTCGTCCAACGCAATTATCGTAGGATTTAACGTGCGGCCGGACACGAAGGCAAAGGCATTGGCGGAACGGAGCAAGGTAGATGTTCGTTCGTATCGGATCATCTATGAATTGTTGGACGATATTCAAGCGGCATTGAAAGGCATGCTGGCGCCGAAGTACAGGGAAATCATGACCGGCAAGTGCGACGTATTGCAGACGTTCAAGATCACGGGAATCGGCATGGTTGCCGGATGTTATGTAACCGAGGGCAAACTTGTGCGCAGCGGGAAATTGCGTATATATCGTGACGACGTTATGATCGTCGAAGGAGCTGTGCGGCAGCTGAAGCGCTTTAAGGATGACGTAAAAGAGGTGTCCGGCGGGTTTGAGTGCGGCGTCAGCATCGAGGGCTTTGACGGGATTAAAGTCGGAGACGTCATTGAATGTTATATAACGGAAGAAATTCCCGCATAATAGTAAGGCGCTATAGTCTGCAACCGTAAAAAGCAAAGTGGAGGTGTCGGAAGATGAAATCATTGCGGGCCGAGAGGTTATCAGCGGAGTATCAAAAAGCAGTATACGAAGTCATTTCCATGAAATTAAAATATAAGACGGATCGGATACGCGGCATTGTCAGCATTACGAAGGCAGACGTATCGCCGGATCTGAAAAACGCAAAGATCTACGTGAGTGTGTTGGGGAAGGATGCGCAGGAAGCGGATGCGACGTTTGCGGCCATCTGCGAGCATGCGGGATTTATCCGCTACGAGCTTGCGCACATGATGCAAATGCGCACCGTACCGGAATTGCATTTTTTGCGGGATGATACGATGGAATACGGCGATAAAATCGATCGGATTATTAAAGAAATTCACAAAGACGAGGGGCAAAATAATTAGCCCCTTTTCCGATATTTTTTGGGAAAAAGCAAGACGATTGACGGAGAAAGAACCTTGACGTTAAAAGAGATAGCTGCACAACTAAAGAAATTTAAGAGCGCTACAATATTT
>CALVYJ010000033.1 GCA_944372075.1 uncultured Clostridia bacterium | reverse complement strand
GTTTTCAAGGTTGAGTTGTTCGGGGATCGTGCCTGCGTGCGGCGCTTTTTTTTGCAAAAGCGTGCCGAATGCGCCGTCAAAGACAACGATATTTTTTTGAAGAAAGGTTCGAAAGTCCATAGCGTCACTCCGTTTTTTGAGAGGCGCGCCCGCAAGGGCGGCGCGGTTGCCGATCCTGTGCGCCCGCGCTTTGCGGGCGGCGGGGCGGGGAGTCCGATCAAAGGTTGTCGGGCTCGGCGTTGATTTCTGCGAGGATACTGCCGACGTTTTCGCTGATCCGGCGGGCGACGAGCGGGTTGTTCATGACGTAGACGTGTACGCCGCGCACGCCGGCGGACAACAGATCGACGATCTGGTCGGTGGCGTACGCGATGCCCGCTTCCATGAGCGAATCGGGTTTGTCGTAGAAGCGCGAGATCATGCGTGAAATTTTAGCCGGGATCTTTGCGCCGGAGAGGGAGATGATGCGGTCGACGTGTCCCTTTTTGACCAGCGGCATGATTCCCGCCTGTACGGGCACGTCGATGCCGGCGAGCGAGAGCATATCGCGGAAGCGGAAGAAGTCCTCGTTGTCGAAGAACAGCTGCGTGTTCAAATGCGAGACGCCCGCGTCGACTTTTCGCTTGAGGTTGCGGATATCGGTGAGCAAGTCGGCGCATTCCGGGTGGCATTCGGGGTAGCACGCGCCGGCGATATCGAAGGGATAGCCCTGTTCGCGGATAAACCGAACCAGATCTTCGGCGTGGGCGAAGTCTTTGCTTTCCGGCACGCCCTCCTGGCGGTCGCCGCGCAGGGCGAGCACGTTCTCCACGCCCAACGCCTGCAGGGCGTTCAGCGTATTGCGCACGGCAGAGCGATCGGAATTGATGCAGGTTACGTGTGCCAGCGGTTCAACGCCGCAGCGTTTGACCAGCTGTGCGATCTCGCCCGTCCTTGCGTTTCCCGATCCGCCCGCGCTGCACGTGACCGAAATATAATCGGGGCGGAGGGAAGAAAGCTCCTCGATGGTGCTTTGCACGGCGGCAGGGTCTGCCGTCGGTTTGGGCGGAAAGATCTCGAAGGAATAGACTGCCTTTTTTTGTTGAAAGAGTTGGGAAATTTTCATGGTATGCTCCCGTTGCGATCCATTGGCGCGTAAATTTTCCGTAAGCGGAATGATCTTCGCAAATGGTGAATATCTATATTATACAGGAAAACGTGAAAAGGTGCAAACAAATCGCGGAAAATTTGAAAAAAGTGTTCTGAAAAGCGAAGAGGGCGCATACAATACAAATACAACAAAAACCGGAGGAGGAACGTTTATGAGTGAAAACATCGATTATGCGGAGATGTTGGAAATACCGGTCAACACGCTGAACGTAACGAAAAAGAGGAGCAAGCGTCGGCGCGAAGCGCGCGAGCTGAAAGACGAAGTCGTGGAGGCGGTAAACGAGCGGCTGGAGAGCGGCGCGCGGGAAGAGGCGGTGACGGAAGGGGAAAACATCACCGATTACGGACAGCCGCGCGTATATGCGGAGGCGTCGTCCGACGCCGAGCCGCAGAAAAAGTTTTTGGAAGGGAAACTTTTGGTCGTGGAGTTTGTTGCGGTGTGTTTGCTGTGCGCGGCGATCGTTTTGACCAATCTGTTTTGGGAAAACAGCGCGATCAACACCTTTTTCCGCGGCCTGATCAGCGAACCCGCGCCGGTCGCGGCGCAGGACGAGCGTTCGTATGCCGAGTTGACGTTGTACCCCGTCGTATCCGATTCGGAGATCGTGTGCAGCGTGACGGACACGGGCGTTCTGACGTTTACGGGCGCATGCAGCGTGTATGCTCCGTACGGCGGAACGGTGAAAAACGTTGCGCAGGGCGAAAACGGCGCAACCGTGGAAATCGCGCACACGACGACCTTTTCCACGGTCATCACGAATCTGACGCATGCCTATGTATCGGCGGGCGACACGGTGTTCGCCACCATACCGGTCGGGTATTCGGACGGAAGTTCTGCCATATCCGTAGCGATGTACGATTCGGGCACGCTGATCACGGCGTACACGGTAAACGAAGACAACGACATTCTCTGGAACGTATAACGTTTTACGGCATATGCGCGCTGGTTTTTCAAAGTTGTTTGCGTTCTTCGGCGCAGCCAAGCGCCGAAGGCGGCAGGACGGGCAAGAGCGGTTCACGGTTTCCGTGCATCCGCTCTTTCTTTTGTTCGGACTGTGGTTTGCGTACAAGGGCGAGCTGTTGCTCTTTTTGGTCTATACGGTCGTGGCGGTGATCCATGAATTCGGGCATGCGGCATACGCGGCGCGCATCGGCTGTCGGCTCACGCGGCTGCGGCTTCTGCCGTGCGGCGCGGTCGTTGCGGGGGATATCGAGGGCATTCCGCTTTCGGACGAGATCCGCCTGGCGCTGGCAGGGCCGCTGGTCAACGCCGCGTGCGCGGCGGGGTTTGTCGCGCTGTGGTGGATGTTCCCCGATACCTATCCCTATACCGATACCGCCGCGTTGGCGTCCGCCGTGCTTGCCGCCGTCAACCTCTTGCCCGCCTACCCGCTGGACGGCGGGCGGATCCTGTGCTGTTTCGCCGTCCGATTTCGGGGCGAAACGTTCGCGCGTCGGTTGATGATCGGCGTCGGGATCGCGTTTTCGGCAATTTTTGTCGGGCTTTTTATCGCAAGTTGGTTTTTTTCGCCCAACTTGACCATCCTGTTCTTTGCATTGTTCATCCTCTTCGGCACGTTTGGCGCGCGCGACGAACGCTATCTCCGCCTGTTTGCCGATTTCCGCGCTTCGCTCGCCCGCGGGATGCCCGTCAAGCAGGTCGCCCTGTCGCAGAGCTGTACCGTCCGGCGCGCGCTCTCTTTTTTGGAGCGCGGCAAATTTTTGGAGCTGTCCCTCTACGACGAGCAGGGCGAGCTGGTCTGCGTCCTCTCGCAGTCGGAATTTCTCGCCGTCGCCGAACGCGCGGACATCCGCGCGCCGCTCTCCGCCTGCCTCGCGGACGCGCAAGACGACGAGCCGTGACCGAAAAACGGGCGGCACAACCGATCGGGCGCCGCGTTCGGGAAGGGGGACGGAAAGAGACGGCCGCTTTTTTTGGTGATTTTTGAAAGAACGATTGCAAAGGCGGTTCGGCTGTGGTACAATAATACAAGAGTCAACGCGACTCTGTCGATTTGTTATTATATTTTACGCGCTTTCGGGCGCGGCAAGGTTTATAGATATGCAAAAGAATATGTTTTTCGACTACTTCGGTGACGACGGGTTTGCAGCCGTTACGGAGGAGGGAAAAATCGTTGAATTCCACCTAGATTCGGAGAGTTCTACGGAAATATCCGGGAACATCTACAAGGGCAGGGTGGTCAACGTGTTGGAAGGCATGCAGGCGGCGTTTGTTTCCTTTGGCCAGGAAAAGAACGGGTATCTGTATGCCGGCGACATACCTGCCGAAGCGGCGGGCGCGGCGGTGCAGCCGATGCGGCTGAACGTCAAGGCGGGCGAAGAGGTGATGGTGCAGGTAGCGAAGTCGCCCATCGGCACGAAGGGCGCGCGGCTGAGCATGTGTTTGAGCTTTGTAGGCAAAAACGTCATCTTACTGCCGCGGGCGCAATTTTGCGCCGTATCGCGCAAGATCACGGACGAGTCGGAGCGGGAGCGGCTGCTCAAGCAGGCGGAGAAGCTCGCGGAGGGCGAAGGGGGCATTGTCATGCGCACCAACGCTTCCGAGGTCAAGTTTTCCGATCTGAAAGAGGAAGTGAAGTATCTGCGCGGTCTGTATGCGGAGACGTTAAAGGCGTATGAACGGGCGTCGGTAGGAGAAATGATCTATCGCGATGCGGACGTGCATGCGCGGCTGTTGCGCGACTTCAACCTGTCGGAGGTAGACAAGATCTACATTCGCGACGAGAAGATGTATGAAAAGCTGGAATCGGCTTTGCGCCGAACGCGCAGCAAAGGCAAACTCGTCCGCTACACCGGCGAGCGCGAGATGTTCGAGTTTTTCGGGTTGGAAGAGCAGATCCATCGGCTGATGAGCGCGCGCGTTCCGCTGGAAAACGGCGCGTACCTGATCTTTGACAGAACGGAGGCGTTGACCGCCATCGACGTCAATACCGGGCGGTTTACGGGCGAGAGCGGGCTGGAAGATACCGTGTTCACCACCAACCTTTTGGCGGCAAAGGAGATCGCGCGGCAGGTTCGCTTGCGAAACGTGGGCGGGATCGTCGTCGTCGATTTCATCGATATGGCGAGCGAAGAGCATCGCGCCGCGGTGGTGGAAGAGTTGAAAAAACACCTCCAAACCGACCGCTCAAAATGCAACGTGACTGCCATGACCGAATTGGGATTGGTGCAGTTTACCCGAAAAAAAGTCAAGTCGGACAACGTTTCCATGCTCACAAAGAAATGCCCCTATTGCAAGGGCGCCGGATATCTCTTGTCCGATTCGTATATGGCGTTCAAAGTCAAGTGCGCCATTCAAAAATGCTTCGCCGAAGGATACGACAACGTCATCGTCGAGTTGAATGCCGGTCTGTTCGGTTACATCGTCGCCAAACGCCGCTTTTCCGAATCGGTCAAGGGCGATTGGCGCGACAAACGCGTGTATATGATCCCGCACAAGACCTATCACGAGGAATACTTCACCGTGCGCGGCGATAACAATACCGTGCTGACCCTTCCCGATACGGCTAAATTGTTGTATTGAATAAAACATACGATCGCCATTGTTGTATTGAATAAAACATACGATCGCCATTGTTGCATTGAATAAAACATACGATCGCTATTGTTGTATTGAATAAAATATACGATCGCTTTTTCAAGAGGCGGCGCGCGAGTTTCGCGCGCCGCCTCTTTCGGAACATCGGCAGGAGCGCAGCCCCCTCGCAAACAAGTTTGCGAGGGGGCTGCGTCTGCTCTGTAGGAAAAGAAGGCTGCGCTCGCTTGGGAAAGGCGCCGCGGCGAAGATAAGAGCGGGCGGAACAAAGGTAGCAAAACGGAGCAAAGGGCGGGCGGAGATAGTCATGGCGCGGGGAAAAGGGCGGGCGGAGATAGCCGCGGAGCGGGGAAAACGGCGGGTGTTGGAAAAAATCGGGGCGTGAAGGTATAAAGGGAGGGGGAACGGTCGATACTTTTTATCACAAAAACGAAAGGGAGAGCGAGCATGAAAAAATTTTGTATAGTTTTTTGTTTGTTATTCATACTAATCCTGACGGCAGCGGTGACGGCGACACAAAAGGCGGAGGCGTCCGCGTATTTGCGGATGCATGTACGGGCGAATTCCGATGCGGCGGCAGATCAAGCGGTGAAATACGAAGTGAAGGAAGCGATCGTGGAGTATCTGATCCCGATAGCGGCAGGCTGTGAAACGAAGGGTGAGGCGATCGCGGCGCTTGAAGACAATCTTCGTTCGATCGAGCATGTTGCCGACGAAGTTTTGGCGGAGCGCGGATTTTCCTATCGAGCGCGAGCCCGCGTCTGTACGGAGGAATTTCCGACCCGCGTGTATGAAAATGTCACGTTGGAAGCGGGGATCTACGACGCGCTCATTGTAGAGCTTGGCGAAGGGGCCGGGGCAAACTGGTGGTGCGTGATCTATCCGCCCCTTTGTTTTTCGGGGGAGGCGTCGGGCGAGACCGTACAATTCCGATCGCGGTTGCTGGAAATAATCCAAACGTTCTTTGCGAGCGAGCGCTGAAGCGTTGCGGCGTCGGTGAAGGGCGGGAAGAATGGAAAGAGGAGGAAGGATGAACAAAGTAATACGAACGGGAGCGCTCGTGCTCGCATTGACGGCGATGGTTTCGGCAGCGGGACTGTTTTGCGTGCAGGCGCGAGACGGAGCGGGCATGGCATCGGAATATGCGACGAGTCTTGAGGCGGCGGTTTTGAAGCAGGGCAGTCAAGGCAGCGACGTGCGGACGGTGCAGGACAAACTGTTGCGTTGGGGGTATTATACCGGGAAGGTAGACGGGATCTACGGAACGAAGACGCGGCAAGCGGTGGAATACTTTCAGAGGAAGAACGGGTTGACGCCCGACGGGATCGTCGGGAAGAAGACGTTTGCGGCGCTGGGAATGATGGAGCATGCGAATGCGGGAGGAACGCAGAGCGGGAATTCCGGATCGACGAATGCGGACACCTATCTGTTGGCGCGGTGCATTTACGGCGAGGCGCGCGGCGAGAGCTATGTAGGGCAAGTCGCGGTGGGGGCGGTCGTTTTGAATCGGGTCAAGAGTCCGGATTTTCCCAACACCATTTCGGGCGTGATCTATCAAAAGCATGCGTTTACGGCAGTGAGCGACGGGCAGATCAATCTCACGCCCGACCAGACGGCGATCAACGCGGCGAAGGACGCGCTCAACGGATGGGATCCGACGGGCGGCTGTATCTATTATTATAATCCGGTCACGGCGACGAGCGAATGGATCTTTTCGCGCGAGACGGTGATCACGATCGGCAAACACGTCTTTGCCATTTAAGGAGGTCGGCATGGAAGAATACGAAAACAGGGAAAAGCGAGAGCAAGAGCGAGCGGACAGAGCGCAGCAATTATTGGAAGAGCGTGCCGAGCAGGAAGAGCGCAGGGCGCAGGAGCGGATCGCGAAGGCGCAGCGCAAAGAGGAGAAGAAGCAGGCAAAGATGGAGGCGCAAGCGGAGCGCGAGCGGCAGAGACTCGAGCGGCAGGCGGAGAGAAAGGCGGAACAGCGCGAGCGCGAGCTGCGAGCGGAAGAGGCGCGGCAGCATCATCGTGCGGAGCGCGCGGTCGAGCGGCTCGAGCGCGAACGTGCGCGCGAGGAAGGTCGGCAAAAGAAGCCCGGCTACGGCGGCTGGCTGGCGGCGGTCGTTTCGCTGTCGGTGGCGGTATTGGCGCTGGGGGCGATCGTCACGGTCGGGTATTTTGACCTGACCAGGACGAAGGGCGCGGCGCTGGACGGGTATCACGAATCGCTGTATGAGCTTTCCGAGCAGGTCGAGGCGCTGGATGCCGATTTGGCGAAGGTGCGCGTGGCGGAGGGGCGCTACGAAACGCAAAAACTTTTGACGGACGTATTGGTTCGCTGTCGGTTGGCGGAGCGGTGTTTGGAAAATTTCCCCGTCGAGGGATACTCTGCGGCGCGTTTGACGGCATATTTTAACCGCTCGGGCGATTATGCGCAGGCGCTTCTGAACAAACTTGCGGCGGGCGGCACGCTGAGCGCGCAGGAGAGCGAAACGCTGGAATATCTCTATAACGCGACGGAGTCGATGCGCTATGCCATGCCGGCGCTGCTCGAGAGTGCGCAGATCAGTTCCGCCGAGGATATGTGGAAGGCGGACGGCGACTTTGTAGCGAAGTTCGAACAGTTGAGCGCGGGGTTGGACGCGATGCCCGAGGGCATGCGCACCGCCGGCGTCAAGGGCGAACGGATGCTCGATTCGCTCGATGCCTTGAGCGAAGAGGATGCCATGCAGCGCGCAAACGCCTACTTTGCGCAGTATAAAGTGAAGGATCTGCGCTGTACGGGCAAGAGCGAGGGGGACTACGCCGTCTACACCTTTGAATTCGGCGACGAGGCAGGCAATGCGTACTACGCCCAGATCACGCAGAAGGGCGGAATGCTGTCTCTCTTCGAGAGCCACGCTTCCTGCGCGGAGGAAAAATTCGACGCGCGGCATTGCAGACACATCGCGCGGGAATTTTTGAAAAACGCGGGGTATGAAGGGCTGCGTCCCGTCTGGATGAGCAAGTCGGACAACGTCTGCTGCATCACGTTCGTGAGCGAGCAGGACGGCGTGCTGATCTATCCGGACAGGATCCTCGTAAAGGTTTGCTGTGAGCGCGGGGCGGTCACCGGCATGGATGCGCAGATGTACTTGAAAAATCATGCGGAGCGCACCTTCGCCGCGGGCAAGGTCTCGATGGAAAAGGTGGAGCGCAACGCGGCGGCAAAGATGAATCTGCACGGCGTTTGCAGGGCGATCATCCCCGTAGACGGGCAGGAACGCCTCACTTATGAGGTGCGGGGCGAGTACGGCGGAAGAATGTACTTCGCCTATATCGACGCGATGACCGGCGAAACGGCGGAGATCCGCGTCGTCACCGAAACGGATCGCGGCATGTCGCTTCTGTGATCGGTGCGATCGCAGCGGTCGCACGCGGTTGAAATCGGTGAATTGTCAAGCCTAGGTTGCTCTTAATAATATGATTCATCAAAAATATGATTCATCAAACCGTAAACAAAGGTGCGCACGAAAGTGCGCATCTTTTCGCCGTATGGCGCGCAAGTTCTTTGCCCCTCCGCGGGCGCGCTCAAAACCCTGCGCGGGCGTTCAAACCCTTCCGCGGGTGCGCTCAAGACCCTCCGCGGGCGTTCAAACTCTTCCGAGGCCCGATAAAATCGCACGCTGACGGGCGCGGCGGGATGGCGTTCGAGCGGCGGCTAAAGCAAATGCGGCGGGATGGCGTTTGCGCGGCGGCTAAAGCAAAAGCGGGGGGCGGCGAAAAAAAGGCGCGGCAGAATAAATGCGGCGAACGGGCGGCAAGCGGGCGCGGGCGATCTATTCGGCGGGTTGTGCCGATCGGGATTGCGCGGCGCGTATCGGCGAGCGCGAACGAGGGGGGGGGAAGATGCTGTTTTATCAAAAGGCGAGGGGATAATTATTACAATTATTAAACTTTTCGGGGCGAAACGTTGACAAATGTAAGCCGGCAAAGTATAATAATACAAGACAGATCGCGCGCAAGGTTCCGCCTATGGCGCGGCGACGGCCGCGTACGATCGATCAACGGAGAGAGCAAGAATATGCAAACCATCGATTTTACATTGAAAGGCATTCGTGCGGATGAAATGAGTTTCAAACTGAACGCGGTGCGCGCGAACAACGGGCAGAAAGTGGAATTAAAGCCGACCTTTTCGCGCAAGGTACGCCGCGCGGTGGAAAATGAAAAATTATGTTTCGTGACGCTGAACGTCAAGATTGAAAAGACGGAAGATTCCCCCAAGCCGTTTGACTTGAGCGTAACCTTTACGGGCGTGTTCGAGTCGGAGGCGCAGACGGATGCGGAACGCCGCGCGCTCGTGATCGCGGCAACTTCCGTCCTGTATCCCTATCTGCGCGCGGCGGTCACTACGCTTACGACGTCCGCCTTTGCCGCGCCCATCGTGCTGCCCGTCATCAGCGGGCCGCTGTTCCCGGAAGACCGCGAACAGCCGCATGGCATCGTTTCCTGACGGCGCTCTCGCCTTCGCGCAAAGCGGCTTGCGCTTCGCGCGCATAAGGGCGGAGTCGGAAAGAGCGGGCGCATGCGCCGGTCGCAGGCGCGGTTTAGGATCGGGCAGGGACGAGGAAGAGGAAAGCAATTCGAAATTGAGTACGGCGCGGTCGCGGGCGGGGAAAAGCCGATCCGAGCGGTCGAGCGCAGGTAAAAAGGAGTTTGTATGAACAGAGAGGAGATCAAGCAAATTCTTCCGCATCGGGAGCCGATGCTGTTGCTGGACGAAGTCGAGATCAACGAAAACGGCGAATCGGTCGCCAAGTATTATGTGCGGGGCGACGAATTTTTTTTGCAGGGGCATTTTCCCGGAAATCCGATCGTGCCGGGTGTGATCCAGTGCGAGATGATCGCGCAGGCGGCGGTGGCGCTGTTGCCGGACTGTACGGGAAAGACGCCGCTCTATACGGGACTGAACAACGTAAAGTTCAAAAATCCGCTGTTGCCCGGAAACACGGCCGTGATGACGGTGGCGCTCACGGCGCGCAGGGGAGTGTTTTGTTTTGCGAAGGGGAAGCTGGAGTGCAACGGCAAGCTGTGTACCAGCGCCGAATTTTCCTTTGCATTGCTGCCCAACCCCTCCTGAGAGGGGTGTCTTGCGGTAAAAAGCATACGAATTGCCTATCTTTGTGCGGATGGGCAATTTTTTGTGTATTGTGTCGAAACGACGGGCAAAGGCGTGCGGATTTCGGCATACATAAAAATATGACTTGACTTGAAGGTGTAAATTTACTATAATTATAAGAGAGAATTTTGAAAAAGCACGGATTTATGGCGGCACAGGCAGGGAGGCGGTATGTCTTTTTATATAGCGGGAACGGGCAGTGCTCTACCCGAAAAGGTAATCAGCAACGATGATCTTGCGCAGTTTCTGGACACGTCGGACGAATGGATCTATACGCGGACGGGGATCCGTCGGCGGCACGTATTGACGCACGAGCGTCTGGACGATCTTGCGATACAGTCGGCGAAGACGGCGCTGGAAGACGCGAAGATAACGGGGGAGGAATTGGATCTGATCCTCTGCGCGACGATGCGCGGCGACACATATACGCCGTCGCTGGCGTGCGTTATCGGCGAGGCGGTGGGCGCGCACGCGCCCGCATTCGACGTCAATGCGGCGTGCGTGGGCGTGTTGTATTGCATGGAAGTGGCGGATGCGTTCATTTCCTCGAAGAAGGCAAAGAACGTATTGATCGTGGCGGCGGAAGCGATGAGCAAGCTCGTCGACTGGACGGATCGCGCGACTTGCGTGCTGTTCGGCGACGGGACGGGCGCGATGGTCGTCCGAGCGGGAGAGGGCAGGCTTTCGGGCGTGCTTTCGACCAATCCCGATTCGAAGGTGATCCGCATGCCGAACATCGAGGGGCTGAACAGTCCGTATAACTGCGTCGAGCAGGAAAAGCTCGCCATCTATATGGACGGCGGCGAGGTGTACAAGTTTGCGGTCAATGCGATGGGCAAGAACATCGAGCAAGTGTGCGAGCGGGCGGGTCTGACGCCGGCGGACGTCGATTGGTATTTGCCGCACCAGGCGAACGTGCGCATCATCGACGCCAGCCTGAAAAAATTTCATATCGATAAGAGCAAGGCGCTCCTGAATATTTCCGAATGCGGAAACATGAGCGCGACGTCGTTGATGGTACTGCTCGACGAATATGCCAAGAAGGGGACCTTCCGTCCGGGCGACAAGTTGTTGCTCGTGGCGTTCGGCGCGGGTCTGACGAGCGGCGCCGTCCTGGTTGAATGGAAAAAAGCGAGCGTCGGCTGAGCGACTGTCCGCATGCGGGAGTCGGCGGGGATGCTGCTGGAATAGAAAAATCAATAAAAGGAGATCATAAATATGACAACGTTGGAAAAATTGAAGGAAATTTTGAGCGAATGCAAGGGTGAGGATCTGGACATCACGCCGGAAACCTCGTTTGAAGAATTAGAGTTCGATTCTTTGGATAAAGTGGACATCGTCATGCAGATCGAAGAGGCGTATGACATCTCGTTGGGCGACAACATGCAGCTCTCCACGGTAGGGGAACTGATCGCGAAGATCGAAGAGGCAGTTGCGAACAAGTAAGCAGGCGCGATCATGCAGACAAAATTAACGAAATTATTGGGGATACAATACCCGATCATGCAGGGAGGCATGGCGTGGATCGCCGATGCCTCTTTGGCGAGCGCTGTTTCCAATGCGGGCGGGTTGGGCATCATTTCGGCGATGAACGCCGATGCCGAATGGGTGCGCGAAGAGATCAGAAAATGCCGCACCATGACGGATAAACCGTTCGGCGTAAACATCATGCTGATGAGCCCGCACGTGGAGGAAGTGGCGAAGATGGTCGCCGAAGAGAAGGTCGCCATCGTTACGACGGGCGCGGGCAACCCTTCGCGGTTCGTGAAGATGTGGAAGGAGGCGGGCATCAAGATCCTGCCCGTAGTCGCATCCACGGCGCTCGCGAAGATGGTGGAGCGCGCGGGAGTCGACGCCGTCATCGCCGAGGGCGGCGAGAGCGGCGGACACGTGGGCGATCTGACGACGATGGCGCTGGTGCCGCAGGTGGTTGATGCCGTGAGCATTCCCGTCGTGGCGGCGGGCGGCATTGCCGACGGCAGAGGCATGGTCGCGGCGTTTGCGCTGGGTGCGTGCGGCGTTCAGATCGGCACGCGTTTTCTCGTGGCGAACGAGTGCACCGTCAGCGCGGAATATAAGAAGAAGATCCTCGCGGCAAAGGATATCTCCACGATGGTCACCGGCCGTCGTCTGGGACATCCCGTGCGCGCGATCAAGACGACGTACACCAATCAATACGCCAAGCTGGAGGCCGATTCCAATTATCCGGACGAGCAGCTCGAGGCGTTCGGCGTAGGTTCTCTGCGCAAGGCGGCAAAGGACGGAAACACCGAGGAAGGCTGCTTTTTGGCGGGGCAGATCGCCGGCATGGTCAAGAAAGAACAGCCTGCGGCGCAGATCGTCGCGGAGATCATGGAGCAGGCGGAGAAGATGATGGAGGGCGTACAATGGGACGTGTAGCCTTCCTGTTCGCGGGGCAAGGCGCGCAAGTGCCGGGCATGGCGGCGGACGTAAAGGATCTTCCCAAGGTCAAGCAGCTGTTCGCGCTTGCCGAATCGATCCGGCCGGGTACGGTGGATGCGATGCTTTTCGGCACGCAGGAGGAGCTGAACCGCACGCTGCTCACGCAGCCGACCATGTTTTTGTCGGATCTGGCGTACGCATATGCGAAAGAGGAAGAGCTGGGCACGCCCGACTGCGTGTGCGGATTTTCCGTCGGGGAAGTGCCGGCGCTGTGTTTTGCGGGCGTGCTTTCGCAAGAGGATGCCTTCCGCGCCATTGTTCGGCGCGCGGAGCTGATGGAGGCGTATACGCAGCGGATCGCCGGGTGCATGATCGCCGTGATCGGGCTGGCTCCCGACGCCGTGGAAGCGCTGTGCGACGGCGAGAACAATTTTGCCGCCAATTACAACGGCGCAAAGCAGACGGTCGTCGCCTGCAGGGCGGAGGCGGAAGCGGAATTTTGCGCCAAGGTAAAGACTGCGGGCGGCAGGGCGATGAAGCTGCGCGTTTCGGGGATGTTTCACTGTCCGCCTCTTTTGCCCGAGGCGCAGGAATTCGAACGATTTTTGAAGGGATGCACCCTGCGTGCGCCGCGGCTGGACGTATATGCCAATCTTACGGCGCAGCCGTATCCGCAGGATATCGCGCATACGCTTGCGATGCAGATGTGTTCGCCCGTGCGCTTCACGCAGACGGTCGCGAACATGCGCGCGCGCGGCGTGGAGGAATTTATCGAAGTGGGGCCGGGCAAAGTATTGACCGGACTGGTGGCACGAGGCTGAACGGCCGCCGAAGGAAGGAGTTATGGAAAGAAGAGTGGCGCTGATTACGGGCGCAGGCCGAGGGATCGGCGCGAAGATCGCGCTGACGTTGGCGAAAGAAAATACGGATATTGCCGTCGTCGATTACAGCGACGCGGCAGCGGCGGCGGAAACGATGGAGGCGCTCGCGCAGGCGGGCGTTACGGCGCGGTATTATACCTGCGACGTCTCCGATTTCAACGCGACGAAGGCGGTCGTCGATCAGATCCTCAAGGATTTTTCCCGGATCGACATTCTGGTCAACAACGCCGGGGTCACGGCGGATAAGCTGATCATGCGCATGGAGGAGTCCGATTGGGACAGAGTCCTCAACATCAACCTGAAGGGATGTTTCAACATGATCAAGCACGTTACGCCCTTTATGATGCGCAAGCGTTACGGCAGGATCGTATCGATCAGCTCGGTCGTGGGCATGATGGGCAATGCCGGACAGGCGAACTATGCCGCCTCCAAAGCGGGCATCATCGGGCTTACGAAGACCGTCGCAAAGGAATTCGGAGCGCGCAACGTCACGGCAAACGCCGTCGCGCCCGGGTTTATCAAGACGGCGATGACCGACGCCTTGACCGAAGAACAGAAACAGGCGATGTATAAGCAGATCCCGCTTGGCTGTCTGGGCGAAACGCAGGACATTGCCAATGCCGTGAAATTTCTCGTCTCCGACGACGCGCGCTACATCACGGGCGTCGTATTGAAAGTGGACGGCGGCATGTATATTTGACATGCGCTGCGGGCGATCGTTCTTGCGAAAAAGCGGAACGGGCATCGAGCGGATGGCTTCGCGCATCGGAAGTCCTCTCGGGGAACGGGCGCGCGATGAAAAACGGATTGGAGTTTTTTTATGGAAAAGAGAGTCGTCGTAACGGGCCTTGGAGCGGTTTCGCCGCTCGGCAACGACGTAAAAACCACGTGGGAAAATATGAAAAACGGCGTCTGCGGGATCGATACGGTCTCTAAGTTCGACGCATCGGAATTCAAATGCACGCTGGCAGGCGAGGTGCGCGGATTCGAACCGACGCTGTACATGCCCAAGGGAGAGGTTCGCAAGACGGATCTGTACGCCCAATATGCGGTTGCGGCTGCGACGCAGGCGTACGAAGACAGCGGCATGACGGCGGAGGACGTAGCGCCCGATCGGTTCGGCGTCTACATCGGTTCGGGGATCGGCGGAATACAGACGCTGATCACCGAGCATACCAAACTGATCGAGAAGGGGCCTGCGCGCATTTCGCCCTTTTTTGTGCCGATGATGATTTCCAACATCGCATCGGGGACGGTGGCGATCAAATACAACGCGCAGGGGCCGAACATCGGGATCGTCACGGCGTGCGCCACGTCTACGAACAGCATCGGCGAGGCATACCGCGCGATCAAGCACGGCTATGCGGACGTCATGCTGGCGGGTGGCAGCGAGGCGGCGATCACGCCGCTGTGTTTTGCGGGATTTTTGTCCTGCCAGGCGCTGTCGCAGAGTGCGGATAAAGAGCGCGCGTCCATTCCGTTCGACAAGGAGCGCGCGGGATTTGTGATGGGCGAAGGCGGCGCGGTGATGATGCTGGAAGAATACGAGCACGCCAGGGCGCGTGGCGCCAAGATCTACGCCGAGGTGGTCGGCTACGGCTGCACCAACGACGCCTACCATATGACGGCGCCCAAT
>CALVYJ010000032.1 GCA_944372075.1 uncultured Clostridia bacterium | reverse complement strand
GCCGAAAGCGCGGAGGGATAGAAAAAGGCGTTCGTCGAACGGCAAAGCGAAAGCGCGGCGAGGCAGAAAAGGCAAATGGCAAGCGCAAGCAGGCGCTGTTCGAAAAACGTCGGGGGCGGCAGGGGAACCGTGCGGACAAAAAAATCGATGCCGCAAGAAAGATTGCGGCATCGCGATGAATTATTCGCCTTTGAAGGGTAAGAGTGCAACGATCCTCGCCTTTTTGATGGCGTTGGAAAGCTCCCTCTGGTGCATAGCGCACACGCCGCTCATGCGGCGGGGGAGAATTTTTCCGCCCTCGGTAACGAACTTTTTGAGGCGGTTGACGTCTTTATAGTCGATCACTTCGACTTTCTCCTGGCAGAAGGCGCATACCTTTCTGCGGGAGGTTCTCTTCATGGGCTTTCTGACGGGTTTTTCTTCCATGATATTCTCCTTTCAAAATTTTTGATAGCGACGCCTTTTTGAAGGGCGAAGCGATGAATGTTCCAAAATTTGCGTTTTTACAAGCGATTAAAACGGAATATCCGCATCGTCGTCAAACGCTTCGAGGGCGGGTTTTTTGCGGGCAGAGGGTGCGGGAGCAGCGGAAAATTCATCCGTGTCGGCGCCGTTTCCCTTCGGGGTCAAAAACTCGACGTCGTCGGCGATGATGTCGACGAAGGTGCGTTTTTGTCCCGCATTGTCCTCATAGTTTCGAATCTGAATGCTTCCGACGACCGAAACTTTGTTTCCCTTTTTCGTAAAGCGCGCGATCGTTTCGGCGAGTCCGCGCCAAGCGGTCACATTGAAGAAGTCGACCTGCGGCTCTTCGCCGGCGTTCGATCTGCGGCGGTTCACCGCCAAGCCGAACCGACAGACGGGCGTGCCGCTGTTTGTTTCCGAAAGTTCGGGATCACGCGTCAAATTTCCGATTAAAAACACTTTGTTCATTTGCTTTTACCGTCCTCAGATGGCTTTTGTAATCATTCTGCGCAAAACGCCGTCCGTAATGCCGGCAACGCGGTCCAACTCTTTGATGGAGCTGCCGTCTGCTTCGAACGTCATCAGCACATAGAACGCATCCGTCTTGTAGTTGATCGGATAAGCGGTTTTCTTAACGCCCCACTTGTCCGTCGAAACGACAGTACCGCCCAAACTTTTGACGAGGTCTTCAAATTTGGCGATCATCGCGTCCCGTGCTTCTTCCGCGATCGACGAGTCGATCAGATAAAGCATTTCGTATTTCATTGATATTCACCTCCCGGTCTTATTCGGCGTATCCTTCGATACGCAAGGTTTGCGCAAACGCTCCACGCTTACGCACAGAAAATTATACCGTACTTTGCTCGGAAAGTCAATTATTTTCCCCTCTGTTTGCGTGTTTTTTGCAAAACTTGGCCGCGCAAAACCTCTTTTTGAGGTCGCGGCAAGGGTCGATCGTTGCGAAACCCTTATTTAAGGTCGCGGCAAGGGTCGATCGTTGCGAAACCCTTATTTAAGGTCGCGATAAGGTTTGACCGTTTGAAAAACGGCGGCGAAAGACAATTTGCAAATTGCCTTTCGCCGCCGCGGCGATCAATTCAAAGCGCATCAGGGAAAAATCGGAAAGCGGTTGATCGTCTCGATCATTTTCAAAGTCAGGTTCAGAAGATCGTTGAGCCGCAATTCGCCCATCGTTTCGGCGTTATTGAACTGTTCTTTCTGATCCTCGATGCCCAATTTATCGTAGGGGATGGCTTGATCGAGCAGGGAAGGGTCGGTGATTTCGACCATACCGTCGCGATAGAGATCGTTGACGGTCAACGCATTGATATTTTTCTGCACGTTGTCGATGAGGGAATCGATGTTTTGCACGTTGCAGGAGACTTCCGCGCCGTCTTTGGTGAGCAAATAGCGCCAGATCCCGGCGATTTCGCCATACGTATATAAGGGCGTGCCTTCCTCTAACGCAAATCCCTCCGCTACGGCATACGCGGCGGGATCGGAGCCTTCCGTCCGTACGAGCGGGATTTGCTTCCAGCTCTGCGAAGGGAGATCGTAGTAGAAGAGATTTCCCTGCGAATATTGCGTCTTGGTCGGCGAATAGGCTTCTACGTAGGTCAGGCGCGTGAAGAGCGGCTGCCCTTGGAAGGCCTCGTCGATGCGCAGACTTGCGGGACGGAGAGAGAGGGCGCGCATGCGCTCGGCCGCGCTGTCCCAGTAATAGAGGGTATCCGTCGAGAAGGTATTTCCCGAAACGCTCCGATAGATCGGCTCTCCCGCGTCGTTTTCGCCTGCGCGGACGTAGAGGGTAAGTCCCTGCGTCGCAGCCGCGTCGGCGGCCGAGAGTTTCCAGCTTTCAGCCGTTGTGGCAATGACAAACCCGTCTGCGGTGCGCGCATACAGCGGCACGTCGGCATAGTTTTGCAAATCGGTCGCGAGCAGATACGGGCTGTAGAGCGTGTCGTGATCGCCATGAACGGCAGCGTCGTAGACGAGGTAATTCCCGCTCTCGTAAACGTACAGATTTTCCGCTCCGTACGTCTGCGTCAGCTCGGCATAGAGCGTTGCGGCGCCTACGTTGTGATAGGCGTAGATGTCGTCGGCAAACAGCTTTTGAACGGTCAGCGATTTGAGATCGGTCGCGAGCGACAACAGGGAAGAGTCGCGCAAGCCGGAAAGCAGCGTGTCGGAATCGGAAATGTCGATGATGTCGCCCAGTGCGATGGTGTCGATCGTGTCGCCGATCTCGCCGAGCGAAGCGGTCGCCAAAACCTGCAAAATTTTCGGAGAGTTCTCGTCGATGGTCAAGACGTCGCCGAGCGTTATGGAATTGATCTTGTCGCTGTTTCCGATGTCGGCGAGCGTCCAGTTCGCCAACGTTTGCAGGAGCGGATGCGAAGCGTCTTCGATGCCGACGACGGAGGAGACGGTGAACGTATCCAGCGCGTCGGTCAATTCTCCGATCGTGCGCCGCTGCGAAGCGTCAAAGGAAAGGGTGCCGTCCGGTTCGATGCGGTAGCCGTCCCCGTAGGCGAGATAGAGCAGTACGGAGGGCGATTGCGCGTCGACGGCAAGGACGTCGTCCACATAGATGTTGTTGAGTTCGGCGTTCATGGAGGAAGAGATGGAGTCCAGCGGAACGTATTTCAGCTCGTTCAACAGGGAAACGTCCATGGAAATTCCGAAGTATCCGCTCAACGTGTCCAGCGTCATCGTCTTTGTATCGAGGATGGAGGAAAGCGCGGTGATCCCGTAATTGACGGGAAGATCGCCGATGCCGTTTGTCTGAACGAACAGAGGCGTTTCGGACGAAGCGTCCGCAGCCTGCGTGGGAGTATAGACGTATTCCATCGCGTACAGCGTTTGATTTTGGAAGGCGTCGTCCACGGCAAATCCGCCCGTCTGTTCGTTCAGGGCGTAGGAATCCCCTTGCCGCAAAGTCGCGAGTACGTAGTAGTTTCCTTCCCATTCCCAATGCTCGCCGCTCGGCTTTACGTCCGTGCGGGTATAGAGCGGGGAGTAGCGGTATTGAGCGGCGATCGCGGGGACAAAGTCGCTCTCGTAATGTGCCGGGAGAGCCAGCTCGGCATAGCCGCTCGGCTTTTCTTCGGTGGGCGCCGTCTTGACGCACAGCCGCTGCATATCCTCCAAAGCGAATACGCCCGTGCCGTTTGCTTCGTCGAGCGCGACCAATGCGCCGTCGTTTTTGGAAACGGGCGTATAGGTCGATTCGGACGTGCCGTCTTCATACGAAAGGGTTTGCTTTCGGTAGATCTTTTCGCCCTTGTACGTGACGAAATCTCCCTGCAAAGCGATCGAGTCGTAGGTGTACAGTTTGCGTTCTTGCCAGGTCGCTACGGGCAGCGTTTCGCCTTCGGCTTCCGCCGTCGGCGTGAATGAAGCCGTCCGCGTGTAGAACGAATAGTCGGAATCGGGCATGGTAAACGCTTTGTCGATCGCCCCGTCTTTTATATCGTTGACCTGCGTATAGACGTAGACGGGCTTCTGATCGTTGCCCGTGATGATCGCCAGATCCGGCAAGGTAAAATTCATCGTTTCGGCAAGATCGTTGAGCGTTGCCGTGATGATCAAGATTTCCGAAACAGACGTCGAAAGTTGGTTGAGCGGCTTGGAAAACAGGGCGTCGCGCTCCAATGCGAACAAGCCGGATTTTTCCAGATTATCGATGACGTCGTTCAGTTTTTCGCCGACATACGGGGAAATCTCCTGCAACGTATTGAGGGAAATTTCTCCGTTGAGCGCATTGGATACCTTTCGGATAAACTCGACGATCGTATCGTCGTACGTTTCGGAGATCCAGTTGTCTCCGCCGAGCATCCCCGCGATCTTGCGCACTTTCACGGACGTGACCACATAGACCAGCGTCGCCGCGATCGCGCCGATAAAGATGACGAGGGTAAGGAAAATCGTCAAAAGTTTACCGCCGAGGCTGAATGTCGACCGAACCATAAAATACCTCACTGATCGGAGCGCACGACGATGCAGACGCACGCTCCGTTAATTTCATATTCGCCGCAGGCTTCAACGAGAAAACTCTCTCCCGCCTGAAACGAAACTTCGCCGCGCGCCCACTTGAAATGTCCGCTTCCCTCCAGAAAGGTCACGCGATCGGTGCCGTCCGTATAGAGCTTGTAACGGCGGGGAGAGCGGATAAACAGCGCGTTTTCCTTTCTTCCCAGCTTTGCTCCCTGTACGGGCTTGTCCGAAAAATTAATCTCCTCTTCCGCAGGCATCTTCGCCGCGATTTGTACTTTTTGTAGTTTCATAGACCTATTATACTCGATTTTTTGTAATATTGCAATAATTTATTCCATTATTTGCTGATTTTGCTTGCAGTAAAATTTTGTCTGCATCCCTTTGCGCGCGAGCGGTCGCGCCGGTGCCGCACTCGTCTGCCCCGCAGACGGGGAGGCGTTGGGCGAAAAATCGGAGATCGCCCGTCAGACGCCGCGCAGACGGGGAGGCGTTGAGCGAAGGATCAAAGATCGCCCGTCAGACGCCGCGCAGACGGGGAGGCGTTGAGCGAAGGATCAAAGCTCGTCGTTGTCGTCGCCGAGCAAAAGGTTGGCGCGCTCGTCGGTAATTTCCGAGACGTTTTTGAGTTTTTTATCGATGGTACGCGTCTTGCGGGCGGCGTTTTCGATGGTGTCCTGCGCTTCCTGCAATTTTTTTTGCGCCTTTTCCAAGATCTGCACAAAGTTTCGAAATTCGTGGCGGAAGGCGGAGAGAAGCTCCCACAATTCGCCCGATCGTTTTTCGATGGCGGCGGTCTTGTAGCCGATCTGCAGAGTTGTGAGCAGGGCGCCGAGGTTTGTGGGGCCGCAAGCCATGATGTGTCGGTTTGCAAAGTATTCCGCGAGTCCCGGCATTTTCAAGCTTTCGGCATACAGACCTTCCAGGGGCAGGAACATGACGGCGAAATCGGCGGTAAGCGGGGGCAAAATATATTTTTTGGCAATGGTATCCGCCTGCAGTTTGAGGGCGCGTTCCAAATTCTTTGCGGCGCGTTCGGCGGCTTCCTTGTCGCCGGAATCGCCCGCGTCGATGAGCCGCCGATACTCCTCGATGGGGAATTTGCTGTCGATGGGCAAAAACACGGTATTTCCCTCTTTGGAGGGGAGGAGGATGGCAAACTCGACGACGGAGTTATCGAGCGGATTGATGCGTACGTTGGCGCGGTACTGTTGCGGGGAGAGCATCTGTTCGAGCAGGGAGGAGAGCTGAACCTCGCCCCAGGTGCCGCGCAATTTCACGTTGGTAAATACCTTTTTGATATCGGCTACGCTGCCGGCGAGCTGCTGCACCTCGCCGATCCCCTTGTACACCGCTTCCAGCCGCTCGTTGATGATGGAGTAGCTCTTATTGAGGCGGCTTTCCAGCGTGGAAGAGAGCTTTTCGTCCACGGTCAAGCGGATCTGTTCGAGGGTATGGGCATTCTGTTCGGTCATGTATTTGATTTCTCCCGCCACGACGCGCTGGATCTCGGCGAGCCGGCGTTCGGTATTGGCGTTGAGCTGTTCCAGGTTATCCTGAATGCCCTTGAGGCTGGAAGTTTGTTGTTTAGAAAGGAATTGCAGGTAATCCTGCGCGGTGCGCGCCGATTGTTCGGAAATGTAATTGGAGCGTTCCAGCATCTGTTCGAGGCGAGACGAATCGGAAAATTGGCGGTACGTCCCCCCGTTTTTTTGATTTTTCAAGAGGATAGCGTTCAAAACGAGCGATAGGGCGGCGCAGACCGCCGCGATGATGCAAAAGATATCAGTCATGGATTTCCTCCGCGATGCGTATGGCTTCTTTGGACAGTATGTCCGGGCGGTTGCGCGCCCCGTCGTAGGCGCAAAAGAGCAGCAGCTCTTGCAGTACGCGGCCGCGCTTATGCGGCGGTATGGCTTCGAGGTCGCCTCCGCGCAGGGTGAGCGCTTTGCGGGTGAAGGGGACGTGTTCCGCCTCCATGTTTCGGTAGATCGCCTGCCATTTTCGGAGCGTGGGGCATTCGTTCAGATCGTCCTTGCAGCCCGAATAGTCGGCTTGCTTTAACAGCAGAAGCTGCGGATAGACGGACAGATTCTGTACGATAAAGGCCCGAATTTTGGATTCGCGCGCCTTGCCGTCCAGATCGTACATGTGCAGGCGGATGAGCCGTGTGACCGTATCGATCGTCGCTTTGGGCGCTTTGAGGCGCTCGAGGATCTCGCGTGCCAGCTTTTCCCCGACGACGTCGTGGCTGTGGTATTTTCCCGTCTGCGCATACACGGCGGGCTTGCCTACATCGTGCAAAAGGGCAGTCAGCCGAATGGACGGATGGGCGTATTTGCAGGTACGGAAGGAATGCTCCAGCACGTCGTACGCGTGGAAATCGCTGCGCTGCGGCAGGTTCTTTCCCGCCGCAAGTTCGGGAAGAATGTAGGCGAGCACGTCGATCCCTTCCAGCAATTTCAGTCCGTCGTAATGGGCGTAGGTGCGGCCGTATTTTTCGTCGGCGTGCAGGATGAGCAATAGCTCCGCATAGATGCGCTCGGCGGAAATCTTCGCGATGCACGCCGCGTTGAACTTTGCGCCGAAGATACATTCCAAATCGGGAGTGAATCCCAGCTGAGCCGCCAGCCGCGCCAGGCGCATCAGCCGCAGACCGTCCTCGGAAAAGACCTCGTCAGCGGTGCGCGTGGTCGTGATGGTGCGATTTTGAATGTCAGTCCTTCCCTGCAGGGGATCGACGATCTGCCCCGCCTTGATGTCGTAGTAGACGGCGTTGCATTTGAAGTCGCGGCGCAGAGCGTCCGTTCGGATGTCCTTTGTAAAGGTGATGCCGACGGGCGTGTGTTCGCCTCTGCGATACGTATCCGTCCGAAAGGAGGTGAATTCGATCTTCTGCGCGCCGTCGGAGAGATTGACCGTCCCCGTGTTTTTATAGCATCCGTTCACGGTAAGGCCGTGTTCCGCGGCGAGACGGGAAAACTGTTCGGCGTCTGCGGGCGCGCAGATGTCCCAATCTTCGCTGCAGGAGAGTCCGGCGAGCGCGTCGCGCACGCTTCCGCCCACCACATACAGCGGAAAGGGCGCAACGTTAGCCAGATTTTGTAATTTTTCAGGTATGGATAGCAGCATGTTCTACCTTTTTTGCGCATCTGCGCGGAATTTGTCAAAATTTTTCTGTGCATATATTATAGCAAGTTTCAAAATAAATTGCAATCGGGTGAAATTTAATATATAATAAAAAGGCAAACGAAAGAAGGAAGGGGAAGGATGTACAATATTATACTGAATCCGCGATCGGGAGAGGGAAAAAAGCAAAAGCTGCAACAGCGCGCACTGGAGCGTTTTGCGCAGAGAAAGGCGGAATGTCGCGTATTTTTGACGGAGAAATCGGGTCAGGCGAGCATTTTGGCGCGAGAGCTTACGCAGGAAGAGGGGGACGTCGTCGTCATAGGCGGCGACGGCACGCTGCACGAAGTGCTGTGCGGGTTTACGAATTTTGATCGCTGCGCGCTCGGCCTCGTTCCGACGGGTACGGGCAACGATTTTGCGGCGGCGGCAGGCATTCAGACCAAACCGGAGGAAGCGGTAGATCTGATCTTGGATTCCGTGCCGAAGTATACGGAATTTATGCAGATGCCGCAGGGCGTGCGCGGGATCAACGTGATCGGCACGGGCATCGACGTGGAGATCTTGCAGCGATGCCGCTCTTCGAAGCTGTTGAAGGGGAAATTTCAATATATTATCAGCCTGATCATTTCCCTGTTCAAATTTCGAAATTATGCGATGCGTGTGAAGATAAACGGCAAAGAGAACCGCTACAATGCGCTCATTGCGTGCGTCGGGAACGGCTATCGGATCGGCGGCGGCATTCCGATGTGTCCTGAAGCGAAGCTCGGCGACAATCTTTTGGATTTTGTGGCGGTGGACGACGTGAAAAAGCTGCGCATTCCGCCGGCGTTTATCAAACTGATGAAGGGAAAGATCTTGGAACAGGATTTTACGGCTTTTGAGCGGTGCGAACACGTAGAAGTATTGCCCGAAAAGCCGCTGCTGTTGCAAGTCGACGGGGAATTGTACGAAAATCTGCCCTTCGTGGTGGATATCGTAAAAGATACGCTGCGCATGTACAGGGCGTAACCTGTACGTTGCCGGCGTGTTCTGCAGACGAGGTTTAACATGGAATACGTCTATTTACTCTTGTTGCTCGGCATCGTGATCGCGCTGTGCGTCTTGATCAATCACGTCACCGACCGAGTGAAAATTCCATCCCTGTTGTTGTTCATCGGACTCGGGATCTTGTTCGGCGTATTGCTGCGGCCTACGATCGGGAATTTCACCGATTATCCGCTGGGCAACGTCGTATGCTCGGTGTGCCTGGTGTTCGTCATCTTTTTCGGCGGGTTCGGCACCAACTTCAAGGAGGCAAAGCCGGTCGCGCCGCGGGCGCTGTTGCTCTCGTTCGCGGGTACGGCGCTCACGGCGGCGATCGTCGGTGCGGGCGTCTTTGCGATCTTTCGGCTGCTCCCGTTCGGCAACGTCGGCTTACCGGAAAGTATGCTTGTCGGAAGCGTGCTCTGTTCCACCGACGCGGCGTCCGTCTTCAATATTTTGCGCAGCCGCAGATTGAATCTGAAATATCATACCTCGTCGCTGCTCGAAATGGAATCGGGCTCTAACGACCCCGTGTCCTTTATGCTGACCGCCGTGTTCGTCGCCATCCTTGCCGCCCGAAACGGCATCGGTTCCGCTTTCGGCGGATGGCAGGCGGCGGGAATGCTCGCCGCGCAGATCGGGTTCGGCGCGCTTTCCGGCGTATTGTTCGGCGTGCTGGGCGCCTTCGCTTTGAAAAAATTGTCCTTCAATATGGGGCAGGGCGGCACCGTTTGGATCATCGCCGTCGTCTTTCTCGCGTACGCGCTGCCCTCCGTCTTGCCCGGCATTTGGGCGGGAAACGGCTACCTGGCCGTGTATATCTGCGGAATCGTGCTCGGCAACGCGCACATCCCGCAAAAGCGCGACGCCGTTCGTTTTTTCGACGCGCTTACCGGCGTGGCGCAGATGATCATATTCTTTTTGCTCGGACTGTTGGCGACGCCCGAATGGCTGATTCGCCCGCAGGTGCTTCTGCCTGCGCTTTTGATCTTTTTGTTTATGACCGTCGTGGCGCGCCCCGCCGCCGTTTGTGCGATCCTGTTGCCTTTCCGCGCCAAGCTCAATCAGATCTTCGTCGTGTCCTGGGCGGGACTTCGCGGCGTCGCCTCCGTCGTGTTCGCCGTCTATGCCGTCAGCAATCTGGGCGATACGTTGCCCTACGACCTGTTTTCCATCGTCTTTTGCATCGTCCTGCTCTCCATGATCGTGCAGGGTACGCTTCTGCCGAGCCTTTCGCGCAAGAGCCGCATGATCGCCGACAGCGGCGACGTGCTGCGTACCTTCAACGATTACCAGGAAGAAGGTTCCGTCAGTTTTGTCAAAGTCGTAGTCGGAAAAAATCATCCCTGGGCAGGTCGGCAGCTGAAAGATTGCGTCATGCCCCGCGAGTTTTTGGTCGTCTTGATCTTGCGCGGCGAAGAGGTCATCGTGCCCAACGGCACGACGCAGGTCAACGCGGGGGATCTGCTCGTGACGGCTGCTCCCGAATTTGAAAACCGCGAAGAGTTCGGCATGTACGAAGAATATCTGGGCGAAGGCCACGAATACGTCGGCAAACAGATCAAGGAGCTTTCTCTGCCGCACGGCGTGCTGATCGCCATGATCAAGCGCAGCGGCGGCACGGTCATTCCCTATGGCGCGACCCGCCTCGCCCGAGAGGATACCCTCGTATGTATCCGACTTTCGCAATGATCGTATATGCCTTCGGATGCGCCCGCTTTGTCGAATCGAGAAGAGTTGCGCGGTTTATCGAGCCGTTCGGATGCGCGTCGGTTCGTCGTTTGGATTATGGCGGCTGTATAAAGGGATCGCCGAATGCGAGATCGTAAGTAAGGACAGAACAAAATGAGCTTTGGGAGGAAGGTATGAATCGAAAGCTCATTTTTATAGTAGTGATATGCGTTTTGCTGGCATGCGCGATGGCTTTTTCGGCATGCAAGGAAGAAAATCCCGCATACGAGATCTGGTTGGAAGCGGGCAACAGCGGCACGGAGGAGGGCTTTGCGGGAATATAGCGACTGCATAGGCGAACGGGCGACGGCGCAAGAGGATAAGAGCGAATAAAATCGATCATACAAGAGAACGGGCAGGTCAAAGACCTGCCCGTTCCCTTGGTTCAGTGTATTTCTCGCATCTGTTCCCATAGGAACAGTGTAAAAGAAAGCAATGGATAGACGGCGATGCAAACAGCGGCAAGCGCAGAGCGCATGCGGAAGTTACGAATCGCCAAACGGGATGCAACGGCATCCGCGTGCAGACGGCAACGAATAGCGATTATTTCTCGTTGACGCCGTCGGGGGTAAAGATATACATATCGCGCTGCAACATCGCCATGCCGCCGCCGAGCGCGTAGATGGCGCCGCTGAGCATGTCGATCACGCGGCGGGCGGTGGAGTCGTTGAGCTCATTGACGTAAACGATGACCGTCAGCTTATCTTTGAACCGATCGATGATCTCTTCGACGTCGGCAAACGAGCGGGGTCTGCGCACCTGCATGGGGCGGCTTCCCTCTTCGTGCCGGAAGGGTTGCTTTTCGGGCAGAGGCTCGCCGGGAATTGCACGCTTTTTGATTTCGCCCTTTTGTCTGAAACCGTCAAACAATCCCATCGTTTCCCCCGTTCAAAAAATCAATCGTTTACGGGTGCCTGCACCGTTCGCGGCCCGAACAGCGTCGTTCCGAGCCGAATCATATTGCTGCCGCATTCCACGCACAGCCGCCAATCGCCGCTCATGCCCATCGAAAGGTGACAAAATGCGTTGTCCCGTACTCTTATTGTATCATAAATTTCTCGCATAGACAAGCATAATGAACGCAAATATTGCATATCTTCAGAAATCGGCAGCATTCCCATCAGTCCGAGCAGACGGATGTTCGGGTATCGGCGCAATCTTTCGTACGTCTGCAATGCGTCGTCCCGGGAGAATCCGCTCTTGGAAAGCTCGCTTCCGATATTGATTTCAATCAGACAGTTCGCAACCCAATCGGCTTTTTCCGCGCGCTTTTGCAGTTCGTCCGCCAACTCAAACCGATCCAGCGAATGGATCAAATCGCACTTTCCGATCAGATATTTTACCTTGTTGGTCTGCAAATGCCCGATAAAATGCCGCCGCGCTCCCTGTACAAGGGCATATTTATCCCGAAATTCCTGCACTCTGTTCTCGCCTACGTCCGCAACGCCCGCGGCGATCGCCTCGTTGATCTCATCGGGCGTGCGCGTCTTTGTCGCCGCAACCAGCGTCACCGCCTCGCCGTAAGCGTTCCCGCCCGCAATTTCATTGAGTACTTTGTGTACGTTCTCTGCGATCATCTGCTTTGCCTCGATGCTGCAACTCTTTCTTCTTATTATAACGCACTTTCGCCTTGCTGTCAACGATCGGAACCATAAAGAAACGTCCGCGAAAAAATTTCGCTTTTGTCTCACGCAACGCTCGCCCCGCTTTTGCCGTTCAATAGTCGCTCGTCCCGCTTTTGCCGTTCAATAGTCGGTCAAGCCCAGCAAATAATCTACGCTTACCTCAAAAAAGATCGCCATATCCGCCAGCACGGACAGCGGCGGCTCGCGCTGCGACTTTTCATAATGCAGATACGTTACGCTGTTCAGTTGCAAAGCATCGGCTACTTGCTTTTGCGTGAGTCCCTTTTCTTCGCGCTGTTCTTTTAATCTTTGGCCTAAAATTATTTTCATAACGTTTCCTCGATTGCTTGATATATTACCAAATTGGTAGTATACTAATCAATGAAACTACCAAATTGGTAGTACACAAAATTCAGGAGCAAACTATGCGAAAGCGCAGGTATACGGCGGCATATTGGCTGTATCTGATCAGTATGATCGTATTATTGGCGGGGAGCGTCGTCTGTTGTTTGTATGCGGTCGCGCAGGAGGGGGAGGACGCCGAAGAGGTTTCTGCCGCGGTGCGGGAGATCGGCAAAGAGGGAGTGTTTGCGGATTATGCAATGAAGGGGGAAGAAGGATGGCGCTGATCGAATGTCCGCATTGCAAGGAAACGGTGAGCGATTCGTGCGAGCGGTGTATTCATTGCGGCGAGAGGATAAGAAAGGGCAGTCAAGGCGGAGAGGCTGTTCAAGAGGAGAGAGATCAAGGGGAAAGGCTGTTTCGGGAGCTGAGTAAAGCGGAGCAGGAGAGTTTGTGGAGCGAATTTTATGCGCTTTATCCGAAATACGAAAAGGTCGGCGTGCGTGGGAACAGTTATAAAAAGATTTTGTGGTATGCCGGACTTGAGGCATGCATTCTTCCGATAACGGCATTTTTAGTGAACTTTTTTCTCAAAGGGAAAGATATCTTATCTTCCGAAACGTTTTTGATGGGGTTATCTTTTATCGGAGTACTTTTTCTCAAAGGTCTGATTACGATAATTCTGATGGCGACAGTTTTTTTGAAAAAGAACAAACGGCAAAAGCTGATTGTGTTAAAGCGGTTTCAGGCTTGGCTGGATGCGGAAAAAGGAATCAACTATACTGTTAAATTCGATCGGAATCTGACAAGCGAGCAGATGTTGTATGAAACGATCGATCTAAAAACGGAAACATTTTAAGGGGAAAAATATGGCGTTAATTCACTGTCCCGAATGCGGAGCGCAGGTATCCGATTCGGCAAAGAGCTGTGTGCGCTGCGGATGCGGATTTACGATCTGTCCCGAGTGCAAAGAAATTTATGCGGGAAAACCGGAAGTTTGTAAAAAGTGCGGTTTTTCTTTCGGCAAAGACAATCTTGCAGACGCAGCGCACATGGCTGCAGTGGATGAATCGGAAAACCCCGAACCAAAGAAGGAAGACTATGTCAGTTTGTGGCGCAAGTCGTCTCCGAAGTATGCGAATGCGAAGAAAATCGAACAAAGCGCGCGGGTCGGTTTGCACGTACTGAACATAGCACTGCTTGTATTGGCTGTTATTAAGTTTTCGAACTGGGTAAACGGGGATCCGCTGGTGGGAATCGCGATGGCAGACCAAACGTTTTCTTCCTTAAAAGGGTATATCGTATGCGTGGCCATCTGTTTTGCGATTATTCTGACGAACAATCTGGAGTATTATATGATGGCGACGGTAGTGGCTTCCAAGCCGTTTTTGTATCAGTTGGACGCGCTGGTTCCTATGTTGGTATTCCTTTTGCTGGAAGGCTTTATTCATTTTTATGGGCTGCACCGGATGCACAAGAGAGAAAGAGCGTGGAGGGATGCGGCTTTGCCGCAACTGAAAAAGATGCAGGAAGAACAGATCGATGAGATCTTGGATCATATGTGAAGCGCATCTCTCGAAGAGAGAACGCCTTTGCGATCCGTTCCGCATAGCCGCGTTGAAGGGTAAGGATTCCCGTCGTTGCGGTCGGCCGTATAGAATTTCAAACGCCAAACGTGAAAACATAAACGGAGAGCGTCGCCCGAAATTTCGGGCGACGCTCTCCGTTTGCATGGGATCCGTCGCAAAAAAACGGCGCCGCGCAAACGTTGTTTGCGCGGCGCACAGAAAAAAGATCGGAGCGCGTTTAACGCGCTCCGATGCGGCTTAGATCCTTTCCAAAATGAGTTTGGTCATCTCGTTGCCTTTGACTTGCGTTTTTCGCTCGCTCATGCGGTTTAGATCCTTTCCAAAATGAGTTTGGTCATCTCGCTGCCTTTGACTTGCGTTTTTCCCTCGCTCATGATGTCGGCTGTGCGGTATCCCGCATTCAGCACGTCGTTGACGGCGTTTTCGATGGCTTCGGCTTCTTTGAGCATATCGAACGAGTCGCGCAGCATCATTGCGGCGGAAAGAATGGTCGCAATGGGGTTTGCGAGGTCTTTGCCGGCGATGTCGGGCGCGCTGCCGTGGATGGGTTCATACAGACCGCGTTTGGTCGCGCCGAGCGAAGAGGAGGCGAGCATTCCGATGGAGCCCGTGATCATTGCCGCCTCGTCGGAGAGGATGTCTCCGAAAATGTTGGAGGTGAGTACGACGTCGAATTGCGAAGGGTTTTTCACCAGCTGCATCGCCGTGTTGTCTACCAGCATATCCGTGAGCTCTACGTCGGGGTAGTCCTTTGCGACTTCGTGGACGACTTCCCTCCACAGGCGGGAGGACTCGAGTACGTTCGCTTTGTCGATGGAAGTTACGTGGTTGCGGCGCTTTCTCGCCAATTCAAAGGCGATTTTCGCAATGCGCGTCACCTCTTCCACGCTGTATTTTTCGGTATCGTAGG
>CALVYJ010000031.1 GCA_944372075.1 uncultured Clostridia bacterium | reverse complement strand
CATCTGTTCTCTTACGAAAAAATGTTCGAAAATGCCTGCGGCGATCAAGAGCGACAGGCTCACGAGGATGGATACGATCGTTTTTACCATGAGCCTCCTTCGGGCAATGCGATACGGAAGGTTCGAAACCTGTCGCGTTTGCATTGCAGATAAATTTTTCCTGTGCCGTCGAGTGTCAAGACGAATACGTTTTTCACCGAACGGATTTTCTGTTCTCTGAGGATTTCTTCGAAAAAGGTTTTTCCCGTTTTCGTTAATTCGAGATTGTGATCAATGAATTTTCCGTCGTCAATGATGAGAACGGGCAGCGATTCTTTGTTTTCTTTCGGCCGATCTTCTCTGGGCATGGCGCTGAACTGACCGTTGGCTTCATAGAGAGCGTAGGCGACTTCGTCCAAGGAAAAAAAGCCTGCGGTTCGCATGGATTCGATCAGGTCGGAAAGATCCAAATGGTTTTTTTTCAGTTGCGAAATATCGACGCCGTTTTTGTTGATTACGATAGACGGCTTTCCGCCTATGAGCGTTTGGAACGGCTTAAAGTTCAGTCCGATCAGCAACATGAGTTGATGTAAGAAAAAGATCGTCAGAATGGAAACAAGTCCATACAAAAGGGGGATGGAGGTATCGGCCATCGGTATGCAGGCAAGTTCTGCGATGAGCAGAGTGATCACCAGTTCAAACGGCTGCATTTCCCCGATCTGTCGTTTTCCCATCAGGCGGATCACGGCGAGCAGCGCGATAAAGATAAACGCGGTGCGCAAGAAAATCAGTCCCATATCCGCATTGTGTGTAGGCTGAAAAAAAATATGCAAAAGAGGCCCTTATTTGCTTGCATTCTTGAGGAAAAGCGACTATAATTCTTGTATCAAATGCAGAGTAGCCAAGGCGCGTTAAGTGTTGCGAAACGGGACGTTGTTCGCAAACGAAAGGATCAAGGATCCTGCGGTGCCGAGGCGCGTCCGTTGCAAGGCTGGCCGCCGAACGAAGGCGGAGTTTTTCATCGGACCTCTCAAATTTCGGGAGGTTTTTTTCTATGTTTACAAGAGCGTTTCGATCGATGTCCGTTGCGAAGCAAATAGCATTTATGGCTATCTTTGTGGCGCTGGCAGTGGCTGCGAATTCGGTGATTGAAATTGAAATCGGTCCGAGCAACCGAATCACGTTTTCGTATTTTGTATGTTTCTTTGCAGGATATTTGTTGGGGCCTTTGCCCGGTTTTTTGGTAGGTTTTTTGGGAGACGGCATAGGTTTTTTGATCAAGCCGACGGGCGTATATTGGTTTAACGGAATCACGTTGGGACTGTTCGGCTTTTTATCGGGACTTATCATGAACGGGATACGCAAGGACGGAAGGGGTTGGCTCTATTTGAAGGCGTCTATAGCGTTTTTGGTTTGTTTTATAGTCGTTACATGCGTTGTAAATTCAATTACCAATTATTATTACGTATATTTATTTGTCTGGAACGGAGTTTATAAAAAGGCATTTTGGGCGTGGTTAGCGGGCAGGTTAAGCATTCAATCCATCGTATTTGTGGTGAATGTGGTGGCGTGTTTTTTGGTTTTGCCGATCAGTGCCAGGTTAAAAGTCTTTAAGGACAACGGATAGTTTACGATTTTTGCAGGATTAATTTTGCCCATCGAGGTTGTGCTAATCCCAGAGCAAGGAGAAGAAGGGCCTCGGCGGCGAGTAAGATTGCGGCGCAGAGTAAGATTGCGGCGATTTGCGGCAGGATGGCAAACAGAAGATTGTGCAATAGTCGTCCAAACAGGATGGCGGGTAAAATTGCGGCGACGGAACAGAGAGTGTGCTTGACAAAGCACACTTTTTCTTTGCATTTTTTTCGGACGAGGCGCAAATTTAAGAGCATTGAAAGCACGGCGCTGACGGTCATTCCGACGAGCAAGGCGTAAATGCCGATAAATTGCGGAAGGAACCACACGCAAAGCAAAGTTGCGGCGGCGCCGACAAAAAAGTAGAGGCAGGTCTGTTTTTCGCAGCCGATGGAATTCAAGACGCTGGTAGAGATCATGCCGAGGCTCATCGGCAAGAGCAAGAAGCAGCAGTTTTGAATAATTTCGCCGCCTTGAACGCTGGAAAAGAGAAGGAGGCCGATATCCTTGCCCAACACGAATAAGAATGGGATCAGAAGGCACGCTATTAAAACGGTAATTTTTAAGGCGCGTTCGATGTTAGTGCGCATTTTGGAATGATCGTTTCTATAAAAGTTTTCGGCGAGTTCGGGAACGAGGACGAGGGCGAGAGAGCCGATCAGTGTAGAGGGAATAGTTAAGACGGGCATACTCATACCCATGGCGATGCCGATTTCGCTCATGGCCTGATTTTTGGTTAAGCCTGCGGCGATCAGGCGAGCGGGCAAAAGCAACGAGATCACGGAATTGATCAGGGAGTTGGAGGTGCGCATGCCGGTGATGGGCAAAGCGGAAGACAGGAGTGGTTTGAATTGGCGTTTCGGATTTTTCAGTCTGCCCCCTTTGGTGAAGTACCAAAGTGCGGACAGAGTGAAAGAAACGATGTAGGAGAGAACGATTGCAACGGCGGCGCGTCTTGCGCCGTCGAGGACGTCGGTCATTGCCGTTACGAGGGCGACGCCGGCAGAAATCATGACGAGCTCTTCGATCAGATCGATGACGCAGTATGGTATAAACTGTTTGTTGCCCCAAAGGGCGCCGCGGATGACGGAGTAGATGGAATTAAAGATCAGGCTGGGGAGCAAGATGAGCAAAACGGACATGCAGCGGGGGTCTGAAAATAAGAAGTCGAAGGCGGAATGACCGAAAAACAAAATACAAAAGACGGGAACGGAAAAGCAGAGGGCACAGACGAGGGCGGCGGAAATGACGGACTGTTGAGCGTTGCGATTGTTTTTGGCCCGATATTTTGTGATCAAGCGCGAAACGGTAAGGGGGATACCGGAAGCGGCGGCGGTGGCCAAGACGGCGAACACGGACAGGGCGATCTGGTAGATGCCCATGCCTTCAGAACCGAGTGTGCGCGACAGGATGATGCGATATAAAAAGCCGAACATTTTTTCGGTAACGGAAAAGGCGGTGACATAAGCGGCTGTTTTATACAAGTTTTGTTTGCTCAAAATAGGACCTCACGATTTTCAATGCACAATTTGTCGATGTTTGTCATAGTATGTATATAGCACAGCACCTGTGTTTATGCTTAAACACAGGCGCTGTGCGGCCGAAGAAAATATTTCTCGAGAGAAAATATTTCGAACAAAAGACGGATTTTAATCATAATTGAATGGATGTTTCATACATTAAATGGTGTGCGATGGAGGTTTTTGCATGAATTTGGAAGAATGTGAAAAAAATCCGTTCGGACTCTATGAAATCAAAGAGGGAGATACGGCGATTTCGATCTGCGCGGAGCACGGAATTTTATTGCGGGAGCTCATGCGGGCGAACGGATTGGAGCATCTTCCCGGCCGAGGCGGAATCGTAAAGATTCCCAAACCGGAGGGGGAAGTATACGTTGTGTCGGCGGGGGAGACGATTAAATCGATCTGTGAGAAATTCAATATGCGAGAAGATGAGTTTTGCCGTCGAAACGGATGCGATTATATTTACCCGACGCAGCGCGTGTTGGTGCGTTTCGGGGCGAAATAGGGGAATGCGCGCGCCGCAAAGTAGCAGAATCAAAGGGTGGCACATATATTGAAATATAGGGAACGCGCGGCGTGTACGGCATATCCGCGCGGCGTCTATTAGGAATTTTTACAATTCGGAGGTAAAAAATGTCATTTTTTTCCAATTTTCAAACGGATAAATGTCCCGGCCCTATAAACGGAAATCCGCTCAACGGTTTGAGTGAGAAGGTCTGTATTCAGGCGCAGCGCGTATTTGACGCGTGCATCAAACAGGGACAAAGCGAAGGTATAGTTTTGAATATAGTCAACCCTGTTCCCGCCAACCCTACATATCCGCTTACATTTATCAGTGCGCGCAGTACTACGTCTGCCGGGCAAGTAACCGCATTCCAGGTGGATCGGCTGCCCGATCGTGCCGGATGTGCGCGCGTGCAGGCGACGATCAATATTCCGGTCGAGGTCGTCTATACCGATGCAAACGGCGTAGAGGGGAAAGCCGGTGCGGTCGTTACGGTAAATGAAGACGTAATTCTGTTTGTTCCGCAACCTTCCATCATGCCTTACGAAGTGCAATGCGTGGTAAGTGCGGTATCGCCGGAAGGTACGTTCAACGCCCAAGACAATACGTTTGTGGTCGATCTGTGTACTACGGTCATCTTGAAAATAGTGATCAATGTGGATCTTTTGGTGCCGTCGTACGGATATTGCGTCATTCCGCCGGCGCAAGAATATACGCAGGAAGTGTGTGCCGGATTTTTTGAATTGCCGCTTTATCCGCAGGGGAATACGGCGTGCGGTTGCAACAACTGCAATAAGTAAGCGAACGCGCGCAATAAAAAGCCGGTATGCTCGCATACCGGCTTTTTTATATGAAACGGCAAACTGATCTTGCGGCGAACGGGGCGCTCCGCTATCCTAATGAAAGAAACGATTTTGCGGGGGGCGGCGGAAAGGGGCTGAAGGCGAGGTTTGCTGGTATATCGAGAATGCGTTAAAAGGAACGAACGGACAAAAGGGAGGGAAAGAAGGTGTCTGGGTTGCAAGAGGAGCCGAAAAACCGTTGTTTGATATGCAATGCGCCTACGGAAGCGGGGCAAAAGCTTTGTGAATGCTGCTTGGAGAGCTTTGCGCTCTGTGATCTGGAAAATCTGCTAGCGCACAAAGTTCCGACGAAAAATTGTACGGAAAAGGCTGTAAACGCTTTCAAATGAAGAAAATATATGGTACAATTTGATAGAAAAAACGATGAAGGAAGGACGCGATGAAGATATTTGCGGTCAGCGACCTGCATTTGCCCGGAAATCAAGTCAAGCCGATGGATGTTTTTGGCGAGAATTGGACAGGCCATTTCAAGAAAATTCGTGCAGATTGGCGGGAAAAGGTTTCGCCGGAGGACGCCGTTTTATTGGCGGGTGATTTTTGCTGGGCGATGACGTTGCAGGATGCGCTGTCGGATCTGGCGCAGTTGAGCGATTTGCCGGGTAAGAAGGTGTTGATTCGCGGGAACCATGACTATTGGTGGTCGGGAATTACAACGCTTCGAAGAAATGCGCCGGACGAGACGTTTTTTTTCTTGCAGAACGATTGTATACGGATACAGGATTGGATTTTCTGCGGTTCGCGCGGATGGGCGTGCCCGGGCTCGACGGATTTTGATGCGGCAGACGAAAAGATTTATTTGCGGGAAGGGGAGCGGTTTCGGTTGGCGTTTAATGCAGTGAACCGCGAAAGGCAGGAGGGGGATAAACTTCTCTGCATGATACATTTTCCGCCTTTCAATGCAAAAAAGGAATCTTCATTGTTTACGGATCTGTTCGAGAAGAACGATGCGGACGTCGTGGTGTACGGACATTTGCATCAAAGCATGAGCGGGTATGCTTTGGAGGAATACCGCAACGGAATACGATATTGTTTGACCTCTTGCGACTTACTGGGATTTCGGCTCGCCAGAATCGTTTAGAAATGAATAAAAACTGAAAGGTCGTTGTTTCGGAAAGGGCAATGACCTTTTTGCATGAGGGAATGCGGAGGGCGAATCGACGGCGGGAAGGTTGCGTGAAGGCGACGTGAGGAGAATCTTGCAAAGAACGATTTGCGCAGCGGGAAATGCAAAAGGGGGGTCGACGAGAGAATTTTAGAAAAGTCTTTTCATATGCTTTACAATGCGTCGGGCGTGTGGTACAATACATATATAAGCGGCTTTAATGATTCGGTACGGGATGCCGAAAAGTCGTAGACGATGCATAGGGCGCAAAGGCGTCTGTCTACAATCATATCGTTTTGCGAAAGAGAGCTGAACCCGTACTGAAAGAGTGCGGGTTTTTGTTTTGCAAGCGATTCGATCGGCGATGGAAAAATTGAGAGAGGAGAAAGCATGGCGGAGAACAAGATAATGGACGGGGCGTCGATGGCGCGAACGATGACGCGTCTGTCGCATGAAATTGTGGAAAAGAACAAGGGAACGCAGGGGTTGTGCCTGTTGGGGATTCAGCGTCGCGGGGCGTTGCTTGCGGAGCGGATCCGCGGCTTGATTGAGCGATATTACGGCGAGGCGTTGCCCTGTGTCGGGATCGATATCGGTTTGTACCGCGATGATTTGGTCAGCGGATATTTTGTGCCCGATGCGAAGATCAATCAACCGGATTTTTCGATCGAGGGGAAGACGGTGATCCTTTGCGACGATGTATTGCATACGGGCAGGAGCGTTCGGGCGGCGATCGAAGCGATTTTTGATCTGGGTCGCCCGTCAAAGATCATGCTGCTTGTGCTATGCGACCGCGGCGGCAGGGAGATGCCTGTGAGTCCGGATTTTGTCGGAAAGAATGTACCGTTATCGCGCAGGGAGTTTATCGACGTTCGTCTGACCGAGATCGAGGGCGAAGATTCGATAAGCATTGTATTGGCGGAAGAACAAAAATAAACAGGGAAAGAGAGGTCGATGGCATGTTAGGAAAGGATTTATTGGGTTTATATGATGCGAGCGCTGAAGACATAACCGATATTTTAGATACGGCGGTCGGCATGAAAAAACTGCTCACTCAAAACTTAAAGAAGCTGCCGCATTTGCAGGGCAGAACCGTTACGACGCTGTTTTATGAGAACAGTACGCGTACGCGCTGTTCGTTTGAGCTTGCGGCAAAATATTTAGGGGCGGGAACGGTCAATATTTCGGCTTCGTCGAGTTCGGTGCAAAAGGGCGAAACGTTGATCGACACGGGATACACGCTGGACGCCATGAAAAACGACGTCATAGTAATTCGGCATCCGATGGGAGGTGCTCCGCATTTATTGGCGAAGCATGTCAAGGCCTCGGTCGTCAACGGCGGAGACGGAATGAACGAGCATCCGACGCAGGCATTATTGGATTTTTACACGATGCGGGAGAAATTCGGAGCGATTAAAGGGTTAAAAGTTGCGATTCTCGGCGATATCAAGCATTCCAGAGTGGCGAAAAGCAATTTATTCGGATTGACAAAGCTGGGCGCGGAGGTCGTGATGTATTCGCCGGCCACATTGATGCCGCAAGGCATAGAACGTCTGGGTGCAAAAGTAGCGAAATCGCGGGAAGAGGCGCTGTCCGGCGCGAACGTTGTGATGGGATTGCGGATTCAGCTGGAGCGTATGCACGGCGGTTTGTTTCCGAGTTTGGCGGAGTATGCGCAATATTATGGGGTGAGCGAAGAGCATTTGAAATATGCGGACAGCGATTGTATCGTCATGCATCCCGGCCCGGTCAATCGCGGCGTGGAGTTCACGTCGGATGTGATCGATGCGGAAAATTCCAAGATCACGGAACAGGTATTGAACGGCGTAGCCGTGCGAATGGCGTTGCTGTTTTTGTTGGTAAAGAACAGGCAGGGAGGCGAGAAAAGTGAGTAATATTCTGATTAAAAACGGGACGGTCGTCCTTGCGGACGGGTGTGCGGCGTGCGATCTCTATCTGAAGGACGGCAAGATCGTCCGGATGGCGAAAGCCGTACAAGAGAAAGCGGACAGGGTGATCGATGCGACGGGACTGTATGTATTTCCCGGACTGATCGACATGCACGTGCATTTGCGCGAGCCGGGTTTTGAATACAAAGAGGACATAGCGAGCGGCAGCGCGGCGGCGGTGCGCGGAGGATTTACGCAAATTTGTTGTATGCCGAATACGCAGCCGGTATGCGACAACGCCGCGGTGGTCGGATACATTGTTGCCAGGGCTAAAGAGGTCGGGCTGTGTAAAGTGCGGCCGATCGGCGCCATCACGAAGGGTTCGCAGGGCGAGCAGCTTGCGGAGATCGGCAAGATGAAAGATGCGGGTGCGGTTGCGATCAGCGACGACGGAAAGCCGGTCGTAAGTGCCAGAATAATGCGCCTGGCGATGGAGTATGCTTCGGATTTCGGAATGATCTGCCTGTCGCATTGCGAGGATAAAGATTTGGTAGATGGCGGCGTGGTCAACGAGGGATATAACAGTACGCTTGCGGGATTGAAAGGAATACCGCGGGCGGCGGAAGAAATCATGATTGCGCGCGAGATCCTGCTTGCGGAGACTTTGAACAAACGGGTGCATATCTGTCATGTTTCTACGAAGGGCGGCGTGCAACTGATTCGGGAAGCGAAAGCGCGGGGAGTCCGCGTTACGGCGGAAACGTGTCCGCATTATTTTACGCTGATTGACGACGTGATCATGTCGTATGATGCGAATACGAAGGTAAATCCTCCGATTCGCGAAAGAGAGGATGTGGAGGCGATCAAACTCGGATTGCAGGACGGCACGTTGGATTGTATCGTTACGGATCATGCGCCGCATCATCGCGACGAAAAGGAAGTAGAATACAACTTGGCGGCATTCGGGATCAGCGGAATCGAAACGTCATTTTCGCTGTCATATACCAATTTGGTAAAAACGGGCGTATTGACATTGGAACAGCTGGCGGAACGAATGAGCGCAAACCCCGCTTCCATCTTGGGGTTGGGCGGCGGCGCGTTAAGGGAAGGCGCCGTTGCGGATATAATGATTGCGGATCTCGGAGAAGAATATTCCATCGACAGCAAGCAATTTGTATCGAAGGGGAAGAATACTCCCTTCGACGGCATGCGGGTATACGGAAAAGTAAAATACACGATCGTGGACGGCGATATCAAATACGAGGGGTAAGCGAAGGAGGAAACCATGAACTACAAACACAAGTTTATTAAATTTTTGGCGGAATGCGGCGTATTGAAGTTTGGAACGTTTACGTTAAAGAGCGGAAGAATTGCTCCGTACTTTCTCAATGCGGGAGAATATAAGACGGGCGCGCAGATCAAGCGTCTCGGCGAGTTTTATGCGGAATGCATCATGGAGCATTCAATACCGGTGGAAACGCTGTTCGGGCCTGCGTATAAGGGGGTTCCTCTGGCATTGTCTGCGGCGGTAGCTCTCTATGAAAAATATGGGGTAGACGTCAATTTTTGTTTTGACCGAAAGGAAGTAAAGGATCACGGAGAAGGAGGAATGTTCGTCGGAAAGCAATTGACGGACGGAGAAAAGGTCGTGATCGTCGAAGACGTCATGACGAGCGGGAAGGCGCTCAAGGAAGTGCTGCCGAAGCTGCGCGGTGCGGCGAAGATCGAGATTACCGGCATGGTCATCACGGTCGATCGTATGGAAAAGGCGTTGGGCAGCGAACAATCCGCCGTACAGCAGGCGTATGCGGAAGAGGGCGTGCGCGTATATTCCATCGTGACGATCGAGGATATCATTGCGGCGCTGGAGGAAGGCGTGATCGAAGGGAAAGAACATGTTCCGGCGATACGGAACTATCTGGCGCAGTACGGTGCAAAATATTGAGGTGCTACATGATAGTTGATTTATTGATTGAGCGGATCAAGGATATGCAAAACCCTACGGTTGCCGGTTTGGATACGAGTTTTGATTATTTGCCGGACGATATGAAGCAAGGGGTTCAGGATTTCAAGGGAGCGGCGGATGCGATATTTGAATTTAATAAGAGGATCGTCGATCGTATCTGCGACATCGTGCCCTGCGTAAAAGTACAGATCGCTTATTATGAGATGTATGGAATAGAGGGTATGCGCGCGTTTTTGCAGACCTTACAATACGCAAAGGCAAAGGGCATGTTGGTCATGACCGATGCAAAGCGGAACGACATCGGCGCAACGGCGGAATGTTATGCGAAGGCATATTTAGGTGAGACGGATGTATGCGGGAGAGCGCATAGCGCGTTCGATTCCGATTTTTTAACGGTCAACGGTTATTTGGGTTCGGACGGGATCAAACCCTTTTTGAATTGGATGCAAAAGCGCGACAAGGGGATCTTTGTACTGGTTAAGACGTCCAATCGTTCGAGCGGAGAGTTGCAGGATCTGAAGCTGGAAAGCGGAAAAACAATCTATGAATACATGGGCGAGCTCGTTGAAAAATGGGGACAGGAGAGTATAGGGAGATGCGGGTATTCTTCTGTCGGAGCGGTCGTCGGGGCAACGCATCCGATGCAGGCGCAGATTTTGCGCCGTGCAATGCCGCATACGTTTTTCCTGATACCCGGTTACGGAGCGCAAGGGGGTACGGCGGACGATCTCAAAGTATGCTTTGACAAAGAGGGAATGGGCGGAATCGTCAATTCATCCAGGGGAATTCTCTGTGCGTACAGGCAAGAAAAGTATGCGCATCTTTCGTTTGAAGAAGCGGCGAGACAGGCATGTATTGACATGAAAAATGATCTGAATCGAGCTATATTGGGATAATGCATAGTGTTATGTCACGCATAAATCGTGGTTTTAGGAGGAAAGTTTGTGAGAGAACTGATCGTCAAAGTTGTCGGGAATGAAGAGATCGCGCCCGGAATTTATGAAATTGAATTTCGGCTTCCGGAGGACATCAATTTTCGGTGCGGACAATTTGTAAACTTATCGGTGGGCGACGGAGGGCATTTATTGCGGCGTCCGTTTGCCATATTGTTTTATGACCGGGCGACGCACACGGCGGGCGTTTGCTATCAGGTCAAAGGAGCGGGAACGAAACTTCTTTCCGAGAAAAAGGACGGGGACGAATTGACGTGCGTAATTCCGTTGGGAAACGGGTTTGTTCTGCGCGAGGAGGAAAAGCGTGTGGCGCTGATCGGCGGAGGCGTCGGGGTTTTTCCGCTTTTGTCTGTGCTCGGTCAATACCATGACAGTGACAAGCATTTCCGCTGTTATATGGGATTTCGGAACGCCTCGTATGTAAACACATTCGGGCAATTCGATCATCGTTCGGACGCGCTGTTTGTGGCGACGGACGACGGGAGCTTTGGCAGAAAAGGAACGGCCGTTTCCGAGTTTTTTGCGGACTTTGAGCAGGCAAAGCCGGACGTCATTTTTGCTTGCGGGCCTATTCCGATGTTGCGGGCATTGAAGAGCGGATTGGCCGAGCGCAACATACATACGCCTTGCTATGTTTCGTTAGAGGAACGGATGGGTTGCGGGATCGGTGCCTGTCTTGTCTGCGTATGTCATAAGGCGAACGGACAGGCAAACGTGCGCGTCTGCAAGGACGGGCCTGTTTTTGAAATCGGAGAGGTGGAAATTTAATGGCAAATCTACATACGCAAATTTGCGGAGTCAGCTTTTCGAATCCTGTGATCGCGGCCAGCGGCACGTTTGGATTCGGCAGAGAATTCAATGAGGTGTACGACATTTCCGTTTTGGGCGGGATCAGCACAAAAGGGCTGACGCTTGAAGCGAGACTGGGCAATCCCACCCCGCGCATAGCGGAAGGTCACGGAGTGATTTTGAACGCGGTGGGATTGCAAAATCCGGGCGTAGAAAAGTTTATTGCCGACGATCTTCCGTTTTTGCGGAGCAAGGGCATCGTCGTCATTGCGAATGTTGCGGGGAAGACGCTGGAAGACTATGCCGAAATCTGCCGTCGCCTGGACGGCCTTGTCGATATGATCGAACTGAATATATCTTGTCCCAATGTTAAATGCGGAGGAATGGCGTTCGGTATTTATCCGGAAAGTGTGGAACAGGTGACTTCGGTTGCGAAGGGTGCGATGGCGCGAACGCCGTTGATCGTCAAGCTGTCGCCGAACGTCGCCAGTATTGCGGAGAATGCGCAGGCGGCAGAGCGGGGAGGCGCCGACTGTATTTCGCTGATCAATACGATTACGGGAATGGTGATCGACGTTGAGAAACGCAAACCGATTTTGGCGAATGTTACGGGAGGCGTTTCGGGCGCCGGCATTAAACCGATAGCCGTGCGAATGACGTATGAGGCATGCAAAGCGGTTAAGATTCCCGTGATCGGCATGGGCGGCATTACCTGTGCGGAGGATGCGCTGGAATTTATTATTGCCGGTGCGCATGCGGTGCAGGTGGGAACGGCGAACTTTACCGATACGCTTGCCATGCCGAAAATCATAGCGGGGTTGAACGATTGGCTGGATGCGCACGGTGTTGCCGATATCGCAATGCTGCGCGGAACGTTAAAAATAGGATAATCGATTTTACAAGACAAAGAGGCCGATTCTGTTCGGTCTCTTTGTCTTATATCGGATTGCTGGGGAGGCAGGTTGTTTCAGACTTTGGGCAGATTATCAAACAGAAAAAGCGATCGCGTTACAGGGTGTGAAAAGCGTAGCCGTTTTCACGAAAGTAGGAAATGATGTTCGGCAGGGATTCAACTGTTTCGCGGTAACCGACGCCGTCGTGCAGGAGCAAAACGACGGTATTTTTTCCGGATGCGGATCGGACTGCGTTTGCATACAGATCTTTGGCAGAGGCAGCGGGAGAAATGGCGTCGTCGACGGAGGCATTCCATTCGCATATCGTGAAGCCGGCGTTTTTAACGGCGGAAACAAGCGGCTCGGACAAGTTTGCGGATCCGCCGGGGAAGCGGTATAATTTCGAAGACCAGTTCGGCAGAACGGTTTGGATGGCTTTTTCGCATCTTCGAATATCGGACAACAGGGCGGAGGGCGAAGCATAGATGGCGGCATATTCGTGTGAAAACGTGTGAATGCCGATGGTATGGCCTTCCTGAAAGGTTCGCTGCAAAATGGGTTCTCTTCGATGGATTTGCCGTCCGATCACGAAAAAGGTTGCGTGGACGTGTTCTGCTTTCAGTACGTCCAGGATGTGCGGAGTGGTTGAATCGGTCGGGCCGTCGTCGAAAGTCAAATAGACGGTTTTATTGGCTGCGGCGTAAACGTGCGGAGTTGTGCCGGATATGGGGGCAAGCAATAACGCAGCGCACAAAAAGGCGCATAAAATCTGTTTCATGCAAACAGTTTGTGCGGATTGCGAGGTTCAATTCCGAAAATTTGAAAAATTTGAAGCGGATGCGAGGGTATTGCCGCAGAATGAAAAAAAACAGAAAAATCCTTGAAAAATTATTGACAAAGAAAAGCGGATGTGATATGATTGGGAAAACCGATGAGGTAAAGTAGTAACCTGCTAGGGCAAATTTTCAGAGAGTCTTCGGCGGTGGGATGAAGGCAGTTTGACGCAGTGCGAATGGATTACCGAGGGCGGATGCGAAAGGGTAACGAGTAGTTTCCGACGTGGCTTTCACGTTACAGAAAGAGGGTATGACAGTACCTGGCAGAGGCAGCGGTGAAGAAATCGCTGTAAAATTGGGTGGCAACACGGTTTATTCGTCCCAAGCGAATGGAACCGTGTTTTTTGTTGCAAAAAAATTAGGGAGGCAAAAACTATGGCAAACAAAACGATTCCGTACAAAATCTATCTATCTGAAAACGAGATACCCAAGCAATGGTATAATTTGAATGCGGCAATGAAGACGAAGCATGAACCCTTCTTAAACCCGGCTACGCTTCAACCTTGCACAAAGGACGAGCTTTGCCAAGTTTTTTGTGAGGAGTGTGTCGATCAGGAATTAGATCGTGAGAATTTGTATATCGACATTCCGCAAGAGATCCGTGATTTTTATAAGATGTATCGTCCGTCCCCGTTGGTGCGGGCATACTGTTTGGAAAAGGAGCTGGGGACGCCGGCGAAGATTTATTATAAATTCGAAGGGAACAATACGTCCGGTTCGCACAAACTGAACTCTGCGGTAGCCCAAGCGTATTACGCAAAGAAGCAAGGCTTAAAGTCTATCACCACGGAGACGGGAGCCGGGCAATGGGGAACGGCGCTTTCGATGGCGGCCGCGTATTTCGGTTTGGATTTAACGGTCTATATGGTGAAGGTATCGAGCGAGCAGAAGCCGCATCGCCGCGAAGTGATGCGGACATACGGATCGCAAGTCATTGCGTCGCCGTCCGATACGACGGAGGCTGGCAGAAAGATATTGCGGGAATTTCCGGGAACGGGCGGTTCGCTTGGGTGTGCGATCAGCGAGGCGGTTGAAAAGGCAGTCACGTCGGATTCTTGCCGTTATGTATTGGGAAGCGTGTTGGATCATGTTGTTTTACATCAATCGGTAATCGGGCTGGAAAGCAAAGCGGCGATGGAAAAGTACGGGATCGAACCGGACATGATCATCGGCTGTTGCGGAGGCGGATCGAATTTCGGCGGTTTAATTGCGCCGTTCATGGGCGACAAGATAGCCGGAAAAAATAATATTGAATTTGTCGGTGTAGAGCCGGCGAGCTGTCCTTCGCTTACCCGCGGGAAATACGTATATGATTTTTGTGACAGTGCGAAGATCACGCCGCTGGCAAAAATGTACACGTTGGGATGCGGATTTATGCCGGCGCCCAATCATGCGGGAGGACTGCGGTATCACGGTATGAGTCCGATCGTGTCGGCGTTGTACAATCAAGGATATATGCGGGCGGTAACAGTAGAGCAGACGAAAGTGTTTGAAGCGGCGGAGCGGTTTGCCCGAATCGAAGGGATATTGCCTGCACCCGAGTCCAGCCATGCGATCCGAGCGGCGATCGACGAAGCTTTGCGTTGCAAAGAGACGGGAGAAGCGAAAACGATATTGTTCGGGCTTACGGGAACGGGATATTTTGACATGACGGCGTATAAACAATACAACGATCGGACGATGACGGATACAGTTCCTACCGATGCGGATTTGGAGCGAGGGTTTGAAAGTATTCCGCAGATTCCGCAAAATAAGTGAAAAAACCGTTGCAAAGCGGCGGATAAAATGCTATAATAAAAGGAGAACTTTATGATTCTCCTTTTATTTTCATAGAAAGGTGAATTATACTATTAAGTGCAACACTTTGAGAAAAAAGAAGAGTTCATACAAATCTGTGGTAAAATAGAGTTGCG
>CALVYJ010000030.1 GCA_944372075.1 uncultured Clostridia bacterium | reverse complement strand
GCCGTTCATGGCGGACGGCACGCCGATGCAGATCGTATTGAACCCGTTGGGCGTTCCTTCCCGTATGAACATCGGGCAGGTATTGGAAGTGCATTTGGGGCACGTCTGCAAGCAGTTGGGCTGGAAGATCGCAACGCCGGTCTTTGACGGGGCGACGGAGCAAGATATTCGCAAACTGTTTGCGGAAAACAATATTGTGAATCCGGACGGCAAGGTAGACGGCAAGATCCAGTTGTACGACGGACGTACGGGCGAGCCGTTTGAAAACCGCACGACGGTCGGTCAGATGTACATGATAAAGCTTATCCACCTGGTCGACGACAAGATCCATGCGCGTTCGATCGGGCCGTACTCGCTGGTCACGCAGCAGCCGCTGGGCGGCAAGGCGCAGTTCGGCGGACAGCGTTTCGGCGAAATGGAAGTCTGGGCGCTGGAAGCGTACGGCGCGGCGCACATTTTGCAGGAGATTTTGACGGTCAAGTCAGACGATATCAACGGGCGCGTCAAGACGTACGAAAGCATTGTCAAGGGCAACAATATCAGCGAGCCGGGCATTCCCGAGGCGTTCAAAGTTTTGTTGAAGGAATTGCAGTCGTTGGCGCTGGACGTGAAGGTACTCAACGAGAGCAAGGACGAGTTGCAGTTGAAAGATCTGTCCGACGCGGAATTGGAAGCGGAAGAGCACGAAGATCGTCGCGAGGAAGAAGTGGAGGAATTGGATTTCAATTTCGACGACGAAGACGACGAGGACGACGAAGGCGATATGGACATGGATTCCATCTTCGAAGAGGAAGAAGAGGAGCTGAACGACGAAGAGTTCTCTTCGGCGGAGCTGTTCGACGACTTGGACGATTTAGACGATTTAGACGATTTAGACGATTTGGACGATCTGGACGAAGACGACGAAGACAAAGAATAGAGAGCGGGAGGGATAGATTATGTACGAATTAAACGATTTTGACTCCATACAAATCGGAGTGGCATCTCCCGAAAAGATCAGGGAATGGTCGTACGGAGAAGTAACCAAACCGGAAACGATCAATTACCGCACGCAAAAGCCGGAAAAGGACGGATTGTTCTGTGAAAAGATATTCGGGCCGACGAAGGACTGGGAATGTCATTGCGGCAAATACAAGCGGATCCGTTATAAAGGGATCATCTGCGAGAAGTGCGGGGTAGAAGTGACGCGCGCGAAAGTTCGTCGCGAGCGGATGGGGCATATCGAGTTGGCGGCGCCCGTATCGCATATTTGGTATTTCCGCGGCGTGCCTTCGCGGATCGGCCTGCTGCTGGACATGGGGCCCAAGCAGCTGGAACAGGTTATTTATTTTGCGGCATACGTCGTATTAAATCCGGGTTATCTCAACGAAGTCAGCGTATTTTTGAACCGAGATGCGGCGGGGATCCGTGCGGATATGTACGGGTTTACCGAGCGCAAAGCGATGGGCGAGTTCAACTCGCGCGAAGAGGCAAAGGAATTCATCGTCAAGGATAACGGCGCAAAAAATTATGCGGAACGGGAACGCATCGTGTCGGAATCGGGCACGGCGCTGTTGTCGGAATCGATCGTAAAGACGCTTGCGGAAGTGAAGGGCGGCGCGGTAAAGGCATTGTATTCGCTGCGCGAGAAATCGGTCGGCGACGGCAGGAAGGTATACGTCGTTCAAAAGAGCTTCATGAAGCTGTTGGGCGAGAAATTTTTTGAGAACGCTCCGGATGCGGAAGAGCTTGCTTCGGCGTACAAGCAGAAAGCGGAAGAGCTGGAGATCACGGAGAAGCAGGTCGTTACGGACAAAGAGCTGAGCGACATCCGCGAGCTGTACGGAGAGGACAGCGAAACGGGATTGAAAGCCGGAATGGGCGCGGAGGCCATTCAGGAGCTGTTGCAGGCGATTGATCTGGACAAGGAGAGCAAGGAGACGCGCGAAGTGATCGAAAGCTCGTCCGGAAATCAGCAGAGCGGCAAGCGTGCGCGCGCGGTGAAGCGGATCGAGGTGATCGAGGCGTTCCGCAAGAGCGGCAACAAGCCGGAATGGATGATTTTGACCGTTCTGCCCGTAATTCCGCCCGAATTGCGCCCGATGGTGCAGCTGGACGGCGGAAGGTTTGCCACGAGCGATCTCAACGATCTGTATCGGCGCGTGATCAACCGAAACAACCGTTTGAAGAGGTTGATGGAACTGGGTGCGCCGGACATGATCGTCAAGAACGAAAAGCGCATGTTGCAGGAAGCGGTCGACGCGCTCATCGACAACGGCCGTCGCGGCAAGGCGATCAGCGGTCCTTCCAACCGCGAGTTGAAGTCTTTGTCCGGACTTTTGCGCGGCAAACAGGGGCGTTTCCGTCAGAACCTGTTGGGGAAACGTGTAGACTATTCCGGCCGTTCGGTTATCGTCGTTGGCCCGGAATTGAAGATCTACCAATGCGGACTTCCCAAAGAGATGGCGATCGAGTTGTTCAAGCCGTTTATCATGAAAAAGCTGGTGGAATCCAACCAGTGTCACAATATCAAGAGTGCAAAGCGCGCCGTAGAGAAGGCAAAGCCGGCGGTGTGGGACGTTTTGGAGAGCGTCATCAAAGAGCATCCCGTTCTTCTCAACCGTGCGCCTACGCTGCACCGTTTGTCGATCCAGGCGTTCGAGCCTGTTCTGATCGAGGGCAGGGCAATTAAGATCCATCCGTTGGTTTGCGGCGCGTTCAACGCCGACTTTGACGGCGACCAGATGGCGGTACACGTACCTCTTTCCATCGAGGCGCAGGCGGAAGCGCGGTTTTTGATGCTGTCCTCCAACAATATTCTGAAGCTGTCGGACGGCAAGCCGGTCATGACGCCTTCGCAGGATATGATTTTGGGCGCGTACTATTTGACGATCATCAAGCGGTACGACGGCAGATGGTACGATAAAAACCATGTGGAAGTGCCGGAAGGAACGGAAGGCGCGGAGCAATATCATGCGGGCATCTATACAAGCGAAGACGAAGCGATCATGGCGTACCAGACGAAGTACATCACGTTGCAAGACGAGATCTATGTGCGGCGTACGGTCAAGATCAGCGATGCGAAGAGCGAGTTTGACGGACAGACGGTATCCGGCAGGGTAAAGACGTCCGTAGGCCGGATCATCTACAACGGAGCGATCCCGCAGGATTTGGGTTTTGTAACGCGAAAGGCGAAGGAAGATTATCTGCAATACGAGATCAGCGGCTACAAGATTGACGAAGACGGCAGGGAAAAGAGCGTAGCGGTCGATAAGAAGATGATCTCGAAGATCGTCGACAAATGCTTCAAGACGGGCAGCGAGCGGAAAAACTGGGTATATGCCGATCCGAACAGCGAGATTGCGAAGCTGAATGCGAAGGGCGGAGCCGGAAAGGCGGCGGAAGTTTTGGATAAGATCAAGGCGCTCGGCTTCAAATATTCCACGATCGGTGCATTGACGACGTCCGTGTTCGATATGCATATTCCCGGCAGCAAGAAAGAGAAGATTGCGGACGCGGAGCATAAGGTCGAGATGATCGAAAAGAAGTTTGCCCGCGGACTTTTGAAGGAAGAGGAGCGGTACAACGCGGTGGTCAACGTCTGGAAAGAGACGACGGACGCCGTTACGGCGGAACTGAAAAAGAGCGCGGACGATTTCAACCCCATCTGGATGATGGCGAATTCGGGAGCGCGCGGTTCCATTGACCAGATCAAGCAGCTCGCGGGTATGCGCGGATTGATGGTGAACCCGCAAGGGCGAATGATCGAAATACCGGTAAAGTCCTGTTTCCGCGAGGGGCTTACGGTTTTGGAATACTTTATTTCGTCGCACGGCGGACGAAAAGGATTGGCGGATACGGCGTTAAAGACGGCGGACTCCGGGTATTTGACGCGGCGTCTGGTTGACGTATCGCAGGACGTCATCGTGCGTGAGGACGATTGCTGTGCGGGTAAGAAGCCGCGCGGCATGTGGATCGAAGCGATCACCGGGCCGAACGGCGAAATCGAAGGACTGGCGGATCGTCTGTTCGGAAGGTTCGTGGCGGAAAACGTCACCGATCCCGAAACGGGCGAGATACTCGTACCGGTCAACGAAATGATCACCGAGGAGATGGCGCAAACCATCGTGAAGAAGGGCATCAAGCGCGTGTATATCCGCAGCGTATTTACGTGCAGTTCACGCCATGGCGTATGTGCGAAGTGCTACGGAAAGAACATGGCTACGGGTACGCCGATCCAGGTTGGCGAGGCAGTCGGTACGATTGCGGCGCAGTCGATCGGCGAGCCGGGCACACAGCTTACGATGCGTACCTTCCATACGGGCGGTATTGCGGCGACGGGCGATATCACGCAAGGTCTGCCGCGTGTCGAAGAGTTGTTCGAAGCAAGGAAACCGAAGGGCGTTGCCACGCTTTGCGAAGTTCCCGGAATTGCCTATGTCGATGAGCAGGACAATCAGAAGCACGTCGTCATTCGCGACGAGTTTACGGGCGAAGAAAAGAAGGAATACGTCTTGCCGTTTAATGCGGAATTGCGCATTCGCACGGGCGATAAGGTAGAACCGGGTACGCAGCTCAACGGCGGATCGGTCAACCCGCAGGATATTTTGCGCATACAGGGCGTCAAGGGCGTTCAGGATTATATCTTGCGCGAAGTGCAGTCGGTATATCGTTCACAGGGCGTTGACATCAACGACAAACACGTCGAGATCATTGTGCGCCAGATGATGCGCAAAGTTCGCATCGAGAACTGCGGAGATACCGATATGTTGCCCGGCGAGCTTGTCGACATCTTCACCTTTGAAGACGAGAACGAGAAGGCTATGGAAAAGGGCGGAAGGCCCGCAACGGCAAAGCGCGTATTGTTGGGTATTACGAAAGCGGCGCTTTCGACCGATTCCTTCCTGTCTGCCGCATCCTTCCAGGAAACGGCGCGCGTACTCACCGAAGCGGCGATCAAGAACAAAGTCGATCCGCTGATCGGCTTAAAGGAGAACGTCATTATCGGCAAGCTGATCCCCGCCGGAACGGGCGTGCGCGATTATAAAAACAGCAGTCCGCAGCTCATGACGGGGTACCGTGAGAGCGATAATTTGGTAGAGGAAACGCAGCGCGAGTTTGGCATCGAGCCGACAGCGGAGGAAAACTGACGGCGCGGAGCGACAGTTTTTTGAGCGTTTAACGGCGATAGCGCTACTCTGAAAATGACGCGGGGCGTTCGCAAGAAATTGCGAACGCCCTTTGTGTTTGATCCGTCGGTTTGATTTTTTCGGGTTTGGCGCAGAGCTATAGTTTAGGAACGCAAAGGGGAAAAATTTTTTAAGATTTTTTAACTTAAGCGGGTTTTGAAGAGAAGAAAACGGGTCGCCATAGAAGCGGCAGGATCCGCATGAGGGGCTGTATGGCCGAGGAAAAATTTGTCCGATTCTAAACTATTTGACAGCGAATTGCCGAACATGGTACAATAAAACGAACGAACGGGTTTCGGGTGGACGCCGCATTCAAGGCGGCGTATTGAAAAGGGATAAAAGGAGGCTGGCGTATGACAATTCATCACGACAAGATGGCATACGGGAGATTAAAGTCGTTAAATGAAGAATTTTCCTCGGAGAGGTTGGATGCGATGGTAAAATCGTTGGAAGAAGAGCCGAAGCGGGAATATGACAGGATGGTGGCAGGGCAATTGTACAATCCTGCGGATGCGCAGCTGGTGCAGATGCGCAAGCGGGTGCGGCGATTGTTTTATCGGTATAACCAAACGGAGGAGGACGAGCAGGAGTTGCGCCTCCATCTGCTGGGCGAGATATTCGGCAGTCACGGCGAAAATTTTTATTGCGAACCGCCGATCCGGTTTGATTACGGAGCAAATACGACGATCGGAGACTGCTTTTTTTCGAATTTTAACCTGGTGATATTGGATTGCGCGCCGGTGAAGATCGGAAAGCAATGTTTTTTCGGGCCGAACGTCACGATCGCGACGCCGGTGCATCCGTTGCTTGCGTGCGATCGCAATATGCGAAAGGCCGCTGACGGTACGTATTATGATTATGAGTATGCGCGTCCGATTACGATCGAAGACAACGTATGGCTGGCAAGCAACGTAACGGTTTGCGGAGGCGTGACGATCGGTCACGATACGGTCATCGGCGCAGGGAGCGTGGTGACGCGCGATATTCCCGCGGGCGTCTTTGCCGCAGGGAATCCCTGTCGCGTTATTCGCCCGATCGGCGAACAGGACAAGATGAAAATGCCCAATGAATCGGTAAACGATATAAAATGAACATGTCCGACGATCGGTAAACGATACGAAATGAGCCTACCCTACGATCGGTAAACGACACAAAATAAAAACAGAGGACGGGATCAATTCGGATCAAATTTACGATCGGATAGCAAGGACGCCGCCGCATCTTCAGGGATGCGGCGGCGTCCTTTACCGTAAGCGGGAGGGGGCAAACGCCTCCTTCCGCTTGCAAAAAGGAGAAACCGCGCCGCAGCTAAACTGCGGCGCGGTTGAATATGAGGTCTCTCTTTAGGGATTGAATCATTGCACAATCTCAAAATGCAGTTGAGGAAAATTCTAAAAATTGCGCGGTGCAAGGCGGATTATGGCAGACGGATTTTTGGGCGCAAGGAGGTTTAAGACGAGCCTTTTTGACGGCGCAAGGCGGGGGCGGAGAGAATCCGCAACACTCAAAATCCGACGAAAAGAGAAGTTTTTATAAAAAATCCGACGAAAAAAACGTGTTATAATGGGGGCATGATTTCGGGGAGGGAGGGCATGGTCGTATATCTGGACTTACTCATTCTCGATAATTTTTGTGCCGACGCGGCGCTTTTGTATTGCGCGATCAAGACGGTAAAGGGTACGGTCAAATTTTGGCGCATCGTATTGTCGGCAAGTCTTGGCACGGTATTGGGGGTCGGGTATACGATTGCATGTCTGTACTATGCTTTTCCGACGGCGATCGATTTTATCATCAAATATTCGGTAGCGGCGATGTTGCCGCTGACGGCGGCGAAGTTCAAGCAAAAAAAGACGTACATAATTTGTTCGCTGGCTTTTTTGGGATATATGTTTGCGTTTGCCGGAATTTTGACCGCATTTTTTGGCGGAGTGCGAAGCGAGCAGGGTGCGGAATTGGTCTATACGGTGTATGGGATACCGTCGGGAGTTTTGGTCGGGGCGAGCATATTTTTTGCATTTTTCGGGATACGTATAGTAAAAAAATTATCCGAGCACGGAAAGGTTTTGCGCTGCACGTTGGAGTGTGTATTGTACAAAGGAGAAAACAGCGTACGGGTTCGCGGGTTTGCGGATACGGGCAATCGATTGCGAGACAAGCGCGGGCGGGAGGTAGCGATCGCGGAGCGAGGGGCGGTTCTCGCGCTGATAACCGATTTTCGAGCGCGCACGCCGTATGAAAGGATCGAAGTGCGGACGGTCAACGGGACGTCTGAAATGATTGCATTTCAAATTGACCGGATGGAGATATATTTGGGAAAGAACAAACATACAATAGAAGATGTGACGGTTGCCGTCAGTCCCTGTCCGTTGGCGGGGGAATACGGCATCATTTTGCCGCCGTCATATGCGAAAGAGGAGGATTTTCGTGAGCGGAGGTGAATGGGATGCTGCGTACGGTTCGGGCGTCGCTGATCAAACTTATACAAAAGCTGAAGGGAACGGAGAACGTATTGGACTATATTTGCGGGACGGAGGCGTTGCCGTTGCCGTATACGGCGGAGGAAGAATCCGACCTGATCGGTAAGCTTTCGGCGGGAGACGAGAAGGTGAAGGCATCGCTTGTCGAGCACAATTTACGGCTGGTGGTGTACATAGCGCGGAAATTTGACAATACGGGGGCGGATGCAGACGACCTTGTGTCGGTGGGGACGATCGGGCTGATCAAGGCGGTCAATTCCTTTCGGCCGGATAAGAACATCAAGCTGGCGACGTACGCATCGCGCTGCATAGAGAACGAAATTCTGATGTATTTGCGCAGATTGGTGCGGATCCGCAACGAGGTGTCCTTTGACGAACCGCTCAATACCGACTGGGAGGGGAACGAGTTGTTGCTCTCGGACATACTGGGAACGGACAGCGACGCCGTATACAAAGATATCGAGTCGGGAGTGGAAAAGGAGTTATTGCGCAGTGCGCTGGGGCGTTTGCCGGAGCGCGAGCGCAGGATCATGAATCTTCGATTCGGGCTGGACGGGCGAGAAGAGATGACGCAAAAGGACGTAGCGGATCTGTTGGGGATTTCGCAGTCGTACATATCGCGGTTGGAAAAGAAGATCATTGCGCGCTTAAAGAGTGAAATCGGAAAGCTTGTGTAAGGCGAGCGGCGGATCGGCGGTGGCTCGGAAGTGACAGGATAATGCGAGCAAGAAAAAATCTTGCTCATAAGAATAGAAAATTACGAATAAAAAAGCGAGAAAGGAGCATACTTCCCACAGCAATACATGCGTGGGAGGTGGTAATTTGTTACAAAAGGTCGTGATCTGCGGCGTAGATACGTCCGGGCTGCCCGTATTGACGGCGCAGCAGAGCGATGAGCTGATGCGCAGGTTGAAAGAGGGCGACAATGCTGCGCGCGAGCAATTCATTGTGGGAAACATGCGGCTGGTGCTGTCGCTGGTAAAGCGCTTTTGGGCGAAGAACGCCAATGCTGACGATGTATTTCAAGCGGGGTGTATCGGGTTATTGAAAGCGGTAGAAAATTTTGATATCAACATCGGCGTACGGTTTTCGACCTATGCCGTGCCGATGATTATCGGGGAGATCAAGCGTTTTTTGCGAGACGGGAATTCCCTGCGCGTATCGCGCAGCATCCGCGATACGGCATATCGCGTCTTAAAGACGCGCGAAGGGCTCGAGGCGGCGGATAAGGAGGCGACGATCGCAAAAATAGCGGAAGCGATGCAGGTTCGGGAACGCGAGGTCGTCTATGCGTTGGATGCGATATCCGATCCTGTTTCGTTGTTCGAGCCTGTTTACAATAAATCCGGCGACGCGCTGATGTTGATGGATCAGATCGGGGACGACAAGAACAACGACGAAGTATGGACGGAGCGAGCGGCGCTCACCGAAGCGATGGAGCACTTATCGGAGCGGGAGAGGAAGATCCTGACGCTGCGCTATTACGAAGGCAAGACGCAGACGGAGATCTCGGACGAGGTGGGCATATCGCAAGCGCAGGTATCGCGATTGGAAAAAAATGCAATAACGTCCATGCGAAACAGCATGGCGTACGAACATTAAAGGGGGCGTCAGGCGCACGTTTTATGAAAAACATCGCCGGTTTTGACGGGTTGAAGACAAGCCCCAAAGAGGGAAGAAGGCGATCGGCGCGGAACACGCGTCCGAACTAAGACAAAAAACGGCAGGCTCGCGCAAACGTGTTTGCGCGAGCCTGTGCGGGCGGCATCTGATTCGTCGGGGCATATCGGAACGGCTTTCCGATTTCAAAAAGCGGCGGCGCGGCTTCTTTAAGAAGCCGCGCCGCCGCTTGCGTTTAGGAGATCGCCCAAGCGTTGCAGATCCAGGTTTTCGTAAAATCGTCGTACACATATGGAAGGAAATCGTCGGAATCGGCGAGGCGAAGGGCAATAGAGGAAGTATCCAAAGCGATCGGCGAAGCGCAGGAATTCCATTTTTCCCAAGACCCGTTATAGGAAACGGAGGCGAGGGCGGGGTCGCGGTAGAAGGCGGTGGGCTGCAGCGTGATATCGGGGTTGTTGAAGGAAACGTGCGTAAGGCCAGTGAAATAGAAGGCAAGTTCCCGAATGATGGCGGGGCCGTTCAGCTCGACCGTTTCCAAGAGCGGGCACAGGGCGAATGCGCTGGGATAGATCGTAGTCATACTTGTTTCGATTGTGACTTGGGATAGCGAGTCGCAGCCGTAAAAGGTAAAGGACTGGATTTCGGTAAGCTGATCGGGCAGGCGGATCGACGAGACGGAAGAGTAAGCAAATGCGTAACTTTGAATGGACTGCTGCGAATCGTTAAAGACAATTTCCCCGATACTGGCATTGAGGAAAGCGCTGGTTCCGATGGTTTCTAGGTTTTGATTCAAGACGATCTTATCGACGGAAAAATCCTCGAAGGCATAGTCGTTGATGGCGGTTACGCGAAGACCGTCGATCTCGTTTTCCAACACGATGGTTTGTTTGTAATTGTTTACGTCTTTGCCTTTTCGAATGCCGTCGACTCTGTAAAATATGGAGCTTCCGTCTTTGACGTACGTATATTTGACGTCGTCGATCACCTTGGTTTTGAAGGGGTTGTAGTCGCGAAAGGTGATCGAATAGAGTGCGTAGCAGAGGAACGCAAATACGAGGGCGAGCAAGACGCACAGAATGGAGATGATGCAATTTTTCTGGCGCAGCAATTTTCTGTTTTTGACAATCAAAATGGACTCGATCTCGCTGTTTCCGAGAAGGTAAGACTCTTGAACTTCGAAAAACTCCGCGAGGCGTTTGAGGGAATCGTCGTTGGGCAAACCGATGCCGTTTTCTCATTTAGCAACGGCGCTTCGGCTTACGAAGAGCTGTTTTGCAAGATCCGACTGTGACAGTCCGCGGTCGTTTCGCAGGTTTTTGAGCTTGTCTTTGAATTCCATACGTAACCTCCATTTATAGAGTCATTATATAAAATCAGAGAAAAAAATTCAAGGAGAAAAGGCGTTGCGGACAGTTACTTTTCTGTTACTTTATCGTAACGCGGGGAAATAAAAACAGAATGCGCCCTTTGCGTGCGCGGAAGCATAAAAAAAAGATGTCTCATGACATCTTTTTTGCTGACTGAACGTTGCGGAACGCGGCGGAGCAGTGTAAAATCGAATACGTGCGCTCGGGAGGCAATGTTCGGTCAATGAACCAAACGTTCGATATCCGATTTGCGGCACATTACGATCAAGCGTTCTGCGCAGTTAAAAACATGGTCGGCGGTAGGCAAAGGCGTTAAGGAACCGCCGCGTTTAATGGCAAGGATGTTCAAATTATATTTTGCGCGTACGCCCTTGTCGCGAATGGTTTTGCCTTCCCAGCTTTTCGGGGTAGGGATTTCGTAGATCGCGTATTCGGGCGTGAGCTGGATATAGTCGAAGATATTGTTGGCGCTGAATTTAACGGCGAGACGTTCCGCCATTTCTTTTTCAGCGAATACGACGTCGTCTGCGCCGTTTCGCAAGAGGAATTTGGCTTGGATCTCCGTGGATGCGCGCGAGAGTACGAATTTAGCGCCGGCTTCTTTCAAGCGCGAGGTGGTTTCCAAGGAAGATTGGAAGTTTTCGCCGACGGATACGACGCAGATATCGAAATTATCGACGCCGATGGCGTCGAGGACGGAAGGTTTCGAAGCGTCTCCGATTTGAGCGCTCGTGACGTAGGGTATGATCTCGTTGATTTTTTCCTCGTCGGTATCGATCGCCATAACGTGGTTACCCAATTCCGTAAATTTTTTTGCCATGTAGGTTCCGAACCTACCCAAACCGATAATTAAAACAGATTTCATAAATACCTTCTATAGAATTTCCGCGCGAGCGGATGGATAGGGCTGCAAGCGCAGCCGAGAGATGCCGAATACAAATGAAAGCGACGGCTTTGCGGGTCCGCAAAGCGTTGAAGGGAGGCTAACCGATGCGGACTTTTTCCATCGGAAGCGTCGTAGTCGGAGCGTTGAGGGAACGCAGAGACAACATAAAGGTAAGGCAGCCCACTCTTCCCAGATACATCAAGATGGTAAGGACGATTTCCGAACCGATCGAAAGGAAGGGCGTGATGCCGAGGGTCAATCCGACGGTGCCGATTGCCGAAAAGACTTCAAAGACGACGGAAGAAAGGGAAGACACGGCGGAATTATTCTGTTCAAAGAGGCAGATCAAGATGACGCCGAGGGAAGCGAGCAGGAGATAAAGGGTGACAAATTGGGAGGCGTTCTTGATATTTTCCTCATCGATCCGTCTGCCGAAGCATTCTACGGAGTGTTTGCCGCGCAGCAAAGAGAGCAACGAGAGGAAGAGAACGGCAAAGGTATTGGTTTTGATACCGCCGGCAGTCGAGCCGGAGGAACCGCCGACGAACATGAGTGCGATGGTCGTGAAGATGACGACGTTTTTGACTGCGCCGGGGCCGGAGAGCGGCAAAACGTTAAACCCGGCGGTACGCGGGGAAACGGCGGTAAAGAAGGAAGAGAAGATGCGTTCCTGCCAAGGCAGATCCGATTCTGCGAGGATAAAGAGCAGGGTAGGGATCAAGATCAGCAGAGTCGTTGTGACCAAGACGACTTTTGTATGCAAAGCATAGCGTCGGAAGTGAAAGCGATTTTCTTTCAGGTCTTCCCAGACGAAGAAGCCGAGGCCTCCGACGATGATCAAGAAGGGAACGACCAAGCAGACGATCGGGTCGCCGGAATAGGCGGTCAGCGAGGCAAATTCTACGTTATTTGCGCCCATGAGATCGAAGCCGGCGTTGCAGAAAGCGGAAATTGACGTAAAGACGGCGATCCAAATGCCTTTACCCCAGCCGAAGTCGGGGATGAAGCGAAAACAGAGGAGGATTGCGCCCAACACTTCAAACAGGATCGTGCCGATCAGGATGGTCATGGTCAAGCGCATCATGCCGCCCACGGCAGGCGCGTTGACGGATTCCTGCATGAAGACGCGTTCTTTCAATCCGATTTTTTTTCTGCCGAGTTTCCAAAAGGCAAACACGACGGTCATGAAGCCGATTCCGCCCATTTGGATCAAGACGAGGATGACGATCTGTCCGAAGTTAGACCAATAAATATAGGTGTCGTGCAGTATGAGGCCGGTCACGCAAGAAGCGGAAACGGCGGTAAAGAGGGCCTCCATAAATGGCGCGCCTCCGTCCATTTTGGAGGCGGGCGGCAGGATGAGAAGGATCGTGCCGATCAAAATAATTGCCAAATAACCCAAAACGAGCAAACGAACTGGGGTTAAGCGGATTTTACGTTGCATAAAGACTCCCGAATTTGTGAACAAACTGTTCCATAATAATTATACCATATTCTCATGAATTTGCAAGCAATATTCTCATGAATTTGCAAACAATTCCGAGAATATTTGACAAAATCGGGATAAAAAAATGGGAAAGCGCGGGAAGCGCAAAAATCTGCGAGTCGGCATACAATGAGCAGGAGGGAGGTGCGCATGAAAATTCATTTTGTGACCGAGGGGGATTTACAATCCGAGGCGGAGGGCGCAGCGCGATGGAATTGCGACGTAGCGGTGTTCGGGTTTCACGGATTGGGCGAGGTCGATTATCGGCGGGAGTTAAGCGGAGAGGCGTCGAAGTTGGAAGATATGGCGATTTTAAGTCGGGAATTGAAGTGCGTGATCATAAGCGGTTGCAATACGGATTCCTGCGGATTGCGGCACAAGAGTGCGGTTTTGGCGGATCGGGGGAAGATATTGGGCGTTACGGACATGATCAATGCAATGGATGCGGAGGTCAAGGGCGGGGCGCATTTGAAGGTATATGAAACGTCGGCAGGGAAGATCGGGCTGGTCGTGGGGGAGGATTTATTTTATCCGAACATAGCGCAGGCGTTGGCGCTGTTTGACGCGGATGTACTTTTTTGCATATTCGGGGAGATAGCGGATGCGGCGCCGCAGTTTATGTTGCGGGCGGACGCGTTTTGCGCGGGGTTGCCGATCTGCATGAGTGCGGAGGGGATCGCGCAAATTGCGTCGGCGGAGGGGGAGATCGTATTGCGTACGGCGCGGCGCGAATGGGATTACTCCTTAAATTTTACGCGCGAATACCGATTGGTGACCGTTCGGACGCGCGGCATGAGGCGGAAAGACGCGGCAGATTTTTAACAATTCACGGAGATAGTGTTGCAAACCGAAAAAAATGTGGTATAATGGACGGGAAGGATGCAAAGGGGGAGGAACGGAGATGGACAAAAGCAACGCGACGCTGTTTCTGAACAGTTACAACAAGATCGACGATAAGCTGCGGGAGTTATACGGATTTAAGCCGTCGCAGCCGTTTACGGACGTTGTGCGACGGTGTGCGGAAAAGAACGCGGCCATACGCAAATATGAGAACGAGTTGGCGGATTATGCCCGTCTCCGCAACGCGATCGTACACCAGAGCGTGGACGGGCAGATCATAGCGGTGCCCTGCGACGAGGTGGTTGAGCAGATGCTCTTGATCGAGCGACTGATCTGCACGCCGCCGAAAATCGGCGAGACCTTGCATGAAAAAAAGATCGTCAGCATCGAGGCGCAGATTTCGCTGAAACAGGCGATCTTGTTGATTTCGCGCACGGGATATTCCAATCTTCCCGTGTACAGCGGCAATCGGGTGGTCGGCATTGTCAACAACCGCTGCATCATTCGCGCCGTCGGAGAAGTGATCCAACAGGGCATATCTTTGGACGGCTGGTTGAGCGAAACGCCCGTTTCGGATATTTTGGAAGAGTCGGATCTGTTTGTGTATTACAAATATCTGGGCAAAAAGGACACGCTGCAGGACATCGCGGACGCGTTTGAGTCGAACCATAAATTATTGGCGGTCGCCATCTCTGAAAACGGAAAAATAGGGGAACGTATAGTAAATTTTGTAACGCCTGCCGATCTTTCCGGGATTTACAAAAAAATGGAGGACTATGTCTGACGGGTATTTTCGTCCGCGATCGCGCGGGCGAAAATTCATTTTTGCGCGTCGGAGAATTCCGACGCGCAAAGACGCGACTACCGAAAAACCGCCTGCATGTTCGATGAAAACGGACAGCGGAGATCGGTGGTTGGAACGTTGCTGCGCGATCGGGTTGAACGTTTCGGGGATCGACGCTGCGCGATCGGGTTGAACGTTTCGGGGATCGACGCTGCGCGATCGGGTTGAACGTCT
>CALVYJ010000029.1 GCA_944372075.1 uncultured Clostridia bacterium | reverse complement strand
TGAGGAATTGCGCAAATTTATCGACGTTCGCCTCGTCCAGCGCCGCCTCGATCTCGTCCAGCACGCAGAAGGGCATGGGACGAAGCATCAGGATGGCAAACAGAATGGCGATCGCCGTGAGGGCGCGCTCGCCGCCCGAAAGCAGGGAGATCTTTGTCAGCTTCTTGCCCGGCGGACAGGCGACGATCTCGACGCCCGCCGTAAGCGGATCGTCGCAGTCTGTATAGTCCATCTGCAGCTCCGCTCTGCCGCCGCCGAACAGCTCCTTGAACAGCTTTTTGAAATTCTCGTTGATCTGGTTGAACCCCTCGTCGAACTGCTTTTGCATTTCGCCCTTCAGCTCTTCCAGCGCCGCGCTCGTGTCGTCGATGCCCTTCTGCACGTCGTCGCGCTGCGCGGTCATCTCCTCGTACTGCACGTTCAGCGTCTCGTACTCCTCCAGCGCGTTGTGATTGATCGCGCCCAGCGCGTTGATCTCGCGCTTTAAGCGGTTGATGGACGTCTGCCCCGCCTTCGGGTCAAAGTCCTCGTCCTTATATTGCTGGCAGCTCTCGTACGTCTCCTGATATTCCTCGTCGATGCGCGCCTGCAGGTTTTCAAGCTCCGAATCGATCTTCGTCAGCTCGATCTCCTGGCGATGGCGCTCCTCGCTCTCGCGCTCGATCTGCTCGTTCAGCGCGCGGTTGCGCTCCAGTATGCGCTCCAGCTCCTCGTTCAGCTCCTGCTTGACGCGCTGCTGCGCATCCTTTTCGGCGCGCAGGGCGTTGAGCGCTTCGCGTTGCTCGGGCGTGAGCGCCGCCTTCTCCGCCATATCTTCCAGATCCGCTATGGTCGCGGTAATGTTTTCGATGTTGTTCTTCGCGTCCGCGATGCGCGCCTGCAAGGTTTCGCGCTCCCGCTCCAGACGCAGACAGTCGTTCCTGTCCGCCTCCTCCGCCGCGCGGTACTGCGCGATATGCACCTGCAACACGTTCTGCCGCAAGTTGCACTCGCCCTGCTCCGACTTCAGCTTGTCGTACTCTTCCTTGCGCCGATCCGATTCGCCCTGCGCGTCGTCCTTGAGCCGCGCGATCTGCGCCTGCCCCGCTGACGAACTGGAGTACTCGCTGTCGATGCCCTTCATGCGCTCGTATAAGACCGCCATCGACTGGTTCTGTATATTCAGATCCGCCCGGTCTTTTTCGATTTTTGCGGATAACGTATCCCGCTTTTCCGACAACGCCGCGATCTTGCTGCGCGCCTCCTGAAAGCTCTCGCGCAGCGTTTCCAACGCGTCTGCTTCCTTCGCCTTGCGCTCTTCCAGTTCGCTCCGCTTCTTCGTCAGCTCGCCCCGCTCCTTCTCCGCCGCCGCGATGTCCGCCTGCGCCTGCTCGATCCTGCGCTCGTTCGCCAAAAAGTTCCCGCCGCCTTCCCGACGCGAACCGCCCGTCATCGAACCGCTCGTGGAGATGACGTCTCCGTCCAGCGTGACGATGCGGAATGCGTGCGGATATTTCTTGGAAATCGCCGTGGCGTTGCCGATATTGTCCGCGATCAGCGTGTTGCCGATTAGATTGTAGATGACGTTGTCATAATAGGGATCGTAGCGCACCAGCTCGTTGGCAAGCCCTATGGCGCCCGATTCCTTGAGAGCCTTGCGCGTGTAGTCCGTTTCGTAATGCGGCTTCAGCGACTTGACCGGCAAAAAGGTCACCTGCCCGCCCTTGTTTCGCTTGAGATATTCGATCAGATACCGCGCATCGTCCGCCGTGGCGCAGACGATGTTTTGCATCGCTCCGCCGAACGCCGTTTCAATGGCGACTTCGAACTTTTCGTCGCACTTGACGATGTCCGCGATCACGCCCTTGATCCGACCGGAAAGATCGGCGCTCCTGCGCGCGTCGCTCATCAGCTTCTTTACCGAAAAACGGTACCCCTCGAAATCATCCTTTACGTTTTGATAGAAACGCTTTCTGTCCTCCAGCGCGGAAATGCGCGCGTTCAGCTTGAACAGCGCTTCGCTCAATTCGTCCGCCTGCGCGTTGAGCGCAAGAATCTGCTCCTCTTTGGCCGCCTTGATCTCCTTCTCGCGCGAAACGTATTCCACCACTTCGTTGTACCAGTCTTCGCACTCTGCCAGCTGTTTTTTATCCTCTTCCAGCGCCGCCTCCAGCTTGTCCGCCGCCGCCGCAAGTTCGTTCATCCGCTCTTGCGCCGCCTCTTTCTTCGCAGACAGCGTTCCGATGTTGCGGTTGATCTCCGACAAATTCTCCAGCCTGTCGATCACGCTCTTTTGCGATTCGTCGTTCCACGCCTCGTATTCGGAAAGTTTTTCGTTCCGCTCGGCGATCTCCTTCGCCAGACCCTCGCTCTCGTGCCGAGCTTCCTCGATCTTTTTGCGGTTCTCCTGCGCCGAAGCATTCGACCTTTCCAGCTCCGCCGCGATCGCCGTGAGCCGCTCGCCGCTTTCCTGCACCGACCGCTCTTCCGCGTTCTTTTGCTCCTTGAAAAAGGCGATGCGCTCGCGAATCACGTTTACGTCGCCCTCTTTTTTTTGCAAATCGACGGTGTATTTGAGGATCTGCTCGTTGAGCGACTGCAACAGCGCGTCGCTTTCGGCAATGCGCCGACGATCGGCATTGTACTGCTCTTCCAGCGATTCCGTCTGCGCCCGATCGTCCGCTATGCGCTGCTGGATCTGTTCGAGAACGGCGCGGATGCTCGCGCGCGCCGTCGCCGCGTTGTCATGCTTGTATATGTAGAGATTGATCTCGTCATGCCGAAGCTGCGCGTACAGCTCGCGGTATTTTTTCGTCTTTTCCGCCTGCCGCGAAAGGGGCGCGAGCATGTGCTCCACTTCCCCCATCCGCTGCAAAAAGATGTTCAGATTCGTGTAGGAATTCGCCAGCCGCCGCTCGATATCCTGCTTCCTCGATTTGAAGACAATGATGCCCGTCGCCTCCTCGAAGATCGCGCGGCGATCCTCCGGCTTTGCGTTCATGATCTGCTCGATCTTGCCCTGCCCGATGATGGAATACCCCTCTTTCCCGAGCCCGACGCTGTGCAGCCTGTCCACGATGTCCTTCATGCGGCAAGGCTGCTTGTTGATCAGATATTCGCTCTCGCCGCTGCGGAACAGTCGGCGCGTAAACGCAACTTCGTCGTATTCCAGATCGGAAAACATCTTCGTCGCGTTGTCAAACGTGAGCGTGACCTCGCAAAACGACTGGCTCTTCCGCTGCTGCGTGCCGCCGAATATGACGTCCTGCATGTTCGAACCGCGCATCGTCTTTGCCGATTGCTCGCCGAACACCCAGCGGATCGCATCCGCTACGTTGCTCTTGCCGCAGCCGTTCGGCCCCACGATACAGGTCACGCCGTTATCGAATTTTATTTCGGTTTTGTCCGCAAAGGACTTGAAACCGTTGAGTTCGACCTTCTTGAAATTCAACTTTCTATCTCCCCTGGCTCTGCGCGCAGCATGCCCAAAATTGCCTCGGCGGCATTCTGCTCCGCCTCTTCTTTACTTCGTCCCGTTCCCCGCGCGCTCTTCTCTCCCGCATACACGCACACGGAAAATTGCGGCGCATGATCGCTGCCCGTGCGCTCGTAACACTCGTAACGCACCGCATGCGGATACCGCTCGTTCAACTCGCTCTTATAATCTCGGAAAATCCCCGCAAACGGCAACAGCTTCGCGCATACGAACGCGCGCGCCGCCTCCATGCCTCCGTCCAAATAAATGCCCGCCGCCAGCGCTTCAAACAGGCTGGATACGCTCTTTTTCCCGAGGTTTTGCTCCCCGCCCGACACGTACCGATACCCGATCCCCAGCGCGCGCATCGCCGCTTCCATCGGCTTTTTCGATACCGCCGCGATCCGTTGCCGGGTCATTTCCCCTTCGTCCGTTCCGCCCTGCCGATACAGATGCTCGCCGACCAGAAAATTCACGATCGCATCGCCTAAAAATTCCAGCCGCTCGTTGCTCTGCGTCCCGTGCAGATTGGCGTACGAAGAATGGGTCAGACAGGTCTTCAACAGCCCCTTGTCGCGGAACGTATAGCCGAGTTTCTTCTCGATATCCGCAAGTTCAGGCCTCTCCACCGATCGCCTCCAGATCGACCTTCTCCAGCATCTGCTTGATGGAGGGAACAAGTCCGCTCTGCGCGGCCGCCTTCGCCTGCAGGACGGAGGCGCAGATGGAATCCGCTTTGCTCGACCCGTGCGACTTGACCACAACTTTGTCGATGCCCAACAGCACCGCGCCGCCGTATTTGCTGTAATCCATGACCCGCTTGATGTTCTTGAACGCCTTTTTCATAAACAGCGCGTACCCGACTTTCGCCCAAAACGACGCCATAATGTTCTGTTTGATGATCTGCATGACCGCCAAAGCCGTTCCCTCGGTGGTCTTGAGCGCGATGTTCCCCGAAAATCCGTCGCAGACCGCCACGTCGATCTCGCCGCTCATGATGTCGCGCCCCTCGACGTTCCCGACAAACCGAATGCCCGGCAGCGTCTTGAGCAGTTCGTGCGCCTCTTGATGCAGAGGGTCGCCCTTATGATCTTCCGTGCCGTTGGTCACCAGCCCCACGCGCGGCTCGGCGATCCCCGACGCCCTCGCATACGCCGTACCCATCAGCGCAAAATGACACAGGTTGACCGGCTTGCACTCCGCGTTCGCCCCCGCATCGATGAGCAGTACCTTCCCGCCCTTCGCCGTAGGAAGCACGGGACAGACCGCCGGCCTGGATATGCCGCGGATCCGCCCTACGCGCAGCAGCGCGCCCGTCAGCACCGCGCCCGTCGAACCCGCCGACACGAATCCCTGCGTCTGCTCGTCCTCTTTGAGCGCCTTGAGCGCCACCACCAGCGACGAATCCTTCTTTTGTCGGATCGCCAGCGTGGGCGCGTCGTCGTTCGTGATCACCTCCGTGCAATGCACGATCTCCAGCCTCGACGCATCGTACGCGTCCTTCTTGCCCTCCGCCTGCAAAACCGCTTCGATCTTCTCCCGATCGCCCGTCAGCAGTACGCAAAGCTCCTTGTCCTTTGCAAGCGCCTGCAACGCCCCCTTTACGATCTCGTTTGGAGCGTTGTCGCCGCCCATCGCATCCACGACTATCTTTATCATCTATACTCTCTCCGATTCGTTTTTTCTACTTCCGCAATTCGCTCGCGCACCGCACGCCCGCCGCATTCGCACCCGTCGCGCGGCGCCAAATCGCAAAACCCTGTCAATACTCCAAATTGCCGACCGTGCGCGGATACGGCAATACGTCGCGAATGTTGGAAATGCCCGTCAAATACATCACCATCCGCTCAAATCCCAGCCCGAATCCCGAATGCACCGTGCCGCCGTATTTGCGCAGATTGATGTAAAACGCGTAGTCCGCAGGATCGAGCTTCATCTCCTGCATGCGGGCAATCAATACGTCCTCGCGCTCCTCTCTCTGCGAGCCGCCGATCAGTTCGCCGATGCCCGGCACCAGCAGATCCGCCGCCGCAACCGTCTTGCCGTCGTCGTTCAGACGCATGTAAAACGCCTTGATCTCCTTCGGATAATCGGTCAAAAACACCGGCTTTTTATACACTTGCTCGGTCAGATACCGCTCGTGCTCGCTCTGCAGGTCGCAGCCCCAATACACGGGGAATTCAAACTTGTCCTTCACCTTTTCCAGAATTTCAATCGCTTCCGTATACGAAAGTCGCACAAATTCGCTCTCCGCAACGTTTTTCAGACGCTCGATCAACCCCTTGTCCACAAAATTGTTCAAAAACTCGATCTCTTCCTTGCAACTCGTCAATACGCGGCCGATCACATATTTCACCATCGCTTCCGCTACGTCCATGTCGCCCGCAAGATCGCAAAAAGACATCTCCGGCTCGATCATCCAGAACTCCGCCGCGTGCCGCGTCGTGTTGGAACGCTCCGCACGGAAGGTCGGCCCGAACGTATATACGTTGGAAAACGCCATCGCAAACGGCTCGACGTTCAACTGCCCCGATACCGTTAAACTTGCCTTCTTTCCGAAAAAGTCCTTTTTATAATCTACGTCGCCACGTATCTTGTCCAATTCCAGCGTGGTGACCTGGAACATCGCGCCCGCACCTTCGCAGTCGCTCCCCGTGATGATCGGCGTGTGTACGTACACAAACCCGCGCTCATGGAAAAACGTATGAATGGCGTACGCCGCTTCGCTGCGGATCTTGAATACCGCATTGAACGTGTTGGTGCGCGGCCGCAAATAGGCGATCTCGCGCAAAAATTCCATCGAGTGCCGCTTCTTCTGCAACGGATAGTCCGGCATCGACTGCCCCATCACTTCGATTTTTTCCGCCTTGACCTCGAACGGCTGCCTGTTTTGCGGCGTAAGCACGAGCGTTCCGCTCACCACCAGGCTCGCACCTACGTTCTGATGCGCAATCTCTTCGTAATTGCTCAACTTCTCCCGCTCGAAAACAATCTGGCAATTTTTGAAAAAACTGCCGTCGTTGAGCTCGATAAAACCAAACGCCTTCGAATCGCGCAACGTGCGCACCCACCCGCAGATCATAACCTGCTTCTCTCCGTATTCCGCCGTCGCTTCGTACAGTTGGCGCATACTTGTCCTCTTCATATGCTTTCTCCGTTCGCCGCCGCACCCCTTTCCGTATGCTCGTTTTCCTATCCGTTCATACCGAAAATCGCGCTTCGGCTTATTTTACCGCATTTTATTTCTTATTATTGTACCAAAGATTCAAAAATATATCAAGTATAAATTTGTCGAATCCCGTTCTTTTTTATAAAGGGTCGGGCGCGCCCGTTGGCAGGCGCGCCCGACCCGCGCAAACTGCGTTCGCCGCGCAAAATAAATTCTCAAAAGCCGACGCACCCGCAACCGTGCGCGTCCGACCCGCGCAAACTGCGCCCGCCGCAAAGATTTGCGGCGGGCGCTTTCCGAAAAACGGCGGGCGCTTTCCGAAAAAAGCAGCGCGGAGGGGTGTTTGCCCCTCCGCGCTGCTTTATCCTTTCGGCCGTCCGACCTTTCGCGTACTCGCCAAATGCCGTTCGGCGCAGACGGTGCGCCCCGTCCGTTCATCCGAATTCGAAACTTACGATCAAATTTTTTTGGAAAACGTCTTTCTGCGCTTGACGATTTCCCGTTCCATGGCGTTCCATTGATCCTGAACGGCGGCGTTGCTGACGAGTTCGGGATTGGATTCGATGTGTTCGATCTTGTCGTCGATGATATTTTTCATGATGCGCGACATCATCACCGAATTGACGCCCTTTTTCTGATAATCGGGGTGGACGGCAATGAGCACCATTTCCAATTCTTTGGGTTTTGCGATGGCGCGGATGAGGCGAACGACGGTGGGAAGCGTCATTCTGCCGCCGCTCTTTTGCAGGGGAGCGCATACCGAAGGCAGAACCACGGCAATTGCCACGACCTGCCCCTCCTTATTCGCCAGTATAGAAAAATACCGGGGATTGATGACCGTTGCAAACTGCTTCAAAATATGATCGATCACCTTGCCCTTAACGGGGACATAGCAGTCCAGTCCCGCATAGGCGAGATTGGTCATTTCCAAGGCTTCGTGTCCGTAACGCGCGACCAATTTATTCAAGGGCATGCTCTCCGCAAGCTCGACAAGCCCCAACTTTTTCTGTACGTATGCCGCTACGTGCTCGATGCGCGCATCCGGCTCGCGCGGAATTTTGAAATCGTATTCCACCCATTCGCTCTCCGCGGCATATCCTTGCCCGACAACCAATTTCTCATAATAGTCGTAGTTGTAATTGGTCGCATACGTCGCGCGGCGGTCGAACCCGTACGTGAGCAATCCTTCCCGATCCTGATCGTTGAATCCCCACGGCCCGTGTACCGTATCCATCCCCCGCTCCGCGGCAAACCGTTCCACTGCGCCCAACAGCGCCGACGCGACCTCCGCATCGTCGATGCAGTCAAACCGCGTAAAGCGACAACAGCGATTGCCCGATATCGAATTGTACTTTTTCTGCAACAGCGCCGCTATCCTGCCCACCGTAACCCCGTCTCGCTCGGCAAGATAACACTGCACCTCGCATTCTTCCAGCATCGGGTTTTTCTTCTTGTTCTGCAACGTCATTTCATCGGCATAAATGCAGGGCACATAGTATGCGCTGCCCTTGTACAGCTTGAGCGGAAACCGAACAAATTCACGCATCTGCCTCGCCGTCTTTACCGCCAATATCGTTATCATCTCTTTTCATACCTCTCCGTCTCCGCCCGAACGCGGGAGACTTTCTTTTGTTTGTAGGTCATATTTTACCACACTTAACAATCAAAAGCAAGGTATTGAAAGGCCTTTCCCTCTGACAAATTTTGCGAGCTTTTCTGCACGATCCCCTGCACGGGAGCATATCTATCCCTGCGCAGACACAGCACTTCTTCGCCCTTTGCCGTGCGTCGAATGAGGTACCCCTCGCTGCGCAGTCCTTCCTTCTCCGCGCGGATCTCGCAATCGGTATCGCCCTCGCGTACCTGCGGCTCGGGCGGCGCCACACGCTCCAATACCACGCTCTTGCGCTCATACGAAACGCCCTCCGAAACGCCGTAGACCGCGATGGTCAACGTTCCGCTTTTCGCCTTTGCCGTCAGATAAATTTTACCGCCCGTCCGATTGATAAACTTCAGATCGCATTCCGATCCGTTGACCATCGCGTCAAACGACGGCTCCACATACCCTACCGCCAAACTGTGCGGATGGTATTCGCTCACCTGCATCCCCGCCAACAGCGCCGCATTGTAGACGGTCGTGCTCACCTGACATACCCCGCCGCCTATTCCCGAAGTAAACGCGCCGTCTTGTATGATGGGCGCGCTCTCAAACCCGTTCTTCTTCGTCCGCGCCCCCACCGTTTCGTTAAACGAAAAGGTCTCGCCCGCCTCCAATACCGTTCCGTCGATCTTCTGCGCCGCCAGCGCAATGTTGTGCGCGCGGCTCCCGCCGTCCGCATACCGCGTGGAAAACGTTGAAAGCCGCTTCGTCTGCTCCCGTACCCGCTCCAACGTCACCCGCGGCCGTACCGTATATACCCGCACCGATACCCTTCCGCCGCCGCTTTCCAGCGCGCGCAAGACGTCTTCTTTGAGTTGTCTTCCGTCCGCATACCTACCCGCGATCTCCCGCTCATAGCGGAACGGCATCCCGCCGTTCGGCGTGAAAATTGCGCTCGCCGCACGGCTTTTTTGATAGCATTCATCGCAAATTCCGCGCAACGTATCCTCCATTTTTAACAAAACCAGCTCTTTTTCCAAAACGTATTCGCCCGCCTCGCCCTGCGCCTTCGCCAAGACCGCGTCGAGATTTGTGCGCACGGCGAGCATCGGCGCGCGAAATACGTATTCCCGCCCCCTCGCTTCGATCGTCAAGCTGCTGTCTTTCACGTCCTCTTGCAGCGCGCGCAGAATGTGTGCGCGCGCCTGCGCGACCGTCATGCCCGATACGTCTTCCCCGTCGATCGTACAGCCGCGCGGCAGCGTCGCCGCCCGATATCCGCTCAATACCAAACTCGCCGCCACCGCCAAAACCACCAACCAACACGCCCAGACTCCGCCTCTTTTTTTCATACCCGTTCCCCTCTCCTTTACAGTATGAGCCGCCTATGTTTATTCATTCCGCCATTTCTCTGGCAGTTTCAGGCTTTTTCCGCAATTTTCCGCCCCATAACGCTCCCTCGCTCGCGCTTTTTGTCGCTTATCCTTGTTTTTCAATGTATTTCACCGTATAATGCGAATTGCATCCCGAGCATCTTCCCGCCGCGCGCCGCGCATTCCCCTTGCTTGCCGCGCGCCGCAAAACGCGCTCACGCATCCAAAAACTCGAAAAAAGGCGCGGATTCGCTCCGCGCCCTCTCAAAAATCATATATTTCGTTGCAATTTTCCGCCAACGATCCCCCGCAAACCGTTCGCATTGAGAATTTTCGTCCGACAGCGCCCGCTAAACCGTTCGCATTGAAAGTTCCCGTCAAAATTTTCGACAAAACTTTTTCCCGAATTTACTTGCAAATTTTCCGCACGAACCATTGTTGCCGAACCCGCCCCGCGAATGCGCCGCGTGCAAAAAACTATTCGGCGCGCCCGCTTTCGGCAAACAGGTAACTATCGTTTGATCTTTCCGCCGCTGATGCGGATTTTATTGACGGATTTACCGAAGAGCACCTTTTCGGTGTGCGTACAGGTGAGAAGCGTCTGAATGCCGTCGATCTGGGTGAGCAGTTTTCGACGGCGCGAGAGATCCAACTCGCTCATCACGTCGTCGAGGATGAGAACGGGATACTCGCCTGCCGTCTGCCGAAAGATCTCCACTTCGGCGAGTTTTAAGGCGAGCGCCGCCGTGCGCGCCTGACCCTGCGAGCCGAATACGCGCGCTTCCCTGCCGCCGATGAGAATTTTCAAATCGTCGCGGTGCGGCCCGATCGACGTGTAGCCCAGCCGAACGTCCTTTTCGTAATTGTCCGAAAACGCCTTCAAGAGTCCTTCGGAAATCTCCTGCGGATCGTCGCCGTAACGCGTTTCCGCATCGATTTCCAGTCGCTCTGCCCCATCGGTCAAAAGAGCGTGTTTTTGTTCGGCAAGGGGGGAAAGTTTGGCGATAAACGCATTGCGTCTGGAAACCAGTTCCGCCGCATATTTGCAAAGCTGTACGTCCCATACCGGCAGCGTTTCAAAGACGAGCCCCAAATCGCGGTTCTTCAGCAGCGCGTTGCGCTGTTCGAGAATTTTATTGTATCGGACAAGCGCCGTATAATAGCTCTTGGACAACTGCGAAATGGACACGTTCAAAAACCGACGCCGCTCTTCCGGGCCGTCCTGGATCATGCGAAGTTCGCCGGGACTGAAATATACGCCGTTGATGTTGCCCAAAAGATCGGCATTGCGCGTGATCTTTCCGCCGTTGATGCGGATCTCCCGACGCGTCTCAAAGATATCGGCAGAAATCGTGACGCCGCCGTAGCGCGTCTGCGCCGTACAGCCGATGTGCGCACTCTCCTCCCCCGTTCGGATGAGCTGCCTGTCGCGACTCGTTCGCGGCGATACGCCCGTACACAGGTAAAACACCGCCTCGGCACAGTTGGTCTTGCCTTGGGCGTTCTTTCCGTACAAAACGTTGATCCCTTCCGTAAACGCAAAGGTCTCCTCCGCATAATTTCTGAAATTTTTAAGTACCAAATTTTTTATTCGCATTCTTTCTCTGTTTTGATTTGATTTTCCCGCGATTTTATATTATAATGTACGCTGTAATCGGTCGCGCTGCGATAAGGGGGCTCCTTTTGCCGACGTTTGCTTGTCTTATTCATTATAGCAAATTCCGCGAAAAAGATAAAGCAAAACGAGAAATTTTACGAAAAAAGACAAAGAGAATTGAGGTTTATCATGTCCGAAAACAACCAGTTTGAATTTTTATGGAAACAAATCAGTGAAACGCTGCAAGCTACGCTTTCACCCATAACCTACAATACCTATCTCTCCACGCTCAAACCCGTGGATATCGACGGGACAAAGATCATTCTGAGCACGGACAACGAATTTTTCGCAAACTTTATCGGCAAAAACCTGACCGAAAAAATCAAGGAAGCCTTCCAAAAAGCCGATACCGGCATCACCGACTTCGAATTGGTCATCGAGGGCAGTACGGACGTCGTATTTACCACCGAAGAAGAGGAAGAAGAGTATTCCCCCCTCTCCGTAGATCCGCGCTATACCTTCGAATCGTTCGTCGCCGGCAAAAGCAATGAATTCGTGTTCGCAGCCGCCAAAGCCGTCGCCACCGCGCCCAGCTCAAACTTTAATCCGCTCTACATCTACGGCGCTTCCGGACTCGGCAAGACCCACCTCATGCAGTCCATCGCCAACTATATCTCTCTGCATAAACCTTCCCTGCGCGTCATGTACACGACCTGCGAAAAATTTATCAACGAGTTGATCGATTCCATCTATCTCAACAAAAACAACAACCGCGACATGCAGGCAAAATTCCGAAACCGCTATCGAAACGTGGACGTTTTACTCATCGACGACGTTCAGTTCCTCGCCAAAAAACAGGCCGTTCAGGAAGAACTCTTCCATACCTTCAACGCCCTGCAGGCGGAAAATAAACAGATCGTCCTCACTTCAGACGTGCCGCCAAAGGAAATCGCAACTCTCGAAGAGCGGCTTCGCACGCGCTTCGAAGGCGGCTTGATCGCAGACATCCAACCGCCCGACACCGAAACAAAGATCGCCATTCTCAAACAGAAGGCCTTTGAACGCAAAGCCGTTATCCCGCCCGACGTGTTGGATTTTCTCGCACGCGATTCGGGAACGGACGTGCGTACTTTGGAAGGCAGGTTGACAAAAGTGATCTTTGCCAGCAAACTGCACGAAAAACCCATCACGCTCGAACTCGCCGCCACCGCGCTCAACGAGGCCGTCAGCGAGGAACACGAGACCATCACCTCCGATACCATCATCTCCGGAGTATGTTCTTTCTATAAATTGTCAAAAGATAAACTCCTGGGAAAAAGCAAGAAAAAAGAGCTGGTCATTCCCCGCCAGATCTGCGCCTTTCTCATGTGCGAAATCATGAACATACCGCTCGTCTCCATCGGAGAGGCGCTCGGCGGCCGCGACCATACGACCGTCATCCACTCCCGCGAAAAGGTGACCAACCTCATCAAAGTCAACGACCGCGTGGCGAAAGAAGTGGAAGATATCCGCAATATCATTTTGAAACAATGATTTGCTCTGCCCTCTTTGCTTGACGTACCCCCTCGCTTTTTCAAAATCGCGGATACGTATCCGGGTTTTGTGCTATGACCGCCGCAATTCCCTCGCTTGAACACGAGCGGACTTTGCTTTGCATGCGGCGGAAAACGGCTGTATCATCGGGCAAGCGGCAACGCGTCGGCGTTGCCGCTTGCGGCGCTCTTTGTCTTGAAATCGGGAGCGTTTTCGCTGCGCTGTCTGCGCAACGAAAACGCTCTTTCGAACGGCGACGCGTGCGACGCCCTTTGCCACGCGGCAGTCTTGCGATCGGAACGGACTGCACAGTTAAACACGTAAGGGAACAACCATGAAAGTTACCAACGAATTTTTTACAACCGGATACGATGCGGTCGTCGTAGGCGCAGGCCATGCGGGCTGCGAAGCGGCGCTCGCGCTGGCGCGTACGGGAATCCGCACGCTGATCCTGTCGCTCAACCTCGACAGCATTGCGTTTATGGCATGCAATCCGTCGATCGGCGGCACCGCGAAAGGTCATCTCGTGCGGGAGATCGACGCGCTGGGCGGAGAAATGGGCGTCAACGCCGATAAGACCGCCCTGCAAATGCGGATGCTCAACGTGGGGAAGGGCGCCGCCGTGCAAAGCCTGCGCTCGCAATCGGATAAACACGCCTACCACGCGCGCATGAAACAGGTCCTGGAAAATACGGAAAATTTGACCGTCATGCAGGGAGAAGCGGCCGAGATCCTCACCGAAAACGGCGCCGTGAGCGGCGTTCGGACGACGTTCGGGGAAGTGATTTCGGCAAAGGCGGTCGTGCTGGCAACGGGCGTATATCTGAAGAGCGAAGTGATCGCCGGCGAATTCAAACAAGCAAGCGGGCCGAACGGCTTTGCGCCCGCCAACGAATTGACGGAAAATCTGATCGCGCTCGGCTTTCAGGTGCGGCGGTTCAAGACGGGCACGCCCGCGCGCGTGGACGGACGCACCGTCGATTATTCAAAATGCGAGATCCAACACGGCGACACGGACATCTACCCCTTCTCTTTCCTTTCGGAGGGGGTCGCGCAGGAGCAAAAAGTCTGCTACCTCACCTATACGAACGAAAAGACGCACGCGATCATTCGGGAAAATCTGCATCGCTCGCCCCTGTATGCGGGCGTGATCAAGGGCACAGGGCCGCGCTATTGCCCGTCGATCGAGGACAAGGTCGTGCGGTTCGCCGATAAAGAACGGCATCAGATCTTCTTGGAACCCGAATGCGCCGATTCCAACGAAGTGTATGTGCAGGGCATGAGCTCTTCCCTGCCCCACGACGTTCAGCGCGCCATGTACCGCACCGTCGCGGGACTGGAGCACGTTCGGATCATGCGCTATGCCTATGCCATCGAATACGACTGCATCGACACGCTGGACGTCTATCCCACCCTCGAATTCAAAAAAATATCCGGACTGTACACCGCCGGACAGATCAACGGCACCAGCGGATATGAAGAGGCGGCCGCACAGGGATTGATCGCCGGACTCAACGCCTCGCTGAAATTGCGAAACATGGAGCCGCTGATCTTGCACCGCGACGAGGCTTACATCGGCGTTTTGATCGACGACCTCGTCACCAAAGGCACCAACGAACCCTACCGCATGATGACCTCGCGCGCCGAACATCGCATCCACTTGCGGCAGGACAACGCGGACTTTCGCCTGACCGAAAAAGGGTATGCCGCCGGACTCGTCAGCGAACAGCGCTACCGCCGCTACCTCGCACGAAAGGAAGCGGTGCATTCCATCCGTTCGGCATTGGAGGAACGAATTTCCCCCTTACGTTGCGCAGATTTTTTACAAAATCACGGTTTCCCTGCCCCCGCGGGCGGCGTGTCGTTCGCCGATATGCTGCGGCGCGGCATCGACATCGGTGAAATTTGCAACGCCTTTTCCATCCTGCAAGACGCACGCAAAGAGGACGTCGAAACGGCGTGCATCGACATTAAATACGAGGGATACCTCAAGCGCGGTTTGGAACAGATCGAAAAGTCGAAAAAATTGCAAGACCGAACACTTCCGCGCGAGATCGATTATTCCGCTATCGCCGGCCTCCGCTTGGAAGCCCGCCAAAAATTGAATAAGATCCGTCCCGAAAATTTAGGACAGGCTGGCCGCATCTCGGGCGTAA
>CALVYJ010000028.1 GCA_944372075.1 uncultured Clostridia bacterium | reverse complement strand
TGTACAACAACGAGATTATGTCATACTCCATATCTTTGAGACCGGATCTTGCACAGATAAGAGAAATGCTGGACGGACTTAGTAAAAAGTTGCCAGAAGGCGCAACGCCTATACTTCACTCAGACCAAGGCTGGCAATACCAACACGCAGAATACCAAAGATATTTAAAGGAACACAACATTGTGCAGAGCATGTCGCGCAAGGGCAACTGCATGGATAACGGCGCGATGGAATGTTTCTTTGGAAGAATGAAGGTTGAAATGTTCTACGGAGAGCGGTTTGAGAGCGTGGAAGATTTTATACAGAAACTGCACAAATACATATTTTACTGGAACAACAAGAGAATTTCTCTCAAATTAAAAGGAATGAGTCCGGTACAATACCGAACTCATTACCAAACGATTTAATTAAATTTTTGTCCAAACTTTGGGGTTCACTTCATTTTTGCGGGGGCTCCTTTTTGCGAGCAGTCGTATTTACGGGGAGAGCTGCGGGCGAAGCGGCAGCTCCTTTTTGCGGGCAGTCGTATTTTCGTGAAGAGTTGCGGGCGAAGGGGAACGCGCGTAAAGGGGCGGGCGAAGGGGTGCAGGATGCAAAAAGCGAGACGAATCGAGTCGCCGTAAAAATATATGGCGGGGTCGCCGCATATATATAGCGAGTATGAAACAGCTTAAAGCGGCCGTGGGTACGGCAAAATTATCCTGCACATTGTTCGGCACGATCGTCGGCGCCGGTTTTTTGTCGGGGGCGGAATTGGTGCGATTTTTTCCTGCGGAGGGATATCTCTCGTATGTCGGCATATCGGCGCTGTTGTTTGCCGCCTGTTTTTTTCTGCTCTACCGATGCGGAAAAAAGTACGGAGGCTATGCGCAGACGCTCAGCGGCGTATTCGGCAAGGCCGCGCCCCTCTTTCAAACGGTTATGGCGGTCAGTTCGCTGATCATGTGCGCGAGCATGTTGGCGGGACTGAATGCGGCGGCGCGGGAAGGATTCGGGATGAGCGGGCAGATCCCCGTCGTTTCGCTGGCCGTTCTGCCGCTGTTGTACGGCTTGTCCGGAAGGGGTGTAAAGGGCGTGTTCTGGGTCAATTTGATTTTGGTGCCGTTTATCTTTGCGTTTGTATTTGCCTGTGCGGGCGCATCCGCGCAGCCGGGTATGCGCGGCGAGAGCAGCTATGCGTCGATCGGGTTGGTGCAGGTGATCGCCTATGTCTCGATGAATTGTTTTCTGGCGGCGCCTTTGATCTGCGATGCGGGCGCGCAGGGGGCGGGCGGAGGCTTGGGATGCGCGTTGAGCGCCCTGCTGATCGGGGTATGCACGGCAATTTTGCTGAACACGATCGCAGGGAGCGCTATCGATCCGCAAGCGGAGATGCCCGTGTTGCAGGCGTTGGGGAGCGGGGTAAGGCTGCCGTTTACGCTGGTGTGCGTATGCGGGATTTTGACGACGCTCCTTTCATCCTGGTACCCGCTGCATACGGCAATGCAAGCAAGGCGGGGCGCCCGATTGCGGCGCGCCGCCTTGCTTGCTGCGGCATTTGTCCTGTCGTTGCTGGGACTTCGGCCGCTGATACGGTTTATCTATCCGCTGGTTGGGGCGGCGGGGGCGGTATTTCTCGCCATATGCGCCCGAAAGAGCGGATTACTTTTTGACAAGCCACTTTTCGGCGAGCGCGACGAGCGCGTACATTCCCGCGGCGAGCACGCAGAGGATGGCGGTTGCCGCCATCACGAGGTCTAGCCGAAAGACCTGACCGCCGTAGACGATGAGATAGCCCAAGCCGGCCTTGGAGACGATATATTCGCCCATAATGGAGCCGATCCACGCCATTCCGACGCAAATTTTGAGCATACCGATGAATTGGGGGATGGCGGAAGGGATGACGAGTTTGCGCAAGATTTGGAGTTTGGTTGCGCCCATCGATTCGAGCAGCAGGATTTTATTTTTGTCGGTGGCGAGAAATCCGCCGAGCATATTCATGATGGCAACGATGATGCCGACGAGCACGGTCATGAACACGATAGCGGAAGCGCCGGTGCCGAACCAGATGATGATGACGGGGCCGAGGGCGATTTTCGGCAGGGAATTGAGGACGACGATGTACGGTTCAAGCACATTGCGCGCGGCGTTGCTCCACCAGAGCAGGAGCGCGATTCCCGTTCCGAGCAGGACGGCAATGGCAAAGCCGAGCAGGGTTTCCCAGAGGGTGGTGCCGATGTGGTAAAAGAGGGAGCCGTCGGCGGCGAGGCTGGCGATCATTTTTGCGATGCGCGAAGGCGAGCTGATGATAAACGGGTCGACCAGTTGCAGGGCGGCGATCAACTCCCAAACGCCGAGGATAAAGAGCAACAAGCCGGCTCTTGCGAGCTGGACGAAGACGGTTTTTCGCCGTAAGACTTTGAGATAGCGTATATGCTCGGATGAGCAAGTGCGCAGGGGAGACTGTGCGTGTTTCATACGTTTAACTCCTTCCAGAGCAATTCAAACCAGTGGGAAAAGGCGGGCGATTCGCGGCGTTTGAGCGGTACGGCGCTGCCGAATTGCAGGGCGTGTGCGGCTACGACTTTGGCAGGTCTTGCGCTCAGAACGAAGATGCGGTCCGCCACGGAGATCGCTTCGGAGATATCGTGGGTGACCAAAATGGCCGTCTTTTTTTCGTTGCGGATGATGTTGTAGACGTCGTCGCAGACGGAGAGACGGGTTTGGTAATCGAGCGCGGAGAAGGGCTCGTCGAGCAAGAGGATATCCGGTTGGGGGGCGAGCGTGCGGATGAGTGCCGCGCGCTGGCGCATTCCTCCGGAAAGCTGATCGGGCATATGTTTCAAGAAGCCGCCCAACCCGTATTTTTCGGCGAGCGCCAACGCGCGTTTGCGGTTTTGCGGCGTATCGATCTTTTTGATTTCCAACGGCAGGCAGATATTCTGTTCGACCGTGCGCCAGGGGAAGAGTTCGTCCTTTTGCAGCATATACCCGAAGCACGCCATACCGCGTCGCACGTTTTCGCCGCGCACACGCACGGCGCCTTCCGAGGGGGAAAGCAAGCCTGCGGCGAGCGACAGCACGGTGGTTTTGCCGCAGCCGGACGGCCCGATCACGGCAATGAACTCGCCTTCATAGACGCGAAAGCTCATGCCGTCCGCAGCGAGCGTTTCGCCCGTTTTGGTGTGGTAGATCATGCGGACGTCGTCAAATTCAAGGATGGGTTTGCTCTGTTGTTTCATTCGTGTTTCCTCTCTGTATATGAGAAATTCATATCCGCCGCGCGCAACGGCGCGCGGCGGGTTCCGATCATGCGTTCAGCTGGGCATAGATCTTTGTAGAATAGTCGGTGTTTACCAATTCCGAAAGGGTCACGCGCCGTTCCAATTCGCCGGCGTTATCGATGATATCCTGCAGGCGGTTGAACGCGTCCTCGGTCATGGTCATGTCGTCCTGCCAGGAGTCGATGGCCTTGTAGCTGTCGAGCGAGGTCGCGATGGAAGAAAGCTCCGTGCCGGCGAAATAGGAGGCGAGCTTTTCGGAAGCGACGGCGCTGTCCGTCGACTTGATATAGCGGATGCCTTTCATGATGGCGCGCAAGAATCCTTCGATCACCTGTTCGTTCTTTTCGATATACGATTCGCGCGCGATGAAGCAGGTGTACGGCACTTCGCCCGAAGCCTCGCCGACGGATGCCACGACGTAGCCTTTTCCGGCTTTCTCGTATTCGGAGGCGACCGGTTCGAACATCGTGCAGTAGTCGGATGTTCCGCCTTCGAAGGCGGCGGTCATGTTGTTGAAGTTGACGTCGTAGTTCATGAACACGTTGTCGCCGTCGTACAGGCCGTTGGCGTTGAGCACGAATTCGAACGTCATGGCGGGAACGCCGCCTTTTCGTCCGGCGAGGATCTCTTTGCCCTGCAAAGAAGTCGCCCAATCGAAGGTATCCGCCTCGTCTACGCGAGAAACGAGGAAGGATCCGTCGCGTTTTGTGAGTTGACCGAAGACGGTAGGCACATTGTTCGAACCGCCGATAAGTACATACAGGGCAGCTTCCGGCCCGCAAAAACCGATATCCGCGCTGCCGGACAGCACGGCAGCCATCACGTTGTCGGCGCCGCCGCCGTTGGAGAGATCGATCTCTATGTTTTCTTCTTCAAAATATCCGAGCGCCTCAGCCGCGTACATGGGCGCATAAAACACCGAGTGCGTGACTTCGCTGAGTCGAATTTTTGTCGCGCCCGTATCCTTTTGGCAGGCAGAAAGCGGCAAAAGGGCGAACAGGGCGCAGAGAAAAGCCGTTAAAATTTTTTTCATTGGAAACCTCTCTGAAAAAGTCTGATACTGCATTGTATGCGGCGGGCGGGGGAATTGTTTTTGATTTGTGAAAAAAGAGCGCGGGAAAGTGCGGGAAAAGGGAAAATAGAATTGACAATTTTCGAGGGATTTATTATAATGAATTGCATACGATTAGACTGGGGAAAGAGTGCATTGGCGCGAAAATGAAAAAAGGGAGCAGCCGCGGGTGAGGCGGCGCGGGAAGGTGCTTATGGAGATGCAAAAGACGTACAATCCGAAGGAGTTTGAGGACAGGCTGTATGCGGAGTGGATGGAGAAAAACTATTTTCGAGCGGAGGTAGATCCTTCGAAAATACCGTTTACGATCGTAATACCGCCGCCCAATATAACGGGTCAGTTGCATTTGGGGCATGCGTTGGACAATACGATCATCGACGCGTTGATCCGATTCAAGCGGATGCAGGGATACTCGGCGCTGTATTTGCCGGGCTGCGACCATGCGTCCATCGCAACGGAAGTCAAGATCGTCGAGCAGATGAAGGGAGAGGGCCTGACAAAAAACGACGTAGGCAGAGAGGGCTTTTTGAAGCGCGCCTGGGCATGGAAGGAGAAGTACGGCGGGCGCATCGTGGAGCAGATGAAGAAGATGGGCGTTTCGTGCGATTGGTCGCGGCTCGCCTTTACGATGGACGAGAACTGTTCCAGAGCGGTGCGGGAGGTGTTTGTCAATCTCTATGAAAAGGGTTTGATCTATCGCGGCGACCGCATCATCAACTGGTGTCCCGGCTGTAAGACGGCGCTTTCGGACGCGGAAGTGGAATACAGTGAAGACGCTTCGTATTTCTGGCATTTGCGGTATCCGGTGAAGGACAGCGAGGAAGGGATCGTCGTTGCGACGACGCGTCCCGAAACGATGCTGGGCGACACGGCGGTGGCGGTAAATCCGAACGACAAGCGGTATGCGGACATGGTCGGCAAGACGCTGATTCTGCCGCTGGTGGGCAGGGAGATCCCGATCATAGCGGACGAATACGTGGATATGGAATTCGGTTCGGGAGCGGTGAAGATCACGCCGGCGCACGATCCGAACGATTTTGAAGTGGGACTTCGGCACGCGTTGCCGGTGATCCGCGTGATGAACGACGACGGCACGATGAACGGCGAAGCGGGAAAATACGAGGGAATGGATCGGTTTGCCGCGCGGGAGAAGATCGTAGAGGATCTGAAGGCGTGCGGCGCGCTGGTAAAGATCGAGCCGCATTCGCACAACGTCGGGCATTGTTATCGTTGCAAGAGCACGGTGGAGCCGATCGTATCCAAGCAATGGTTTGTGCGGATGCAGCCGCTTGCCAAGCCTGCCATCGACGCCGTTGCGCGCAAGAAGATCAAGTTTACGCCCGATCGTTTTTCCAAAATTTATTTTAATTGGATGGAAGGGATCAAGGATTGGTGCATATCCCGACAGCTTTGGTGGGGGCATCGGATCCCGGTGTGGTATTGCGAGGATTGCGGCGAGATGATCGTATCCAAGACCGATCCGACCGAATGCACGCATTGCCACGGCACGCATTTACGGCAGGACGAGGACGTATTGGACACGTGGTTTTCCTCGGCGTTATGGCCCTTCTCGACGTTGGGGTATCCCGACAAGACGGAAGATCTGGCATATTTTTATCCGACGGACGTACTCTCGTGCGGATACGATATCATCTTTTTCTGGGTAGCGAGGATGATCTTTTCCGGTATAGAGCATACGGGCAAAGTGCCCTTCCGCGACGTATTGCTGCACGGCATCGTGCGCGACGAGCAGGGCAGGAAGATGAGCAAGTCGCTGGGCAACGGCATCGATCCTCTGGAAGTGATCGACGAATACGGCGCAGACTCGCTGCGGTTTTCGCTGATCACGGGCGTTGCGCCCGGCAACGACAGCCGTTACAGCCGCGGGAAAGTCGAAGCGAGCCGCAACTTTATGAATAAGATCTGGAACGCGTCGCGATTCGTGCTGATGAATGCGGAGGGCGTAAAGATCCCGCCGATCGAGGCGGTCAAGCTCACGGCGGCGGACAAATGGATCATATCCCGCCTGGAAAAGTGCATCAAGGAAGTGACGCTGAACATGGGGAAATTTGAATTGGGAATTGCCGCCGGCGCCCTGTACGATTTCCTGTGGAGCGATTTCTGCGATTGGTACATCGAGCTGTGCAAGAGCGCGCTGTATAGCGACGATTCGGAGAAAAAAGCGGCAACGTTGTCCGTGTTATGTTACGTATTGGAAAATTCTCTGAAGCTTTTGCATCCGTTTGTGCCCTTCATCACCGAAGAAATTTACCGCAACATTCCCGGCACGAAGGGGAGCATTATGGTTGCGGAGTATCCCCGTTACAATGCCAAGATGTCCTATCGGAAGGAGGCGAAGTCCTTTGAAACGGTCATGGACGTGATCAAGGCAGTGCGGAACATGAAGACGACGGTAAATTGTCCGCCTTCGAAGAAAGTAAAGGTGTTTGTGTCTACGCCGAACAAGCGGCTGATCGCCGCCAACGCGGGGGCGATCGCAAAACTTGCGGGCGCGAGCGAGATCGATTTTGTGGAAACGGGCTCGCAGGCGGGCGAAAAGACGATGTCGCAGGTCATGGACGGTTGCAGCGTATTCGTTCCGCTGGGCGAGTTGGTCGATCTGGCGAAAGAGCGCGAGCGGCTGTCGAAAGAGCTGGAGCGCGTGATCGGTGAGATTTCGCGTGCGGACGGGAAATTGCAGAACCGCGGCTTTATCGAAAAGGCGCCCAAGAACCTCGTGGACGAGGAACGCGCGAAGCTGGAAAAATTTATCGGCATGAAAGAGAAGATCGAAAAGCAACTCAAGGAGTTGAGCGAATAGGCAAATGCCGTCATTCGACGAATATCGGCGAATGGCGGCATTTGGTTTGCGGGGACTTCCGCGCGGAGCGCGCGGCGCGCGGCGTGCGCGAACCGCACGCCGAAGAAAGGAGAAGAACGGCGCGCCTTGCGGCGAGCCGTCCTCCTAAAACAAATGAGAAAAAATATGGGTAGTGAGTGTGGTCAAAGAAAAAGGCGCAAAACGATGTGTGCGCTTTGCGCGTTTGGATGCCATTATTATACAAGAAAAACCGCATGAAGTCAAGATATTTTATAAAAATTGTCGAATTTTCGTGCGGAGTTCGGAAGGGCTGAACGAAAAGAGGAGAAAGTATGTTTAACGTTGTATTGGTAGAGCCGGAGATCCCGCAAAACACGGGCAACATCGTGCGTACGTGCGCGGCTACGGGGTGCCGGCTGCATTTGGTTCGTCCGCTCGGGTTTGAGGTTTCGGACAAATATCTCAAGCGGGCGGGGTTGGATTACTGGCACTATGTCGAGATCGAATTTTACGATTCCGTTGAAGAAGTATTGCAGCGGAATGCGGGGTCGACCTTTTATTTTTTTTCCACGAAGGCGGCGCGCACGCACAGCGATATCGCGTACAAGGAGGGGGATTTTCTGGTATTCGGCAAGGAGACGAAGGGATTGCCGGAGTCGTTGTTGGCAGCGCATTACGAGCAGGCGGTGCGCATCCCGATGATCGGGGAGATCCGTTCGCTGAATTTATCCAACTCGGTGGCGATCGCGGTGTACGAGGGATGGCGGCAGTGCGGATATACGGAGGGGAATCGGATCGGAAAGTTGCGAGAATTTTTACCGGGCGGCGAAAAGATAGAGTAAAAAGTTGTGCGATGGATGGGCGAGTTTTGCTTTTTTCTTGACAAAATAGCAAAAAAAGTATATCATAATATATGGAAAAAGTCCAAAAAAGGAGATAACGCAATGAACAAGAAATCTGTTACGGATGTTGACGTTAAGGGCAAAAGAGTTCTCGTCCGCTGTGATTTCAACGTTCCGATGAAGGACGGAAAGATCACCGACGAAAACAGAATAATGGGAGCGCTGCCTACCATTCAATATTTGATGAAGCAGGGCGCAAAGGTTGTGCTATGCTCGCACATGGGCAAGCCGCACAACATCTTTGATGAAAAAGTGAAGCTCAACAAAAAGGAGAAGAAGGCGGTAGAGGCGTTGCCGGAAGCGGAGCGCGCTGCGGCGACGGAAGAATATATTGCGAAGGCGAAAAAGAACGACCCGGTGAAGTTGACGCTCAAGCCCGTAGCGGACAGATTGAACGAATTGCTGGACAATAAAGTAACGTTTGCGAAGGACGTGATCGGCGCGGATGCGCAGGCAAAGGTAGCGGCGCTGAAGGAAGGCGAGTGCGTGCTGTTGGAGAATCTTCGTTTCTATGCGGGGGAAGAGGGCAAAGATTTGGAATTCTGCAAGAAACTTGCCTCGTACTGCGACGTATATGTCAACGACGCGTTCGGCACGGCGCATCGTTCGCACGCTTCGACGGCTGCGATCGTCGAATACGGACTTGTCAAGACGGCAGTCTGCGGATTTTTGATCCAGAAAGAGCTGGAAGTGATGGCGGACAGTTTGGATCATCCCGTTCATCCGTTTGTTGCGGTGTTGGGCGGCGCAAAAGTGGCGGACAAGCTGAACGTAATATCCAATCTTTTGAATAAATGCGACACGCTGATCATCGGCGGCGGCATGGCATACACGTTTATCAAGGCGCAGGGCATGGAGATCGGAAAATCGCTGGTCGACGACGAAAAGATCGGCTACTGCAAGGACATGATGCAGAAGGCGAAGGATATGGGCAAGAAGTTGCTTTTGCCGATCGACGCGGTGATTGCGGCAGATTTCCCCAACCCGATCGATGCGCCGATCGAAGTTAAGACGGTGGCTATCGATAAGATCCCTGCGGACATGGAGGCGTTGGACATCGGAGAAGGGACGCAGAAATTGTTTGCGGATGCGATCAAGGGCGCCAAGACGGTCGTATGGAACGGGCCGATGGGGGTCTTTGAGAATCCCATTTTGGCAAAGGGCACGATAGCGGTCGCGCAGGCGATGGCGGACGCGACGCAGGCTACCACGATCATCGGCGGCGGAGACAGTGCGGCTGCGGTGCAGCAGCTCGGCTTTGCGGATAAGATGAGTCATATTTCGACGGGCGGCGGCGCATCGCTGGAGTTGATGGAAGGAAAAGTTTTGCCCGGAATTGCATGTCTGAACGATAAAGATTGACGGCTCGAAGGGTTTGCGGAAAACCGAGATTCGGTTTTCCGCGATTTCACTTGCCGGCGCGATAGAAAAAAAGATAGAAGAGGATAACAATGAGAAAACCGATTATTGCAGGAAACTGGAAAATGAACAATACGGCAGCGGAAGGTGTGGCATTGGTCAACGCGCTCAAGCCGTTGGTGGCGGATGCGGAATGCGACGTAGTGGTATGCGTACCGTTTACGGATATTCCCGCGGTTTCGAAGGCGCTTGAGGGCAGCAACATTGCGTTGGGAGCGCAGAACGTGCATTTTGCGGAAAAAGGCGCGTACACGGGAGAAATTTCTGCGGCGATGCTCAAAGAATACGGAGTGCAGTATGTCGTGATCGGGCACAGCGAGCGCCGTCAGTATTTCGGAGAGACGGACGAGACGGTCAATAAGCGCATGCATGCCGCGCTTGCTGCGGGACTGACGCCCATCGTATGCGTAGGCGAGAGCCTGGAAGAGCGCGAAACGGGCAAGACGGAAGCGGTTTTGGCGGTGCAGATCAAAGAGGGGCTCAAGGGGTTAGACGACGTTTCCAAAATCGTGATAGCGTACGAACCGGTCTGGGCGATCGGAACGGGCAAAACGGCAACGGCGGAGCAGGCGAACGAAACGATCGCGTTTATCCGCAAGACGTGCGGGGAAGTATTCTGCCCCAAGTGCGCGGAAAAGGTGCGCATCCAGTACGGCGGCAGCATGAACGCGAAGAACTGCAAAGAGTTGATGGCGATGCCGGAAATCGACGGCGGCCTGATCGGCGGCGCGTCTTTGAAATCGGAAGATTTCTCCAAAATCGTACATTATAATAAATAATCGAGCGTAACATAAAAATAAAAAAGCACAGAAAAAGGACCGCCTTGATGGCAGTCCTTTTTTTTGTAGAAAGAGCGGAAGGGCGCCGTCGGCAACGCGTCCGCGCAGGAGGGCGCGTAAAAAAATACAGTCTCTCGCCAATGCTTTGGCGAGAGACTGTATTTTCAGATGGGCAAAATGCGGAAAATGTGTTTCGACAGGATCATGAAAATCAAATCGAGGATCCAGATAATATTCCAGCCGAAGATCAGTCGAATAATTCCTGCAACGATCTTTCCTTCCGAAAAGCGCGTAATGAAACCGCAGATCCAGGAAGTGACGGGGATAATTGCCAAAATCACGCTGACAATATAACCCAAACCAAAATAGTCGCCTTTTTTTGCCATAACAGCATCTCCTTTTAAGAATTTGGTTACTGTTATTATACTATGCGAACGAAAAAAAGTCAATGCTTCAAAAAAAATAGAGGAGGCGAGCGGGCGTTGCGGGGGCGTCGGGCGCGCGAAAGCCGCAAAGGGACGCGATTTTTGTGCGGGAGGGAATCAAAAAAATAATTATAGCGCATATAAATATATGTAATAAATAAAAGTTGCAAAAAGTAATTGACAAATTTTTTCTGAATGAATATAATGGAAGCAAGAAAGCAGCAAGGGCGCTGTGAGGGGATGCGGAAGCAAAGACTCACGGCGTTTTTTCTTAAAATTCAGAAGAGAGCCAAGCGCGGCAAAGGAGAACGAGGATGATCAATGTACCCGAACTATTTGGCGAAAGCGTATTTAATTTGCAAGTAATGCAGGATAAGCTGCCCAAGGAAGTATTCAAGTCCTTGAAAAAGACGATCGACGAGGGAGTGCCCTTGGATGCGGGGGTAGCGAGCATAGTCGCCAATGCCATGAAGGATTGGGCGGTAGAAAAGGGTGCAACGCATTATACGCACTGGTTTCAGCCGATGACGGGGATCACGGCGGAAAAGCACGACAGTTTCATAACGCCGACCAAGGACGGAAAGGTGATCATGGATTTTTCCGGCAAGGAACTGGTTGTGGGTGAACCGGACGCCTCGTCGTTTCCGAGCGGCGGCGTGCGTGCGACGTTTGAGGCGCGCGGATATACGGCATGGGATCCCACGTCCTTTGCGTTCATCAAGGACGGAACGCTGTGCATACCGACGGCATTTTTCTCGTACAGCGGGGAAGTGTTGGATAAGAAGACGCCTTTGCTGAAGAGCATGCGTGCGCTCAACAAGCAAGCGTTGCGGATCCTGCGCCTGTTCGGGAACACGACGGCGAAGCGCGTTTATCCGACGGTCGGAGCGGAGCAGGAATATTTTTTGATCGATCGCAAGATGTACGATGCGCGCAAAGATCTGATCTTTTCGGGCAGGACGTTGTTCGGTGCAAAGCCTCCGAAAGGGCAGGAGATGGAAGATCATTATTTTGGGCCGATCAAAAAGCGCGTAAGCGATTTCATGCACGATCTGGATATCGAGTTGTGGCGAGTCGGCATCTTGGCGAAGACAAAGCACAATGAGGTTGCGCCTTCGCAGCACGAATTGGCGCCCATTTTCTCGATCACGAACGTTGCTTCCGATCAAAACCAGCTGATGATGGAGATCATGAAAAAGGTAGCGGCAAAGCACGGGCTGTACTGCCTGTTGCACGAGAAGCCGTTTGCGGGCGTAAACGGCTCCGGTAAGCACAACAACTGGTCGATGAGTACGGATACGGGTCTGAACTTGCTGGATCCGGGTTCGACGCCTGCGGAAAACAGCCAGTTTATCACCTTCTTATTGGCGGTCATAAAGGCGGTAGACGAATACCAGGATCTGCTGCGTCTGTCTGTTGCGAGCGCGGGCAACGATCATCGTCTGGGTGCAAACGAGGCGCCGCCGGCGATCGTGTCCATGTACATAGGCGAAGAGTTGGCGGGCGTGATCGAGGCGCTTGAGAAGGATGTCAAGTACAGCGGAAAGGGCAAACAGCTCATGAAATTGGGCGTAGACACGTTGCCCGATCTGCCCAAAGATACGACCGACCGCAACCGTACGTCGCCGTTTGCGTTTACGGGCAACAAATTCGAATTCCGTATGTTGGGTTCTACGTTCTCGATCGCGGGGCCGAACATCATCATCAACACCATTGTAGCCGATGAATTGCGTCAGTTTGCCGACGAGTTGGAAGGGGCGAAGGATTTCAACGCGGCGTTGCACGACTTGGTTGCCCGCACCATCCGCGAACACAAGCGCATCATCTTCAACGGCAACAACTATACGGAAGAATGGACGCGTGAAGCGAAAAAGCGCGGACTTTTGAATTTGCGCAACAGCGCCGAGGCTTTGCCGTATTTTGCCGCAAAGAAGAATATCGAGCTGTTTGAGCGCAACAGCGTATTTACCGAGCGCGAGGTAACTTCGCGCATGGAGATCATGCTGGAAAATTACGGCAAAGTTCTCACGATCGAGGCGCTGACCATGATCGAAATGGGCAAGAAGGATATTTTCCCGGCGGTCAATGCCTACATTGCGGAGCTGTGCAACACAATCATGGCGAAAAAGCCGTTCGGCTTGCCGTGGACGGCAGAGGGAGAGCTGATCAAGAAACTTTCATCGGCAAACGAATCGATGTATGCCAAGATCAGCGAAATCGAAACGCTGCTGGTTGCCGTGAAGGAGATCACGGACGTCAAAGAGGTCGCTCGCTTCTTCGCGGATAAGATCATCCCCGTCATGCAGGAAATGCGCGCTTACGCCGATGAAATGGAAGTCAACACGGCGAAGAAGTATTGGCCGTTCCCGACGTATGGAGATATCCTGTTCAGCGTTTCGTAAGTCGTCCGTTGCCGCCGTCTTGGCGGACGGGTTGGCTCGCGCGCGGCTGCGCAGAGTCGCAGCGTAAAATGTCGCTCGCTTTCAGCGCTTCGGATCGTTTTTGCGGTTTTTTCGCAGATTTTCCTTGAAAATGTGCGAAAAGGCGGTTCGGGCTTCGGATCGGTTCGGCGGGAAAATCCGCCGCACGCCGAGGATATTCCCTTCGTCGCGGAACGCAAAAATCGGTCGAGGCAAAATCGGTCGAAACAAAAACCGATGCGGCAAAATCGGTCGCGGCAAAATCGGTCGAAACGGTTGGTTGCCGCGCATGCAGTTTGCGGCGGTTCGGCAGCAGGTAACAATTTGAATGAAAAACGCAAAGGCGCGGAAAATTCGGAAGGGCATACCTTCTCGCAAAAGGTATTTTTGCACGAATTATTTTCGCGCCGTTCTTTTCTGACTAATTTATTAAAATTTGTAATATTTGAGGTGTATTATGCCTGAATCAAATGATGCGATCATGGAAATGATCAACGGATCGATTTTTGGGACGACGGGAGTATGGTTTTTGATCGGGGCGATCCTGGTATGGTTTATGCAGGCGGGGTTTGCGATGGTAGAAACGGGGTTTACGCGGGCGAAGAATGCGGGCAACATTGTCATGAAAAATCTGATGGATTTTTGTCTGGGGACGATCGTATTTGTGTTGCTCGGTGCGGGGCTGATGATGGGCGAGGACGCATTGTTCGGATTGATCGGTCTGCCGAATTTGGATCTTTTTACGGATTTTGAAGGGTATGATTGGACGGGATTTTTCTTCAACCTTGTATTTTGTGCGACGACGGCGACGATCGTATCGGGAGCGATGGCGGAGCGGACGAAATTTTTATCGTACTGTATTTATTCGCTCGTGATCAGTGCGGTTGTCTATCCGATCGAGGCGCACTGGGCGTGGGGCGGCGGTTGGCTGTCGCAGGAAATTTTGGGAGTGACGTATATCGACTTTGCCGGATCGTCGCTGATTCATATGGTAGGCGGCATATCGTCGTTTATCGGAGCGTTGATTTTGGGGCCGCGATGGGGGAAATATTTGGACAAAGACGGAAAGCCGACCTTAAAGAGGAGGGAAGTAAAATTTGTTCGCGCGATACCGGGTCATAATTTGACGATCGGGGCGTTGGGGGTCTTTATTCTGTGGTTTTGCTGGTACGGATTCAACGGGGCGGCGGCGTCGAACATGGAGCAATTTGCGAAGATCCTGGTCACGACGACGGTAGCCACGACGGCGGCGACGTGTGCGACGATGATTTTCACGTGGATAAAAAACAAGAAGCCGGACGTATCGATGACGTTGAACGGTTCGCTGGCTGGGTTGGTTGCGATCACGGCGGGATGTGCGGCAGTGGATGTCGCGGGTGCTTTTTTCATCGGCGCGGTGGCGGGCATACTGGTCGTTGTGGCGGTTGAAGTCATCGATCAGAAACTGCACGTCGATGACCCGGTGGGCGCGATCGCCGTGCATGGATGCAACGGATTGTGGGGAACGATTGCCTGCGGACTCTTTTCGACGAGCACGGGATTGTTTTACACGGGGAGTTTTGCGCAACTGGCGGTGCAGTTGATCGGGATTGCGGCGATAGCGGCATGGACGATCGTATGTATGATCCTTTTGTTCCGGATACTGAAGCGCACGGTAGGTTTGCGTGCTTCGCGCGTGGAAGAGGTGGAAGGACTGGACAAGCACGAGCACGGATTGCCGAGCGCGTATGCGGATTTTGCGTCGGTGCCTCTGGCTGCGGAGATGTTGGATCCGGAGGGAGTGCCCACGCCGTCGGAAGGGGAATTTGCGGACGTTGCCGCAGAGACTGCTCCCGCCGTGCGTGAAAGCTCCGAGAGCGGTGCAAAGCTCAGCAAAGTTGTGGTTTTGACCAAACAATCCAAGTTTGAAGAGTTGAAGGCTGCGCTCAACGAGATCGGCGTTACGGGGCTTACGGTGACGCAAGTGCTCGGTTGCGGTGTGCAGAAGGGTGCCGGCGAATATTATCGCGGCGTGAAAGTGGACATGGATTTGCTTCCGAAGGTGAAAGTGGAAGTCGTCGTCAGCAAAGTTCCGGTCGGCAAAGTGGTGGAGGCGGCGCGCAAGGCGCTCTACACCGGGCATATCGGCGACGGAAAGATCTTTGTGTACGAGGTCGAGGACGTTGTCCGCGTCCGCACGGGCGAATCGGGGTACGACGCTCTGCAGGATGAAAGCGAGGGGCTTTGACGGCAAGGCGCAGCGGAGGAAAGAAGGGGGATTGTTCGACGCTTGAATTTTACGGCAGTTCACACAGCTCTCTCATAGATTCGGAGGTGTCTCCCGACTTTGGGCGGGAGGCGCCTCTTTTTATATCAATAATCATCCGCGTGCTATGCACGCGGATGATTATTGATGCAAGAAAACCTGCGCGGGGCAACGGGGCAGAGGCGAAAGCGAGGCGGCTGAAAAATGCGGCGGCGGGAGCGAAACAAGGAGGGGAAATGCGGTGAGCCGAACATTGACAAATATACGCAAATATGGTATAATTCCTGCAGGGTGAGGAGTCGAACGATATGAAGAGCGGTACGATA
>CALVYJ010000027.1 GCA_944372075.1 uncultured Clostridia bacterium | reverse complement strand
GGCCTCTGTATCGTCCGTTTGCGAAAGGCTGCGCGCTCGGTCACCGTTTTTTCCGCACGGCGCTTTCCGCTCTGCGCTTGTCGCTCTGTCTTTTCCGCGCCGACGGTTCGGCGTCGCGTTTGCGGCAAGGTAAGGCGACGGTTCGCAGGAGGGTTTCGCAAATTTACGGGGAGATGGTTTTGGGCGGGTAAAGCGCAAAATTTGCGGCGAGGGCGGGGCAGGGGGGTAAAATTAGGGCAGGGCGGGGAGAGGAAAGAAAAAAAAGTGCATTACAAATTAGAATCAGTTGCAAAATGCTTTGAACTATGGTAAAATAGTAAGGCTATAAAATTCACACTCGGGGCGTTCCGTATTCCGTTCCTGCAAAAAAAGAGCGAAGGCAGGCTGTATGCGGGGAAAAGGCGAACCGAGGAGGAAGAAACGGAGGTTTATATTATGGCAGTGATTTCTATGAAGCAGCTGCTCGAAGCGGGAGTACACTTCGGGCATCAGACGAGGAAGTGGAACCCGAAGATGAAGAAGTACATCTTTGCGGCGCGCAACGACATTCACATCATCGATTTGCAGCTTACCGTCGGGTTGGTGGAAAAGGCATACGCCTTTATTGCGGACACGGTGAAAGCGGGCAAGAGCATTTTGTTTGTCGGAACGAAGAAGCAGGCGCAGGAAGCGATCAAGGAAGAGGCGATCCGTTGCGGGCAATTCTACATCAATTCTCGCTGGCTGGGCGGCACGCTGACCAATTTCAAGACGATTCGTTCGAGGATCGAGCGTCTGAACAAGCTGGAGAAGATGGAAGAGAGCGGAGATTTCGATCTTTTGCCCAAGAAAGAGGTATTGGGTCTGAAGAAAGAGATGGAGAAGCTGGAAGCAAACCTGGGCGGCATCAAAGAGATGAAGACGTTGCCGGGCGCGATGTTTGTAGTGGATCCGCACAATGAAGATATAGCGGTACAGGAAGCGCGGAAGTTGCACATCCCGATCGTAGCGATCACGGATACCAACTGCGATCCGGATCTGATCGATTATGTAATACCCGGAAACGACGATGCGATCCGTGCGGTCAAATTATTGGCGAGCGTGATGGCGAATGCGGTCATTGAAGCGAACCAAGGCGAAGCGGTAAACGCGGAGATGCAGCAGGCGGCGGAAGAGGTAACGGAAGCCGAATCCATTGAAGAAGTGGTGGAAGCGGAGCAAGAGAACGCGGATGCCGAGTAATCGGAGCGGCGTTGCAAAAAATTTGAAGATCGGAGGCAATGAATAGAAAATGGCGATTACGGCAAGTGATGTAAATGCACTGCGTCAGAAGACGGGCGTAGGCATGATGGATTGCAAGAAGGCACTCACCGAAGCGAACGGGGATATGGACAAGGCGATCGAGATCCTGCGCGAGAAGGGGATGGCTACGGCGGCAAAGAAAGCGGGCAGAATAGCTGCGGAAGGCATCGTAGACAGTTACATTCACATGGGCGGCAAAGTTGGCGTCCTGGTGGAAGTGAACTGCGAGACGGACTTTGTTGCGCGCGGCGATCAATTCAAGGAATTGGTACACGACATCGCGTTGCAGATCGCGGCGGCGAAGCCTTTGTATGTTACGAAAGAGGAAGTTCCCGCGGAAGTTTTGGAAGAAGAGAAGAAGATTCTGAAAGTGCAGGCGATGAACGAAGGCAAGCCGGAAGCGATCGCGGAAAAGATGGTACAGGGAAGGATCAAGAAGTATTACGAAGATTTTTGCCTGTTGGAGCAACCGTTTGTCAAGGATTCCTCCAAGACCATCAACCAGCTCATCACCGAAGCGATCGCGTCGATCGGCGAAAAGATCACGGTGCGTCGTTTTGCGCGGTTTGAGATGGGCGAAGGCATAGAGAAGAAGAAGGACGACCTGGCAGAGGAAGTCGAAAAACAAGTTTCGAAGATGAAAGGTTAATGCAAACGAAGGCGCACAAGAATATAGTTGTGTGCCTTTCTTTTCATCCGCGATCGGACAAGCGGGCCGATGCGGAAATACAAGAAGCGGCGAAGGAGCGAACATGGAACAGACACCCAAGTATAAACGGATCATCTTAAAACTATCGGGGGAAGCGCTTGCCGGCGCACAGGGATTCGGTTTGGACGAAGCGATCATCGCGAAGGTCGTAGATCAGCTGATCAAGGTGCACGAGATGGGCGTAGAAGTAGGAATCGTACTGGGCGGCGGCAATTTTTGGCGGGGCAGACAAGGTACGAGCATGGATCGCACGACGGCGGATCATATGGGGATGTTGGCGACGGTCATCAACTCGCTCGCGATGCAGGATGCGATCGAGCAGCGGGGCGTACCGGTGCGCGTGCAGACGGCGCTGAACATGATCAGCGTAGCGGAGCCGTTCATTTTGCGCAAGGCGCTTCGGCATTTCGAGCTGGGCAGGATCGTAATTTTTGCGTGCGGGACGGGGAATCCGTACTGTTCTACGGATACGGGCGCGGCGCTGCGTGCCTGTGAAACGAACGCGGACATTCTGTTGTTGGCAAAAAATGTAGACGGCATTTACGACAGCGATCCGAAGGTAAATCCCAATGCGAAGAAGATCGACAAGATCACGCATATGGAAGTGATCAATCGCGGATTGAAGGCGATGGACACGACGGCGATCACGATGTGTATGGACAACAACATTCCCGTACTTGCGTTTGCGTTATCGGAAGAAGATGCGATCGTGCGGGCGATTTGCGGGGAAAAGACGGGTACGATCATCACCAACGACTGATCGTACTGCGGCGATGCCGCGAAGCGGCGAGAATAAACGGAACGGAGGAAATCATGGTCGACAATGAAAAGGTTGAGGAGTTGATGCTCCTTTTGGAAGAAAAATTGGAAAAGACGGCGAGCGTATTGCGGGAAGATTTCGCAAACATACGCGCCGGACGGGCAAATCCGCATATTTTGGATAAGATTCAGGTAGACTATTATGGACAGATGACGCCCATCAATCAAGTCGGCAACATTGCGGTGCAGGATGCGAAGTGTCTGGTCATCAGTCCGTGGGATACGTCGTTGCTGAAGGGGATCGAAAAGGCGATCCTCGCTTCCAACATCGGTCTCAATCCTACCAACGACGGAAAAGTGATCCGTCTGATCTTCCCGGATCTTACGCAAGAGCGTCGGCGCGATTTGGCGAAGCAGGTCAAATCGCTTTCGGAAGATGCGAAGGTCGCTGCGCGCAATATCCGCCGCGACGTGATGGATTCGCTCAAAAAGATGAAGACGAACAAGGAAATTTCCGAGGACGAATGTTCCAATTTGGAAAAGGACGTGGAAAAGGTCGTTTCCAAGAGCATGGAGCAGATCGAAAAGATTACGGCGGAAAAAGAAAAGGAGATCATGTCCGTCTGATTTGAGAATAGCATGAGAAGGATTAAATTACCCGGTCATATCGCCTTTATCATGGACGGGAACGGCCGGTGGGCGAAGCGTCGGCTTCGCCCGCGCGGCTACGGCCATAAAATGGGCGTTCAAAACATGTTCAAGGTCTGCGGTCACGCCTTTGAATTGGGCATCCGCATCGTCACCGTCTTTGCGCTCTCGACGGAAAACCTCGCAAGACCCAAAGAGGAAGTGGAGGAACTGTTCGAGCTTTTTCGCACGTTTTTCGGGAAAAAACGCGAAAAAATGCAGGAAATGGACGTGAAAATCAACGTCATCGGCGATATTTCCGTGCTTCCTGCGGATATTCAGCAGAGTATCCTGCAAATGATGGAAGAAACCGCGCATTGCACGCGCGGTTTGCTCAATATCTGCGTCAATTACGGCGCGCGGCAGGAAATCGTGCGCGCCGTCAATTTGGCGGTGGCGTATGGCAGATTCGTCGATGAAGCGGGCTTTTCCTCCTTCCTCCTTACAGGCGGGATCCCCGATCCGGATCTCATCATCCGCACGGGCGGAGAATTGCGCTTGAGCAATTTCCTCTTGTACCAGGCGGCGTATTCCGAATTGTATTTCTCCAATAAAATGTGGCCGGAATTTTCAAAACGCGACTTGGAACGCGCCATCGAAAATTACTCCGCGCGCGATAGAAGATTCGGTAAAGTCTAGGAGGTCTCTGTATGTTAAAACGCATCCTTACCGGTGCGGTCTATATCGCTGTCATCGTCGCCTTTTTCTTCTTGCGCACGTTCGACGTCCGCTTGTTCGGAATCTTGGTCTACGCCTTTTCCATCATCGGTACCTTCGAGATGGTTCGCGCTTTGTCGCATTCCCATACCACCGGAGATACCGTCACGCCCGCACCCTTGCCGATGAGCAGGTCGCAGCAATTCGTCGTCTATGCGTACGCCTTTTTGTTTACGCCCCTGTTCTATATCGCCGATACCGTTCACTTCGGCGCAGGATTTCGCGCATTGATCTCTCTCTCTTTTTTGTTTGCGCTCATCCTGCTGGTGCTGCTGGTCGTCGATCATAAAAATTGCGGATTACCAGGTACAGGCGCCGCCTTGCTTTGCGGTATCTATCCCACCGCCATCCTCTCTACCATGCTCTTGATCAACGAGCTCGCCGACGGCTCTGCCCTCGCCCTGTTGCTCGTGTTCGTCATTTCACCCGTCGCCGATACCTTCGCCTTCCTCGTGGGAAGCCTCTTGAAAGGCAAAAAACTTTGTCCGAATATCAGTCCCAATAAGACCGTTTCGGGCGCTGTCGGCGGCATCGTGTTCGGCATGGGCGCCAGCGTCTTGCTCTATTGGCTCTATTCGCTGGCTACCGGTTACGTCTATTCCGGCATCTTCAGCAGTTGGCAGGGCGCGCCCTGGCTCGTCTTTGCCGTGATCGGCTTGTTCTGCGCGGCCGTAACCGAGTTCGGCGATCTCGTCGAAAGCGTCATCAAGCGCAAGGCGGGCATTAAAGATATGGGCAAATTGCTGCCCGGCCACGGCGGTATTTTGGATCGCATCGACGGCACTCTCTTCGCCAGCACCTTTATCTATTTGGCGTTTTTGCTGTTCGTGCTGTGATCGCCGCGCACGCGCCCTCTGCGTCGAACGGAAATTTTCCGCGGCGCTTCTCGCGTCGCTCGACGCGCCGACGTCTCAGCGCGCCGACGTCTCGACACGCTTTTGCAGGATCTTTACGGGGCGGTGCAATGCGCACCGCCCCGTTTTCTCCGCAGCCCTCCGCAAAAGTCTGCCGCATACCCTTTGACAAGAAGTCGTCGTCAAAATTTTGCGGGATCGTTTGCGGCGGAGCCGTTGCGCGCGGAAAAAGAGCGTACGCAGGCGCCGCTCGGAAAGGGCAAACGGTTTTTGCTTGGCTTCGTGCGGAAAGGGTAAACGATTCTTGTTTGGCTTCGTGCGGAAAGGGCAAACGGTTTTTGCTTGGCTTCGTGCGGAAAGGGTAAACGATTCTTGTTTGGCGCCGCGCGGCATACGGAACAGAGCGGCGAGAGGAGCGAAAAGGGGAATAGAAAGCGGAGAGGAGAGCATATATTGAAAGGAAAGGGAACGGGATGAAGAAGATAGCGATCATCGGAAGCACGGGATCGATCGGCAGGCAAGCGATCTCGGTTATACAGCGCAATGCGGACCGAATGGAGGTCGTGGCGATAGCGGCGAACGGCGGGGGCGAACGATTTGCGAGGCAGGCGGAGGCGTTGCGTCCGGCGTACGCGGCATTGCGGCAGCCGGTGCAAGTCGAAGCGCCGCAGGGCACGCGATTTTGCAGCGGGGAGGAGGCGTTTGCGGAGGCGTGCGCCTATCCGGAAGCCGACTTGGTGCTGATAGCGGTATCGGGATTTGCGGGGCTGAAAGCGACGATGACGGCGCTGGAGGCGGGCAAGGACGTGGCGCTTGCGAACAAGGAGAGTTTGGTAGTAGGCGGGGCGCTGATACGGGAGCTTGCGGAGAAGACGGGCGCGAAGCTGTTGCCGGTAGACAGCGAACATTCGGCGATCTGGCAGTGTCTGCATTTTGACCGCGGCGCGCCGTTTAAGAAGATCCTGCTCACGGCGAGCGGGGGAGCGCTGCGCGACGTACCCAAAGAGGAATTGGAGTTTGTTACGGCGGAGCAAGCGCTTGCGCATCCGAACTGGAAGATGGGCGCGAAGATCACGATCGATTGCGCCACCATGCTCAACAAGGGGTTTGAGGTAATGGAGGCGATGCAGCTGTACGATGCGCGGCCGGAGCAGATCGAAGTGCTGGTGCATCGCGAGAGCATCGTGCATTCGATGGTGGAGTTTTGCGACGGCGCGGTACTGGCGCAAATGGGCGTGCCGTCGATGGAGCTGCCCATCCAGCTGGCGTTCACCTATCCGGAGCGGCTGGACTGCGCGTTGCCGTCGATCGATTTTATCAAGCTGAAAAGCCTGCACTTCGAGCAGGTGGACAAAGAGCGGTATCCGTGTTTTGAATTGGCGCTGCAATGTGCGCAAAGAGGGGGGACGTATCCCTGTATTTTGAATGCGGCGGGAGAAATTGCCGTAACGGCTTTTCTGAACGGGCAAATAAAATACACGCAAATTGCAGAAATTATAGAAGATACGCTCGGGGCAAACATAGACGGCGATGCGTGCAGTTACGAAGCATTGGCGAGGGTAGACGGCGCGGCGCGAAAGATCGCGCAGGCGCAAATCGACGGCCGATGAAAGGGCAAGCGCGCGCAAGCGAAAGGGGTTTGCCGAAGAGCGATTGGAATTACGAGGAGTGTATATGGCGCTCAATTTGCTAGCGTTTTCGGATGTGATGCGAACGATCGGGTCGGTATTGCTGGCGCTTTTGATCCTGTTGGCGATGATCACCGTGCATGAGTTCGGGCATTATGTAGCCGGGAAAATTTTTCATTTTAAGATCAACGAATTTGCGATCGGGTTCGGGCCGGCGCTCTTTAAGCGCACGAAGAAGAACGGGGAAGTGTTTTCGGTGCGGGCATTGCCGCTGGGCGGTTTTTGCGCGTTCGAGGGAGAGGACGAAGAAAACGCGCATCCGGACGCTTTCAACAACAAGAAGCCCTGGCAGAGGATCATCGTTCTGTTTGCGGGCGCGTTTATGAACTATGTATTGGCGCTTTTACTGATCGCCGTATCGTTTTTTGCGCACGGGCAGTTGCTGTTGATGACCTATCGCGTCGACGCGTCCGAAACGACGCAGAGCGGCATTCCGATCGCGGGGTATGCCTTTGCGGACGAAGACGTGATCTTGCGCTGCGAAGGGAAGAACGTATATCTTACCAGCGATCTGATCGACCTTCTGGACGGAAAGAAAGAGGGAGACATGGTGCAATTTACGGTGTCGCGCAAGGGTGAAGCGGGGCGCAGCGTGCAGGATATTTCCGTCATGCTTCGGCGGGACGCCGATTTTGCGAATCTGACGGACACGTCCGTGCTATGGGATACGCTGGGCGTTGCGCGCGAGTATTCGCAGGACGGGCAGACCTATCGATACCTCATCTATTCGGCGTCTTACAAGGGGTTCGGATTTTTTGAAACGATCGGGCGATCGTTTACCTATTCGTTCCGCATCGGCGGCACCATCTTTCAGGTGCTTGGCGAGCTGTTTACGGGAAATCTGGGGCTGGACGCGTTTGGCGGGCCGGTCACTACCATCAAACTGACGTCGCAGATCGCATCGCAGAGCGTACAGCAGTTTTTGGAAATAGCGGCGTTTATCGGCGTAAACCTGGCAGTATTCAATCTCTTGCCCATACCCGCTCTGGACGGTTCAAAGATCGTCTTTACGCTCATCGAATGGATCCGCGGCAAGCCGATCAATCGGAAGGTGGAGGCGATCATACACGCGGCAGGTTTCGTGCTGTTGATCGGGTTCGCCATTCTGGTGGATGTTCTGCAACTGTTCTAGAGAAAAAAATAACAAAACTTTGCCGCCCTCCGAACGGAGGGCGGCAATTCAAAGGCAAAACGTCCGCCCGCACCGAACACGGTGCGGGCGGACGCCGTTATCGTTGTTATCGTTCGTCCGTAACGATATGCACGATCTCTTTGGGCATTTCCCGCAAAAAGTCTTTCATAAAAGCAGGGTATGCCTTGTATGTTCCGAGCTCGGCAACGGGGATCCAGCACATCTCTTCCCGTACGCCCGACGTATAACTGTTGCTGTTCAACTCCTGCGTGCCGCGCGGCTTCATCAGAAAATAAAATGCAATTTCATGGCAATGCAGGTCTTGTGAATTTCGGTTCGTTTCGGTAAAGAAATTTTCGTGAACGACGGCCAGCCTGTCGATTTCATAGGGGACGCCCGTTTCTTCCAAAACTTCCCGCTTTACGGCGTCTTCCGCTCTCTCGTGCAGCCGAACGGCGCCACCTACGGAATAAAAATAATCGGTCGTGCTGTTTTTGGCAAACAGTACGCAGCCGTTTTCGACGATAATTGCGGCGGCGCGATAGCGGAACCAATGATTTTCTTTTGTAAATCCACAATCGATCTGCAAAATTTCCCTCCTATAATAGAGATTCATACTCTTCGTACAGCTTTTCGACAAGCGTATTGAGTTCGTCCAGCCGCGCGCATTTTTCGTGCAAGGCTTTGTAATCGGCGGCGATCTTCGGATTTGCGATCTCCTCGTTCAAGGCGGCGATTTCCGCTTCCGCGGCGGCGATCTTTGCCTCCGCCTCCTTTTGCAGCAGTTTGATCCTTGTCGTTTCGGCGCGGTCTGCCTTCGAGCGATAGGACGCGTTGGTTTGCGCGGCGCGCTCGCGCTCTTTTATCGCCTTCTCCTCCGCCTGCATACGCTCGCTCTGCGCCTTCTTATTCGCGGTATATTCCGCATATCCGTAGGGATAGAGGGTGAGGCGATTGTCGCTGATCTCTAAAATTTTATCGGCGATGCTGTCGATAAAATAGCGGTCGTGCGAAACGAACAGCAGGGTGCCCTCAAAGGCGTTGAGCGCCGCTTCCAGGCTCTCGCGGGCGGCGAGGTCGAGGTGGTTAGTCGGCTCGTCCAATAGGAGAAAATTCGCCGTTTTTGCTTCCAGCAGTACCAGCGCCAGCTTTGCGCGTTCTCCGCCCGAAAGGGCGCGCACGGGTTTTTCCATGTCCTCGTCGGTCAGCTTTGCGCGGGCGAGCAGCGCGCGCGCCTGCGTCTGGCTGAGCGCCGTGTAGGTGTGCCAAAGCGCGCCCAGCACGCTCTCGTCGGGATCCAGGTCGGCGTTTTCCTGGTCGTAGTAGCCGATCTTGTTGAATCGCCCCCAGCGCACGGCGGCATCGCGCTTTTGCACGAGCGTGCGGATCAGGGTGGACTTCCCCGTTCCGTTTTCCCCGACGACGGCGATCTTCTCGCCCCGCCGCACTTCGAACGACGCGTCTGAAACGAGGATCTTATCGCCGGCAGAGAGGGTCAGCCCGTCTACGGTGAGGGCACGCTCTTCGCTTTTTTCCACCGTATCAAAGCGAAACACGGGCGGACGGGGCGGCGGCAGAGGCTTTTCCAAAATCTCCATGGATTCGAGTTTCTTTACGCGCGATTGCGCGCTCTTCGCCGTCGTTGCGCGCACGATGTTGCGTGCGACGTAGTCTTTGAGCGCGGCGATCTCTTCCTGCTGTTTTTCGTATTCCCTGCAGTCGTGTTCGTACTTTTCCGCCTTGAGAAGTTTGTACTTGGAGTAGTTTCCGCGAAAGATCTGCAGCCTGCAATTTTCCAGCTCGTAGATCTTCTCGACGATCGCGTCCAGAAAATAGCGATCGTGCGATACGGTGAAGATCGCACCTTTGTACCCTTTCAGATAGTCCTCCAGCCAGAACAGCGTGGAGACGTCCAGGTGGTTGGTCGGCTCGTCCAAAAATAAGATCTCCGGCTCTTCCAAGAGCAAGCGGCACAGCTTTAAGCGCGTCTTTTCTCCGCCGCTCATCGTGCGAATGCGCTGATCGTACCGCTCGGCAAATCCCATTCCGTTGAGAACGGTCTTGATCTTTACATCGGCATTGTAGCCGTCTGCCGCCGCAATCGACTTCTCCAACTGCTCGTATCGCGCCGAATACCGCCGATACTCTTCGCTCGCATAGGCCGCCGTCGCCATTTTCTGCTCCAGCTCGCGCAGTTCGCTCATGGCGTTGTTTACGCCCGAAAATACGCTCAGCATCTCTTCGTAAACCGTCTTGTCGCTTTCCAGGCCGCCCGTCTGCTCCAAAACTCCCATCTTGAGCCCGCTCTTGCGCAAGATCGATCCCGCATCCGGCTGCAACGCCCCCGTCATCAGGCGGATCAGCGTCGTCTTGCCTTCGCCGTTCGCGCCGATCAGTCCGATCCGCTCCCGCTCCGAGATCGTACAGCGGATAGTCTCCAATAAAATTTTATCGTCGTAGCCGAAGCGTACGTCTTCCAATCGTATCAACATAATAGTTTTATCCGAATTGCCGCATACTAGCGGCATGAAAAGAATTTTACAGTCCTATCTCGATTTTTTAGAACTCCAGCTTTCCGCGGCCGCGCCCGCACAGGTCGCCCCGCTGGTCAAAAAATTGGTAAAGGCGCGCCATATCTTCGCCCGCCAAAACGATCGATTCGCTTCCGCACACACAAAGAATCCGTGAGCTTTTCCGAACCGAGAGACGCTATTCCCCCGCGCGCTCGCCGCAAAAGAATTTTTGCATGCTTCGATCGATTCGCTTCCGCACACACAAAGAATCCGTGAGCTTTTCCGAACCGAAAGACGCTATCCTCCCGCGCGCTCGCCGCAAAAGAATTACCGCATATTTTGAAAAAGTTGTGTACGTACCGCGAATTTGCGCCTGCCGCGAAGATTTTTACGCGCATTTTGCAAATTTTGCGAAAAAAGTTTGCGCATACGATCCCGGAAAGGGAGCAAATCGCAGAGACAGCGTCTTTTGCGGCAGAGCGCCGCTGCGAAAAGGCCGTTGCAGGGCGCGAACAGAAGGCGCGAATAAAAGGGCGCGGACAGAAAAAGCGCGCGCGTCCGTTAAAACAGGGAAGATTTTTCTTCCGAAAAATCGGGGATAAATTTAGTATCGGCGGAGGCGCGCCCCTGCAAGAAGACGCGTTTCAAGCCGCGATCGAGCAGGTGGTCGAGCACTTTGTTGTATTCGCGCGCCGTGATGGGGCGTTTGAGTTCGGGGAAGTTTTTGAGGTCGCCGCAGGGGGTATATTGTCCCATCAGGGAAAAGTAGGCGGGGGAGTGCAGATCGGCGAACCAGTCGATCAGTGCGACGGAGTCGTTTGTGCAGAGTGGCAGAACGAGGTGACGCACGATGCAGCCGCGGAGCATTTTATCCCCTTCGAAGACGCATTCGCGCTTTGCCATGAAGGAAACCGCCTTTGCGGCGAATTCGAAGTAATCCGATTTGCCGGTATAGCGGCGGGAAACGGCGGGGGAAAAGTATTTCAGATCGGGCAGGTAGATGTCGATATAGGGGTCGAGCGCCTGCAGCGCTTCGAGCGTTTCGTAGGAATGGGTATTGTACACGACGGGAATGTTCGGCGTGTATTCGGCGAAAGCGCGCAGAAGCTGGGGAACGTAGTGGGAGGCGGTGACCAGATTGATGTTTTCGGCGCCGGCGTCTTCCAATTCGCGAAAGAGGTTCGCCAAGCCGTGCGGATCGTAGACGCTGCCCACGGCGGCGCGTGAAATTTCCCGGTTCTGGCAAAAGACGCATCGCAGGGCGCAGCCGCTGAAAAAGATCGTTCCCGACCCGTTTCGATACGAAATGCAGGGTTCTTCATAGGGATGCAGTCCGTATTTCGCAATGCGGATATGATCGTCTGCGCCGCAGGCGCCGACGGAATTTTGTCTGTCCGCGCCGCAGCGCACGGGACACAAGGTACAAGAGCTCATGGCAAGATTGTACCATATTTTCGCGGGTTTGCAAAGCATTGTGGCGGCGCGGCGAGGAATTTATTGACAATCGCCGCAATTCATACTATAATAGTGGCGTTTCAATAGGCGTGCGCGCGATGCGCGCACGGGAGGAAAGGGCGTTGCAAGGTATGCCTGCCGAGTGCGGGGCATGCGGCGGAGAGCGGCTGTCTTTCGACGGGCGCAAAAGAGCGGAGGATAGGAATGCGGTATTTTTTTACGAGCGAAAGCGTGACGGAAGGACATCCGGATAAAGTATGCGATCAAATTTCCGATGCCGTATTGGATGCGGTATTGACGGCGGATGAAAATTCGCGGGCGGCGATCGAGTGCTGTGCCACGACGGGCATGGTACTGGTGATGGGCGAATTGTCTACGAACTGCTATGTGGATATATCCAAGATCGTGCGCAACACGGTCAAGGAGATCGGATATACGCACGGGCAGGGATTTTCGTACAACTCGCTGGCGGTGATCACGGCGATCCACGGGCAGAGTGCGGATATCGCGTTGGGCGTGGATGCGTCGATGGAGCGCAAAGCGGGCGGCGACATTGCCGATCAGATCGGCGCGGGAGATCAAGGCATGATGTTCGGGTACGCGGTGAACGAGACGCCCGAATTGATGCCGCTCACGGCGGTATTGGCGCAAAAGCTGGCGATCCGGCTGGCGCAGGTGCGCAAGAGCGGTTTGCTGCCCTATTTGCGGCCGGACGGAAAGACACAGGTCACGGTCGAATACGAGGACAAGAGACCCGTTCGCGTCGATACGATCGTCGTTTCGGCGCAGCACGACGAGCATGTGTCGCAGGAACAGCTCAAAGCGGATATCAAAAAGTATGTGATCGATGATATCGTCGACGCAGATCTGCTGGATTCCGACACAAAATATTTCATCAACCCGACGGGCAGGTTTGAGATCGGAGGGCCGGAGGGCGACAGCGGCCTCACGGGCAGAAAGATCATCGTCGATACGTACGGCGGCAGATGCGCGCACGGCGGCGGCGCTTTTTCGGGCAAGGACTGCACCAAGGTCGACCGCAGCGCGGCGTATATGGCGCGCTATATCTGTAAAAATATCGTTGCCGCGAATCTTGCGCAGGAGTGCGAGCTGCAGCTCGCCTATGCGATCGGCGTCGCAAATCCCGTGTCGGTATTTGTCAATACCTATGGCACGGGCAAGCTGTCGGACGAAGCCCTGGTGGGCATCGTGCGCAAATATTTCGACTTGCGCCCCTATGCCATCATTCAAAAATTGGGACTCCGCAAGCCGATCTTTAAGAAGACGGCGGCCTACGGGCATTTCGGCAGGGAAGAATTCCCTTGGGAAAAAACCGATATGGCGGAAACGCTCGCAAAAGAGTTGGAAAAGGGAAATTGATCCCGATCAGGAGGAGGGCGCACGCCCTCCTCTTTGTTGCGTCGCCGAAACGCACAAGCGGATCGAACGGAAGAGCCGAACGGTCGGATAAACGAAAGCGTCGCAAAAGAGCGGGAGTGAACGAACCGAAGAGCCGAACGGGTATCGGGCGGAAAGAAACGGGAGGGAGACAATGCGCGAATTGACAAAACAGATCGCGAGTGAAATCGAGCGTGTATTTTCGGGTGCGGGGATATCGTGCGTATGTTGCGGCGCGGAGCTGTATTCCGATGCGTATTTATGCGTCGATTGTCAAAACAATTTGCCGTTCAATGTGGGCGAAGTGTGTGAAAAGTGCGGCAGAGCGCAGGCGGAGCGGTATCCCGTATGTCTGGAGTGCAAGGCGCACATGCCAGCCTTTCATGCCGCGCGCAGCGCCTTTCGCTACGAAGGGGAGATCGTGCGGCTGATCAAGAAATTCAAGACGGGCGGAAAATGGCTCGGCGCATTCTTTTCGGCGCAGCTTTTGCCGCTGCTGCTTTCCGAGTTTTCGGACGCCGATTTTTTGACCTGTGTTCCGATGACGGAACAGGCATACAAAAAGCGCGGATACAATCAGTCGCTGGTATTGGCGCGCGAATTGGCGGAGCGGTCGGGTTTTCGGCTGGAGCCGTCCGTATTGGTCAAGACGCGGGAGACGGCGGCGCAAAAATATCTTTCGGCGAAAGAGCGGGCGAAAAATTTGACGGGGTGTTTTCGGGTGCATGAGCGGACGGTCTGCAAGGGAAAGAAGATCGTACTGGTCGACGACGTCATGACGACGGGCGCAACCGGTTCGGTACTGGCGCAGTTGTTGCTCGGCGCAGGCGCGGAGCGCGTAGATCTGCTGACGGTCGCCGGGGTGCGCGCGCCGCAATCGGTTCGTTGAGGGAGTACGGCAAGCGCGCAAAGCGCGCGGAAGTTGCCGCCGCGCGTGCGCGGCGGCAACTATTTCCAGGTGAAAAAATGGTAAAATACCCTCAATTTATTAAAATTCGTTCAAAAATCTTTTACATTTTTACCAAAATGGTGTAAAATAAAAATAGTATGCGGCGGCGTATAGATCGGAAAAAGTCGCCGTTTTTTTGAAACAGGATATGTGCGATAGGCACAGGGGAGCAATTTATGGGACTTATCAATTACTTGTTCAACAGCGACAGTCGGCGCAGTCTGCGGAAACTGGACAAGATGGCGAGCCGCGTGGAGGCATTGGAGCCGAAGTATGCGGGCATGACCGACGGCGAGCTGCGCAAGCAGACGGACGCGTTGAAGGCGCGGCTGGCTGCGGGCGAAACGCTGGACGACATTTTATACGATGCGTTTGCGGTCGTACGGGAAGCGGCGTGGCGCGTTTTGAAGCTGAAGCATTATCATGTGCAGATCATCGGCGGAATTGCGCTGCATCAAGGCAGAATTGCCGAAATGAAGACGGGCGAAGGCAAGACGCTGGTGGCGACGCTTCCGTCCTATCTGAACGCGCTGGCGGGCAAGGGCGTGCATATCGTAACGGTCAACGATTATCTTGCCAAGCGTGACGCGGAATGGATGGGCAAAGTGCATCGTTTTCTGGGATTGAGCGTGGGGGTCGTAGTGCCGGGCATGGACGACACGCAGAAGAAGGCGGCGTACAACTGCGACATCACGTATGCGACGAACAACGAGCTGGGGTTTGACTATCTGCGCGACAACTTAAAGACGGACATCAAGCGCATGGTGCAGAGGGATCTGGACTTTGCGATCGTCGACGAAGTGGACTCCATCCTGATCGACGAGGCGAGGACGCCGCTCATCATTTCGGGAAAAGGCGACAAGTCGAGCGAGCTGTACGAGCGGGTGGACAAATTTGTTCGCACGCTGGACGGCGGCTTTGACGATGAGGGCAACAAGGGCGAAGAGGATAAAGACACCAAGAAAAAGCGCAAGAAGGCGGCGGAGGAGTCGGAGGAGGAGCCCGAGCAGGAATCCAAGTACAGCGATTACGACGACATAGCGCTCGGAGTCAAGTACGGAGACTGGGATTACGTGATCGATCGCAAGGATCGCACCGTACAGATCACGGAAAAGGGCGCGGCGAAGGCGGAGCGGTTTTTCAACATCGAAAACCTGGGCGACATCGAAAACGCGTCGTTGAACCATCACATTCAGCAGGCGCTCAAGGCGCATAAGCTGTTCCATCGCGACGAGGATTATATCGTAAACGACGACGAGGTGATCATCGTCGACGAATTTACCGGCCGTCTCATGATCGGGCGTCGGTATTCGGACGGTCTGCACCAGGCGATCGAAGCGAAGGAAGGCGTGAAAGTCCGCAACGAGAACAAGACGTACGCAACGATCACCTTCCAGAACTTTTTCCGTCTGTATAAAAAGCTGTCGGGCATGACCGGTACCGCCAAGACGGAGGAGGGCGAATTCCGCACCATCTATTCTTTGGACGTTTTGGAGATCCCCACCAACAAGCCGGTCGCGCGCAAGGACATGCCGGACGCCGTTTACGCCACGGTAGACGGCAAAAAGCGGGCGCTGTTGCAGGAGATCACCGAGCGCCATGCGAACGGGCAGCCTATCCTGATCGGTACGGCGACCGTCGAAAAGAGCGAAGAGATCGCAAAAATGCTGCGGAAAAACGGCATTAAGCACAATATCTTAAACGCGAAAAACCACGAGCGCGAGGCGGAGATCGTCGCGCAGGCAGGTCGGGTAGGCGCCGTGACCATCGCAACGAACATGGCGGGGCGCGGAACGGATATCTTGCTGGGCGGCAACGCGGAATATCTTGCCCAAAAGCGGATGCGCGGAGGGGGCGTGGAGCACGATATGA